>JADGAY010000046.1 GCA_015231775.1 Magnetococcales bacterium | reverse complement strand
TGTTCTCGGCATCCGTCACCCGACCGGAGATGGTGTTGCCGGTGGTGAGATTGAACCGCACCGGCACCCCCCCCTGATCATCCGACAACAACATCTCCCCCGGAACGGGCCGATAGGTTCCATCGGCGCCCACCGATCTGGAGGGATCGATGGCATGCACCGCCACGACCCCCTGCCCCTTCACCCGCGCCAGAACCGGCTCCGGTGGCAGATACCCGTCGCTCCACGCCTTGACCTCATACCAGACCTCCACGCCATCCCCCGGCGTGGGCAAGCGGATCGCGAACGAACCCTGACTGTTGGTGGAAGCCCCGGCTCCGCCCCCCTGGTCGAGGGAGCGGGCATGCACCCACACGTTACCCACCCCCTGGCCATCCTGAACCACCGACCCCTCCACGGTCACCCCACGGTTGATCCGCACCACCAGACCGGCATGGTCGTTGCCCAGATCCGAGGCCGGCCAGGGCACGCCATGCACCAGATCGCTGCCAAAGGCGGTCACCTGACGCTCATCCATCGTCAACCGGCAGGTGGCATCCGGATCACACCGCACCTTGCCGCCGACAAAATCGCCACTTTTCCAGACATGGGTCTCGGGATCCTCGTATCCGCCCGGCCAGATGCCGATGGTGAAGCTCGATTTGGTCTGGCTGACCGTGGCCGAGGCTGGCAGGTGGAGGATGAAATAACCATCCCCGTCCGTGGGTCCATCCCCGAAATCGCTGCTCACCCAGGCATTGGCCACCCCGTGGTTCTGGTCATCCACCACCCGACCATGCACCTCCACCGCTTGCTCGACCAACAGATCGATCTTGAGCGGTCCATCCATGCGCAGGGTGGTGACGATGTGCGGGTCGTTCTGCTCCATCACCACCCCTGGAATCGGCTCGACCTGAGCCGCGCCGCTGGCCACCACCACCGGACGACTGTTCGGATCGCTGCTGTTCCACTCCGACACCCAACCCGCATCCGGTTGCGTGACCCACTGGCCACCAGAAAACGGCAGGAACGCCTCGCCACACCCTTGGGCCGGATCGGTGTTCTCCGGCGCGCACTGGGCCGGCCACACCTCGACCTGGTACGCCTGACCTGGTGAGACGATCATGGAAAAGTCGCCCTGAGAATCGACCAGGACATGGAACACCTGACTCCAGTCCCGAAGATGGACGTAGACCATGGCACCGATGGCCGGTTTACCCTCGGCGTTGGCAACATGACCCGAAAGGGTGATGCCGGCACCCAGACGGGCATTCACCTCAAGGGACGAGACCACCTTGAACAGCCGTGCGCCGGACCAATCCGAGGTCACGCCACCCTGTCCATCCGCGAAACCACCGATCAGGCGACCCTCGCCCACGGTCACGGTCTGCTGGGTGTCGCCATTCCAGTAACGGGTCAAGAACTCGATCCGATAGTTGCCAGGCAGGGCGTCGAACTCGTAATGGCCACTGAAATCGGTGCTCCGTTCTCCCCAACCGCCCATGGTGTTGGCATCGGCATCCCACTCCGGCTGGAAACGGACCAGCACATCGGCGACACCACTCCCATCGGCGGCGGTGACCATGCCCTGGATCCGCACCCCGCTCTTCAAACGGACGTTGAGCAGACTCTCCTCCGCAAACGAATAGACCTTGGCCTCGGCCAGGGTGCCCCCCACCCCGTCATCCTCGGCCCCGGTGGCATACCCACCCACCGCCGCGACCTTGATCGGCTTCTGGCTCTGTTCATCCCAGTAGGCGGTATTGAAATAGAGCCGCCAGCTCGCATTCGGCATCACGAACGCCTCGTAACGTCCGTCGTTGTCGGTGATCGTCTCGACACGGATTGCCGATGTTTGGGAGGAATCGGGTTGAAACTCGACCTTGACCCCCTTCAACCCCACCCCGGAGACATGGGTCACCTGACCGGCCACCCGCACCCCACCCGGAAGCATCGCGTTGACCTGCTCGTCCCCGGTAAACTCGAAGAGGCGCGCGTCACCCTCCTGCCCGGTGACCTGCCCCAGCCCATCGGCGAAGCCACCCGCTCCGATCACGCCGGGCACGGTCACGACCTTTCCTGTCTGTTGATCCAAATAAACGGGGCGGAAATAGACCCGATAGAATCCCGGTTGAATGGCCACCTCGTAGTGTCCCGCGGAATCGGTTTGGGCCGAGGCCATGGCGACCGGCGTGGAGTTCTGCTCCCAAACCGGCAACAACTCGACGCGCAGATGGGCCAAACCCAGACCATGGGTATTGGTGACATCGCCACGGATCGTGACCGTCGGCGTGGGATCGCCACCACCGGCGCTTTTGGCGGTCATGGCGACCGGCAAGGTCAACGCGACGGGGCCGGATCCTCCCAACTGGTAAACAGTCGCGGTGGCATCCCCACCCAAAGCCACGTCATTCCCACCGCCATGGGCCAAACCGGCGATGAACCCCTCCTTGAAGAAGGCCACCCGATAGGAACCCGCCTCGACCGCCAGGGTATAGTTGCCCTGCGCGTCGGTGACGGTCTCGAACGTGGTCTCGATGCGCTGGGCATGGATGGCCCGTACCGTCACGCCGGCCACCCCCTGCCCGCTCGTGGCGTCGGTCACCCGTCCGCCAACCGGGAAGGTGGGGATACCCATGGCGTCGATGATCGCACCGTTGATCAGGCGATCGCCCGACAGGTTCAAGCCGGCCTGGGAGGCCTGGGAGGCCACCAGATTGCCAAAGGCATCCACATGGCCGCGATAGAGCATGCCCGCACCCTTGCCCTCGACCCGCACGAGATACTCCTGATTCACCGGCAAACGCATCGCAAAGGCCCCGGAGGAGGTGGCAATCACGCGCTGATAGACCCCCGAGGTGGTGGAACGGGCACTCACCACCACCGGTTCGATCAGATGGCCGCTGGTTTCGTCGGTGATGGTTCCGGAGAGGGTGGCGGTGGTGATCCGGAAAGCGGCGGTCAACTTGACCTCGCCCAACAGGGCGCTGGCGTGGATGTATTGGGCATTGCCCATCGTGGACGAAAGCGGCACGGTAGGGTCGATGGCGGTCAGATAGCCGAAGGTCACCGACTCGCCGTTCACATGGCGAAACGCGAACCGATAAGAGCCGGTGGGCAGATCGAATTCGAATACGCCTGCGCCATCCGCCTGAAACAGAAACGGAATCCCACCTGACGACGGATAGGCCAGGATCTCGGCGTAAGGCAATGCCAAGAGCCCATCGGTCACCCGTCCGCTGATGTGGTGGTAGCGCGGCAGGTCATCCGGGCTGACCACCAGGACCACCTGGGTGATCGCATCGGTGATCATGAAGGGAATCCCTTGCGGGGCATTGGAGGAGAGGACGATGTTGATCACCCCGGCGGGGATGGTGGCATCGAACGCGCCACCCGCGAAGGCTCCGCTCTGCCTGGGCCAGACATCGACGCAATGCGGACCGTTGGCCAGGGTGAAGGCCGTGGCGCCCAACGAATCGACCTCGCGGGAGATTCCCAGATTCCCGGCGCACTGCCCATCCCACACCGGGGATACCCGCACGCCGGCCTGTCCGATCACCGCGCCCGCGGCATCCTTGACGAAAAAGGTCACCCCGTGCCCGGCCTGATCCGCATTCAAGGGCAAGGGCGCGGGCGAGGCCAGCATCCCCAGATCCACCTCGGCGGCCACCTGGGTCTCGTAGCCCCGCGCGCCATGGGAGAGTCGCACCACCCGCGTCGAATCGGTTGGATCATCCGTGGCCAACTCGAAGAGAGTCAGGAGCGCTTGATTGCCGGACGGGGTTTCGTTGTACCAGGCGATGGTCTCGTGGGCGTGATCGGCACTCTCCCCATGCTCCACACGCACCTGGACAAACGGATCGGCCAGCGTGACGCCACTCGGCCCCTCGATGCGGAACTGCCGGGCCTGCAGGCCGCTCCCGGTCACGGCGTTCAAGCCGTTCCCACGATCGATCCCCATGAGAACGGCGTGGGACTGCCCATCGAAGTCGTTCCAGCGCTCGAAGACGATACCCACCCCATGCGCCAGATACAACTCGCCACTCGAAGGGGTGGCCAGGAACTGACCCGGCTCATACCGGGATTCGCTCACCCTCAACCGGATCACCGAGGTCAGGCGTCCCAACAGATCCGGGTCCATGATCGCATCGCGCCAGGCGGCGAAACGGGCATCGCTGGCCAAGGAGTCCGGGGCCTCGGCGGCCAGAAGATTCATCGGACCGGTCACCTCGATGGTCTGCTCCACGACGTTCCAACGATTGGCCAAAGGCTGATCGTTGGCATCGAGTTCCTGCTCGAGACGGAGGGTGGTGACTGGTGTGCCGAGGGTGATCCGCCCCGGCAGCACCGTCGGCGGACTCTTGAGGTTCGACGCAGCCAGATGCTCGGAGGAGATCCCCGCCGCGCCGGACTCCAGGGATGGCGGGTTGACAAAGCCGTGATAGGCGCGGCGTCTGGATTGACCCAAACCGGAATCAAACGATTTTTCGCCGTGGAAGATCAACCCGGTATCATCCAGGGTATAGAGCAGCCCCTGCTCCCCGACCAGACTCGAGACCGTGCCACGGTTCAAGAAGGGGGTCGCCACCCCGGCCCTGGACCAGCCGATGCTCCGCTGATCCTGGCTGTTGGCCTCGTTCCCGCGCCAATTCTCCCCATTCACCAACGTCACGCCAGGCAGGAAGAGCCACGGGTTCAAAGCCTGATCCGCGGGGGATTCCGAGGAGGGGGTTACACAGTTTACCGACGCGCTGGCCGCACCCTTGGCGTCGGTCACGGTGAGGGTGGCCGATCCGGCGGCGTCGCAGCGCGCCGTGGTCACCCCCCCCAGGGTTTCGAGGGCCACGATGCCGCTCTCCGGCTCGACCATGATCACCGGCGTGCCGGTGACCTGGGCCAACGCGACCTGGCGGCTCTGCCCCACGGTGAGATTGATCGGCGCGATGCTCAACAACCCGTTCGGATCCACCGTCACCCCGGCACGGGTCAAGGTGATGGTGTTGGAACCGGAGCAGGCCAGAGCCCCCTGCAAACGACTCCAGTGGGTCGTGCCACTCCCCTGGTTGCCATTGAGCATCAGAAACCGGCTCACAGATAGATGGGGCTGGGTAAGTAATTGTTTATCATTAAATATATGGATCGCCCGATCGATATCGCCGCTGATCTGCATCCCCACATCCAGCGTGGCGATGAACCGGTTGCCGTCCAGGTCGATACGCGCCTGGTGGGAGCGGGCCGGAGTGAGGGTGCAGGCAGAGTCGGAGAGGGCGCTGTCGAGCTGCTCGGCCCCGAATTGAATGGTCCAGTTACCCGTCAGGTCAAAGATGGCGTCATGGGCGCGCCTGGCGACAAGGATGCCGGTGGCCGAACAGCTACCACCCGATCCATCCGGCCAGTTGGTCGTAACCGTGCCGGAACCGGCATCGGACGTGGCCAAGGTGAGCGCGACATCGCTGGCGCTGCCGTCGGACCGGTTGATGTGATAGGTGTAAAGGTCGATGTCGATGCTCCCCGTGGCCTCGGCGCCGGCGGACTCACGCACCGTGAAGACATCCCCATCCTGGCTCAAGGTCGCGAGAAAGGACTCCTTGGGGAGGGCCAGACAGCCAGGCGCCAACGGCAAGGTTGGCCCATCCGGCACAAAATCGAGCGACCAGCGTCCCGTGGCGTCATGGGTGGCGGCCTCCACCGGAGCGCTGCTCATCCAAAGTCCGAGCAGCATCCACACCAGCACCCCACGATCCCAACCTCTCTTGGCAATGCGCATCGAAACCTCTCTCCATCTTTGAAAGCACAACGAAAATCACCAGCCGCCTACACGCCCGCCACATCGACCCGGTTTTGGAACCATCCAACCCACAAAGATGACATTATCACAACTATGAACAGGAATTCATAAAAAGTCAATCGGAAAATCAATCATTTACACTTGGTTACACAGCCCGTGACAAATTCCGGCCCCGAAATACCAGGCAAATCTTTCCCGGCATGGGGCCTTGAACTCGTATGTTTGCAACAACTCTGCCAGACAAGAAACGTGGCGCACGCCCACGCAAGAACCAGGCATGTTCGCGGATCAACGGGGAGGGTCGAGGGCAGGGAATTGGGGAGCGGGCTCATCCGTTCTCAAGGGAACGGAGATAGGACCAGATGCGATGGTATTTCTGTAGACGCGTCCAATCCTGATCGAGCAAGGGGGCGGGCAGACGACGCACATCCATGTTGTCTTCCAGATCGACGATCTTGACCCGCCGCGCCAGGGGATGGGCGGCGATGCGACCGATGTAGTCGTCGTAGGACTCATCCGGACGATGGGTCAGGTGGTCCAACGCCACCAGGACAGCGTCCGAAAACCCCATGTCACGGAGGGCTTCGAACGACACCCCGCAATCCTCGACCACGTCGTGCAAAACCGCGACGATGCGCTCCTCCTGGGACTCCAGGCGCATCATCAACCGCAACGGATGGAGAATGTACGGTTGCCGGGACTTATCCAATTGACCGACATGGGCTTCCGAGGCCAGGGCGATGGCGCGATTCAGGTTGGACATGACATCACACGATCGCCAACATGCGTTCCAGGGCCACCTTGGCGGGCGCGGCCACCTCGGGCGGGACCGAGATCACATTCACCACCGCGCCGGCCTGGAGATTCTCCAGGGTCCAGCAGAGATGCTGGGCATCGATGCGGAACATGGTCGAGCACATGCAGATGGTCGGGCAGAGGAAATGGATCTCCTTGTCCGGCATCTCATGCTTCAAACGGTTGACCAGATTCAGCTCCGTGCCCACAGCCCAGATCGAGCCCGGAGGGGATTCGCGCACGCTTTTCTGGATCAGTTCGGTGGAACCGCGCAGATCGGCCATCTGACACACCTCGAAGGAGCACTCCGGATGAACGATCACCCGGATCCCCGGATAACGGGCGCGGAACAGCTCCACATGGGCAGGCTGGAACATCTGGTGGACCGAGCAGTAGCCGTCCCACAGGATCACCTTGGCGCGGCGCAAGGCCTCCGGGGTCGAGCCTCCCAGGGGTTGGGTGGGATCCCAGAGCACCATCTCCTCCAGGGCCACCCCCAGGGCGTGGGCGCTGACCCGGCCCAGATGCTGATCGGGAAAGAACAGCACCTTCTCCCGTTGCGCAAAGGCCCATTCGAGGATTTTGGTGGCGTTGGAGGAGGTGCAGACCACCCCGTTGTGATCGCCGCAAAAGGCCTTGAGATCGGCCATGGAGTTGACGTAGGTGATGGGCGTGACCAGCCCATCCACGTCCATGATCCCGCCCAGTTCACGCCAGGCGGTCTCCACCCGCGGCAGATCGGCCATGTCGGCCATGGAGCAGCCGGCGGCCATGTCCGGCAGGATCACGGTCTGTCCGGGGGCGGAGAGGATGTCGGCCACCTCGGCCATGAAATGGACCCCGCAGAAGACGATGGTGCGGGCATCGGCCCGTTGCGAGGCCAGTCGGGAGAGTTTGAGGGAGTCGCCGGTGAGATCGGCGAATTTGTACACCTCTTCCCGTTGATAGTGGTGACCGAGAATCACGCAGGAGGGGCCCAACGCCTGCTTGGCCGCGGCGATACGGCGATCCAGTTCGGCGTCGGAGCATTCATAATAGGGTTCCAAGGGCAGCATTGGAAAAATCCTCATAACCATGACGAATAAACCGATTGAGCGAGCATCCGGCCCCCAACCATGCAAGGGATCTTGAAATCCAACCCCGTGGGCTTGCATGATGGGGTCCAGTCCCCCTCACCCCCCACCGTGGAACGGCATGAATCGTCCACGGAAATGGTCGCCGCATGATCGATCCAGACGACTTATCGCAGTTTAACAATCCTTGGGAGCAACGGAAAGAGGCGTTGCGCGCCCAGGCCATCGCCATGGGGTTCGCGGTGGCCGGATTCGCCCCGTTGCGCCCCCCGCCACGCGCCGAGGCGCTCATGCCCTGGCTCGAGGAGGGACGCCACGCCGGCATGGCCTGGCTGGCGCGCCAACCGGAAAAGAGAGTCGATCCCAGCCGATGGGTCGGCGCCGAAGGGGTGTTGATGGTGTTGGGATGGCACGTTGCGGAGCAGGAGAGTGCCGAGGATCGGGATCCCTCCCACGGGTTGATCGCGGCCTATGCGCGTCGCACCGACTACCATGCCGTTTTGAAGGAGCGAACCGAGGCTCTGGCCACCTGGTTTGAACAGAGGATGGGCCAGACGATTCCCCATCGCAGCTTTGTCGATACCGCGCCGCTCATGGAGAAACCCCTCGCCATGGCCGCCGGACTCGGCTGGCAGGGCAAGAACACCCTTCTGGTGACGCGCCGATTCGGCTGCCGACTGATGCTCGCCGAGCTTTTCCTGCCCTTTCCCATCCCGCCGGATTCATCCGGTCGCGACCACTGCGGAAGTTGCGACCGTTGTCAGCGGGTCTGTCCCACCGGGGCCCTGGATCGGGATTACCAGATCGACGCGGGCCGCTGCCTGGCCTATTGGACGGTGGAACACCGGGAGGCGATTCCGGAGTCGTTGCGCGGGGCCCTCGGGAACCGGATTTTCGGCTGCGATGCCTGCATCACCGCCTGCCCCTGGAACCGTTTCGCGGCGCGGGAGAACCGCTGCCAAACCGAGGCCATGCCCTTGGAATCGAGCCAGGCCTTCTCCCGATCCCTGACCGAGTGGGCGGAAATGGATGAAGGGGCGTTTAAGACCCGCTTCGCGGGCACGCCGGTCGAACGGATCGGATGGGTGCGCCTGTTGCGCAACATCGCCACCGCACTCGGCAACTGGGATGATCCCCGCGCGCTCAGCGCGCTGCGACGCCTCGCCGAACACCCCGCGCCACTGGTCCGGGAGCACGCCGCATGGGCCATGGAGCAGTACACGGATAAAGAATGAACCGGCTCACCATTTGCCGGTTGGAAAAATACGGGCGAAATCCGCCTCCGGCATCGGTCTGCCGATCAGATACCCCTGGATCGATTCACACCCACGCTCCTCCAGATAGCGCTTTTGCGCCTCGGTCTCCACACCCTCGGCCACCACATGCATCTTCAACCCCTTGGCCATGGAGAGAATCGCCTCTACGATCGCCCCATCCCCCTCGCAGGCCGGAAGGTCGCGCACGAACGACTGGTCGATCTTCAAGGTGTTCAAGGGGAAGCGCTTGAGATAGCCCAACGACGAATAGCCGGTGCCAAAGTCGTCCATGGCCAACGAGACGCCAAGATCGCGCAACCGGTTCATGATTGCGATGGCCTTTTCCACATTGCCCATCACCATGCTCTCGGTGATTTCGATCTCCAACCGCTCCGGCGACAAGCCGGTCTTGGCCAGCACATCCCGCACCTGCTCCAACAGATCGGTCTGCTGGAACTCCCGCGAGGAGAGATTCACCGCCATCTTGAACGGACAATTCCCCTTGCCGTGGGTCCAGACCGCGGTGTGACCGGTCGCGATCTCCAACATCCGCTTGCCGATGGGCAGAATCAGTCCGGTCTCCTCGGCCAAGGGTATGAACTGACCTGGATTCACCAATTTCCCATCCGGCTTGATCCAGCGAATCAGCGCCTCGGCCCCGCACAAGCACTGATTCTGCAAATCCCACTTCGGCTGGTAATAGGGCACCAACTCATGGCGATCCAACGCCTTGTAGAGATCATCCTCCATGGCGATGCGATCGAACGCCTTGGTGTGCTCATCCGTGGAGGCGAACCGGAAGGTGTTGCGCCCCCCCTCCTTGGCCTGATACATCGCCATATCGGCATGCTTGATCAGGGTCTCCATGCTGGAAGAGTCCACCGGGAACATCGAAATCCCCACGCTCGCCCCAACGTAGACATTCTGCCCGCAAAGATGAACCGGTTCACGCACGGAAGCGATGATCTTCTGCGCCACGGCGGATACATGGTCGGTACTGCTGAGACTGGTGAGGATCACCGTGAACTCATCCCCACCCATGCGCGCCACGGTGTCGCTCTCGCGAACACACGCCCTGAGTCGCTGGGAAATCTCCTTGAGCAGCGCATCCCCGGCCTCGTGTCCCAGGGTGTCATTGACCCACTTGAAACGGTCCAGATCGATGAACATCACCGCCAGATTGTTCTTCTGGCGCTTGGCCAACACAATATCCCGCGCCAGTCGCTCGTGAAAGAACATGCGGTTCGGCAAGCCGGTCAGGGCATCGTAGAAGGCCAACCGCTCCAGTTTGTGCTCCACCGCCTTCTGGTCGGTGATATCCATGAAGATGGCCATGTAGTGGGTCAACTCGTCCGTGGCGTTGCGAATCGCGCTGATCGACACCCACTTCGGGAAGATCTCGCCGTTCTTGCGCCGGTCCCAGATCTCCCCCTCCCAGTTGCCCGCAGCCAGCAGTTGAGTCCACATCCCGCGGTAGAACTCCGCGTCGTGGCGTCCGGATTTGGTCACGTTCGGCGATTTGCCCAACACTTCGGCCCGTGAATAGCCGGTGATGCGCTCATAGGCGGGATTGACATCGGTGATCCGGCCTTGCGGATCGGTGATCAGAATCGCCTCGCCGGCATTCTCGAACACCCGCCGCGCCAGGATCAGCGAATCCTCGGCGCGCTTGCGCCCGGTGATGTCGTTGACCACCCCCACGAACATACGGAACCCGTTGACGTTCATCTCGTTGATGAACAACTCTGCTGGAAACAGGCTCTTGTCCTTGCGCAGGCAGGTGACCTCCCGACCGGTGCCGATCACCTTGCGCTCGCCGTGCTCCAGATAGCGCTCCACATAGCCGTCATGCGCCCCCTTAACGGGATCGGGCATGAGCAGGTTTACGTTATTGCCGAGAATCTCCTCTTCGGTGAATCCAAACATGCGCCGCGCGGCGGGATTGAAGACCTGCACGATCTTGTTGACGTCGATGACGATGATGGCATTGACCACCGTATCGACCACCGCGCGCACCAACGCCTCGCCGCGCCTGCGTTCCACCTCGCTCTCGCGCAACTCCCGCGTCATCTCCTCGGCCAGGGCCAGCGCCCGCGCCCGACCGGACACCAGTTGCCAAACCAGCAGGGACATCAGCACGCTGGCCAGAAGACCGGTGTATTGGATCACCCCGACCCCCTGACTGACCAGTGCCGCCTCGAAAACCGGCAGACTGCGCACGTTCAAGGTCCAGACCCGTCCGAAAAACGCGATCTGGCGGGTGAACCGAAACAGAGGTTCCGCAACCTGGCCAGACTGCATCGTGTGCTGATCCGAGTGATAAAGGATGGTCGAAACATCCAGTTCCGGGCCATCGAAGATCTCCAGATCCAACCCCGAGGCGTAGCGCCCCATGATCCCTGCCATCAAATCATTGGCACGAAACGTCGCATGACTCCACCCGAGCAGGTTAGCCTTGCGCGCGTCAGGATCTCCCAGGGGAGTGACATTGCGATAAATCGGCACATACAACAGCAATCCGGCCTGCTCCTTCTGGCCGTCCTCCTGCACCAGTCTGACCTTACCGGTGATGGCCGACTTGCCGGAGAACCAGGCCGCATCCATCGCGGCCCGGCGCACGGCTTCGGCGTACATGTCGAATCCAAAGGCACGCAGATTACGGTCAACGAAAGGTTCCAGATAGATGATCGACGTATAGAGGGGGCGTTCCCCATCGGGATGAATGTGGTATTCCGGGAAGCCCTGCTTACGGATCGTCTCGATGTGTTGGTTCTTCTGGTCGGGGGGGATCGACAGCGAAAAGCCGACACCCTGAATGCCGGGGTACTTCTCTTCCAAGGCCAACTCGGCCACATAGTTGTGAAAATCGGTGCGCGTCACCTCCTCGGAGGAGATGAACAGCCCACGCACGCCACGCAACACCTGCTCGTAGGCCATCATGCGCTGGATGATGCGCGTGGCGATCTCCTCGCCACGAAACTCCAGTTCCCGTTGCAACTCCTGATGGGCATCCATGGTGGCGGCGCGTTGGGCGATGCAAGTCACCCCCAACCCGATGCACAGCACCACCCAGGGAAGCCATTTGTGAAAACGAACCTTCATGCGCATGTCCGCGGGAAGCCAGCATGATCGGGGGAGAGCCACCTCAACCACCCGTGATACGATCGAAATCTTGACGACAAAACGCGCCGGAAGGGGGAACTTCCGGCGCGTCCAGGCTTTGTCGAAATCAGAAGGTCTCGAACTCGTCGTCCGAAGCCCCTCCTCCCATATCCAGTTTCACCCCCCCGCCGCCAGACTTGGCAGGCGCCGGCAACGCCTTCGGGGCCGCCTTCTTGGCAAACACCACCCCCTTCTTGGCCACCACCGGAACCGAACCGCCGCGTTTGACCACCGGCGTCCGACTCCGCCCGACCGCTTGGGAGGCGCCATCGCCCAATTTGAAGAAGGCGATCGACTGGCTCATGATATCCGCCTGGGCGCTCAACTCCTCGGCAGTGGCGGCCATCTCCTCGGAGGAGCCGGCATTCTGCTGGATCACCTGATCCAACTGCTGGATCGCCTGGTTGATCTGCGCCACGCCCTGATTCTGTTCCTGACTGGCTGCCGCGATCTCCTGGATCAACTCGGCGGTCTTCTGGATATCCGGAACCAGCATGTTGATGATGCCACCCGCCCGCTCGGCGACACCGACGCTGGAGGAGGAGAGATGGCTGATCTCGCCGGCGGCGGTCTGGCTGCGTTCCGCCAGCTTGCGCACCTCGGCGGCCACCACCGCGAACCCCTTGCCGTGCTCGCCGGCCCGCGCCGCCTCGATGGCGGCATTCAACGCCAACAGATTGGTCTGACGGGCGATCTCCTCGATGATGCCGATCTTGGAGGCGATCTCCTTCATGGCGGTCACCGCCTGGATCACCGCCTGTCCACCCTCCTCGGCATCCTTGGAGGCCTTCAGCGCGATGGTCTGGGTGGTGCTGGAGTTGTCCGAGTTCTGCTGGATGTTCGAGGACATCTCCTCCATGGCCGACGAGGTCTCCTCGATGGAGGCGGCCTGCTCGGTGGCCCCCTGGGAGAGACTCTGCGCGGCGTTGGAGATCTCGTTGCTGCCCGCCGACACCTGCACGGAGGCCGCCGACACCTCGCCGATCACCTCTCTGAGCTTGGCCACCATCTCCTTCAAGGCATTGGCCAACTGACCCAACTCATCCTTTTGATCCAGCTCGATGGTGGCGGTGAGGTCACCCTGGGCAATTCTCTGGGAGAAGACCACCCCTTTAAGCAGGGCGTTGACGATCATCCTGGTGATGAAAATGGTCACCAGAATCCCCAACACCACCGCCAGGGCGCTGCCGCTCAAAATCATGGTGTTGGCAGAGGACATCTCGTGGTGCATCTTCTCTTCCTGATCCTTGGCGGCGACATTCACCACCTCGTCCACCTTGCGGCGGTTCTGGATCATCTCGGCTTCCAGACCGGTCTGCTTGGCCTGGCTCTGGATCACCGCCTCAAGTGACTTCTGATAACTGTCGATCGCGGCGATGACCTTCTTGCACTGGTCGATGTTGACCGGATTCTTGAAGGTCGGCAGCAACTCCTCGACCATCTTTTTGGCCTTGGCGCTCTGCTCCCGCGCCCGTTTCATCTGCTTGTCGTCCTTGCCGCGGGTCAGCAGGATCTCCTTCTCGCCCAACCGACCATCCAGGTAGGTGGTGAGCGCATCCTGCGCGATATCAAGCTTATGGACGCGATCGGCGAGTTTCTCGCGCACATCCTTGGCCTTGGACGGATCCACCCCCTTGCCAACCTCATCGAGTTGTTCGCTCAACCGGGTCAGCATGTTCTCGACCAATTGCCCGATCTCCTTGGCCACGGCTTGGGAGGATGAACGGATCTGGCCGATGGCGTCGTTGACCTGCTTCTCGGTATCGATATAACCCGCAAACGCCTTGCCATAACTCTCCGACATGGCGATCACATCATCCATCTGCCGCTTGTTGCTCGGATCTTGAAACTTGTTGTCTCGGGTGTCTCCGGCCTGTTTCTTGATCTCCTCGACCGCCTTGAGCCCCTTTTCCCGTTGCCCGAACTCCTTGGTGCCCAGGAAGTTGCGTTCCGCGCGCAACGCCTCGGTGGCCTGGTTGCTCAAAAGCTCCATGTCGTTGACATTGGCGACGCGCTTCTCGACGCTGTTCATGCTCTTCCAGCCAATGAAGGCCACCAGCACGGTCAACAACAGCACCAGGCCAAAGCCTGCACCCAATTTTACCCCGAGTTTCAGATCTTTCATCGCATCTCCCCTGACTCACTGACCCATTGCACGACTGCCATGCGTGAACCACGCTATTACAAAGTAATACATCCTGCATGGAATTATGGATTGATTCCTATTTGAGGCAATCATGACGAAAAGTCAAACAAGAAACACGGCCCTGTCACGAATTCCGGACACCGATCCAACCTTTCAAGATAAAAGGATAAATATCAACATTCATTCATGTGTGCCGCACCCAGCATCCGACCCAGGGCCGCTCCGGGATCGGCCTCCTTCATGAAGGACTCCCCGATCAAAACCGCATAAACTCCCTGATCATGCAGACGACGCAGATCTTCGGCTGCGCGGATGCCGCTCTCCGACACCACCAGACGCCCGGCCTCCACCCGTCTGGCCAGACGGAAGGTGGTCTCCAGATCGGTGACGAACCGTTTGAGATCGCGATTGTTGATCCCCAGAAGCGGACTTTTCAGGTCATGGGCCGCCTCCAGCTCCGCCTCGTCATGCACCTCGATCAAGACATCCAGCCCCAACTCGAACGCCGCGGCCTCCAGTTCCTGGGCCTGGGGGATCGTCAACACCGCCATGATCAGCAGAATCGCATCCGCGCCCAAAAACCGGGCCTCGGCCACCTGGTAAGGGTCATAGACAAAATCCTTGCGCAACACCGGCAGTGCCACCCGTGCTCGGATTCTCTCCAGATAGACATCATCCCCAAAGAAAAAATCCCGATCCGTCAGACAGGAGATGCAACTGGCCCCATGTCGGGCATACCCCTCGGCAATGGCCGCCGGATCAAACTCGACGCCAACCGGAAAAATCCGTCCCTTGGAGGGGGAACCCAGCTTCACCTCGGCGATCACCCCGGTCTGTTGCATTGCGGCCTTCTCGATCAGGGCCGGGGCAAACCCACGGCAGCGCGGCGCGCCACGACATTCCGACAAAAGCCCGGCCTCGGAGATACGCCCGCGCGCCTTGGCCACCTCCTCGCGCTTGCGTGCCATGATGCGATCAAGGATGGTTTCGGACATGTTTTACGTCTTGATCCTGGGAAAGTGGTGTTGATCAGGCGTTGGAGATATGGATCAGCCGTTCCAGCCGCTCCTGGGCCTGACCCGAATCCACGGCCTGGGTTGCCCTGGCGATCCCGGCGGCAAGATCCGCGACCACCCCGGCGACCAGCAGCGCGGCAGCGGCGTTCAACAACACGATGTCGCGACGCGGGCCGCGCTCTCCGGCCAGGATCCCCCGCGTGATCGCGGCGTTGTGATCCGCATCCCCGCCGGCCAGATCCTCGGGACGGGCCAAGGGGATGCCGAACGCCTCGGGATGCCATTCGTGACGGAGAAGCCGGCCATCCGGGGTCCACTCGGCCACCAGGGTTGAACCGGTGGTGGTGATTTCATCCAGCCCGTCGTGACCATGCACCACCAGGGCATGCCGCGAACCGAGCCTGCCCAGGGCGCGCGCCACGGGTTCGACCCAACGGGCATCGAACACCCCCAGCAGTTGATTCGGCGCACCGGCGGGATTGGTCAGCGGTCCCAACAGATTGAACAAGGTGCGGAATCCCAACTCCTGGCGCGATCCCATGGCGTGCCGCATGGCGCCATGATGGCGGGGCGCGAAGAGAAAACCGATCCCACCCTCATTCAGACAACGCTCCACGGCCTCGGGTTCCAAATCAATCCGCACCCCGAGGGCCAGCAACAAATCCGCCGAGCCGCTCCTGGAGGAGATGGCCCGGTTGCCGTGCTTGGCCACCGTCACCCCACACGCGGCCACCACGAAGGCCACGGTGGTGGAGATGTTGAACGTGCCCAGACCGTCCCCACCCGTGCCGCAGGTGTCGATCACCGTGCCCGAGGCGGTCACCCGCATCGCCTTGGCGCGCATGGTCAAGGCCGAACCGGCGATCTCCTCCACCGTCTCCCCCTTCATGCGCAAGGCGGTGAGATAGGCCCCGATCTGCGCCGGGGTCATCTCCCCGGACATGATGCGCTCCATCATCCAGCGCGCCTCGTCCTGGGTCAGATCGACGCCGGTCACCACGCGACCGAGCAACTCCCGGATTTCCATGACCTCAGCCCTTCAAAAAATTGGCCAGCATCGCATGACCGTGCTCGGTCAGGATCGACTCGGGATGGAACTGCACCCCCTCGACCGGCAGATGACGATGGCGCAACCCCATCACCAGTCCGTCGTCGGTCCAGGCGGTGACCCGCAGACAGTCGGGAATCGACGCCCGCGCCACCACCAGCGAATGATAGCGCGTGGCGAGAAACGGCACCGGCAGCTCCCGGAACACCCCGGTGCCATCGTGCTGGATCATCGAGGTCTTGCCGTGCATCAGATGCGGCGCGCGCACCACCAGCCCCCCATACGCCTGTCCGATCGCCTGATGGCCGAGACACACCCCCAGCAGGGGGATCCGTCCACCCAGCCGCTGGATCACCTCGAGGGTGATCCCGGCCTGATCCGGATTGCCCGGACCCGGCGAGATCACCAGTTGATCCGGGGCCATGGCCTCGATCTCGTCCACGGTGAGGGCATCGTTGCGCACCACCCGCACCTCGACCCCCAACTCACCAAAATATTGGGCCAGGTTGTAGGTGAAGGAGTCGTAATTATCGATGAGTAGCAACATGGCGGCTCACTCCAACCCTCGCTGGACCAGATCCACGGCCCGCAGCACGGCACGCGCCTTCTCGCGGGTCTCCTCGTACTCCCGCTCGGGGGTCGAATCGGCCACGATCCCGGCCCCGGCCTGCACATACAGCCGCCCGCCCTTGATGATCGCGGTGCGCAGGGTGATCGCCAGATCCATGTTGCCGGAAAAGGAGATGTACCCCACCGCGCCGGCATAGGGTCCGCGTCGCGACACCTCCAGCTCGTCGATGATCTCCATGGCGCGGATCTTAGGCGCGCCGCTCACCGTCCCCGCCGGGAAGGTGGCCGCCACCAGGTCGAAGGCATCCAGCCCCGGTTTCAGCCGCGCCTCGACGTTGGAGACGATGTGCATCACATGGGAGTAGCGCTCCACCACGAACCGTTCGGTCACCTTCACCGTGCCGTTCACCGCCACCCGTCCCAGATCGTTGCGCCCCAGATCCACCAGCATGATGTGCTCGGCGATCTCCTTGGGGTCGGCCAGGAGTTCTTGTTCCAGCGCCAGATCCTGGGCCGCGTCCACCCCGCGCCGCCGGGTGCCGGCGATCGGTCGCACCGTGGCGATCTCCCCATCCTGACGCACCAGGATCTCGGGACTCGAACCCACGATGGAGAAATCCCCCATCTTCAAGAAATAGAGATACGGCGATGGATTGGTGGCCCGCAACGCCCGGTAGAGGGCGATGGGCGGATGGTCGAAGGGAATCGACAAGCGGTGCGAGAGCACCACCTGGAAGATGTCGCCGGCCAGGATGTACGCTTTGGCCTTGCGCACCGACGCCTCGAAGGTCTCCCGTTCGGTCTCGTGGACGAAATCGGCCTCGCTCACCGGGCGTCCAGGGGGCACGAAGGGCGGACGCCGCTCCCCGGCGCGCAGCCGCTCCACCACCGCCTCGATGCGCGCGGCGGCGCGCAGATAGAGCGCGTCCGGATCATCTCCCGGCTCGACGAGCACATTCACCACCACCTTGAGCTTGCCGAACAGATTATCGAAAATCAGAGTGAGATCGGTGAGCATGAACTGGGCGTCCGGACAGCCCAGCACGTTGGGATTGCCATCCGGGATGCGCTCGAAGCAGCGCACCATGTCATAGGAGAAGAACCCCACCGCACCGCCGTGAAATCGGGGCAGACCCTCGACCGCCACGGGACGGAAGCGTCCCATGAGGGTTTTCAAGATCTCCACCGGATTGCCCTCTTCCACCACCTTGGAGCCGTCACGGCGATCGAGCAACTCCACCCGGTTGTCGTTGACCGTGAAGATGGCCATGGGATCCAGACCGATCATGCTGTAGCGGCCCCACTTCTCGCCGCCCTGCACCGACTCCAGGAGAAAGGCATGGCTCTGATCGCCGGCCACCTTCATGAAGGCGGAAACCGGGGTGTCGAGGTCGGCCATGATCTCCCGATAGACCGGAATCAGGTTGCCTTGTCCGACCAGGGACCGAAACTGTTGCAAGGAAGGTTGCATCATGCCACCCCAGACTCATGCCGGATGGATTGTCGATGGAAGGGTCAATTGATCAAATGGGCGCCCGGATCGACCAACAGGGCCGGGTCGATACCCAACTCCCGCAAGGCCACATGCCACCGTTCCAGCGGCGGGGCGTCGAACAGCACATCGCGATTCGGGGCGCTCACCAGCCAGGCGTTGGCCTTGAGTTCGGCCTCCAACTGTCCGCCCGACCATCCGGAATAACCCAGGGCCAGCAGGAACCGTCCCCCCGCATCTCCGGACAGATGGCGCAGGATGTCCGGATTGGTGCCGAGATAGAGCCCCTTTTCCACCTCGATGTAGCCCGGACAGTCCAGCGTGCGCTCGTAGAGGATGAAGCCCCGATCCAGGGCCACCGGTCCACCCTGGAACACCATGGGTTGATCGTCGTCGCGTTGCCAGGTCAGTCCCAACTGCTGCATGATTTCGCGCATCGAGACCGGATGGGGTTGATTGATCACCAACCCCAGGGCCCCATCGCTGGTGTGGGAGCAGACGAACAGCACCGCCCGCTCGAAATGGGCATCCCGGAGGCCGGGCATGGCGATCAAGAACTTGCCGGCCAGACTCCCCTCCTGTTTCATCGCGGCCTACCCTCTATGCGGAACCGTCAAGACAACATGATTCTCAACCGCTCGTGAATGCCATCAAACCCACCATTGCTCATCACCACCAGCCGATCGCCGGGACGCACGCGACCGGTCAGAAACGCGACGGTCTCGGCGGCGCCATCGACCACCAGGGCGCGTGGTTCGTCACCCGACAAAGGCCGCTCCCGATTGATCGTGGCCACGATCGCATCCACGTCCAAAAGCTCCTCCGCAGGCAGTCCGCGGGCCGCCGGACGGGCCAGGATCAGCCGATCCGCCGCCTCGAAAGCCGAGGCCAACCGCGCTTGATGCACCCGCCGGCGCATGGTGTTGGAGCGGGGCTCCAGAATCACCCAGATGCGCGCCTCACCGACATGGGCACGCAGGCCGCGCAAGGTGGTGGCGATCGCCGTGGGGTGGTGGGCAAAATCATCATAAACCGTCACACCCTGAATTTCAAACCGCTGTTGCAGCCGACGCGCCACGCCACGAAAGGCCGCCAGTCCATTCCGAATCCGGGACGGAGGCATGCCGTGGGAGAGCGCCGCCGCCGCCACCGCCAGACCGTTCATCACGTTATGGCGTCCGGTCATGGTCCAGGTCACGGTGAACAGATCCTCCCCGTCCCGCACCACGGTCCAGACCCGACCATCCTCCTGCTCCAGCCGCGCGGTGAACGGATAGGCCCCATCCAGTCCGTAGCGGATCACCCGCGAATGGACATGGGAGAGCAGCGCCTCGATCTCCGGGTCGTCGCCATTGGCGAGCACCAGGCCGGAAGAGGGCACGGTGCGCAACAGCAACCTGAACTGGGTTCGAATCGCCTCCAGATCGGGATAGATGTCCGCGTGATCATACTCGAGATTGTGCAGAATCAGGGTTTTGGGACGATAGTGCAAAAACTTCGGACGCTTGTCCCAAAAGGCGGTATCGTACTCATCCCCCTCGATCACGATCCATGGCCCCTGGGGGGCGCGGGCACCGACACCGAAATCCAGCGGTATGCCACCGATCAGAAAACCCGGTCCCCAGCCGGCCTCCTCCCACACCCGCGCCATGAGGCTGGTGGTGGTGGTCTTGCCGTGGGTGCCGGTCACCACCACGGGGTGACGGCCCTGCAACACATGGGTCTGCAACCACTCCGGACCCGAAACATAGGGCAACCCCGCATCCAGCAGCGCCTCGAGTTCCGGATTGCCCCGGGAGATGGCGTTGCCCACCACCACCAGATCCGGGGCCGGGATTAAATTCTCGGCGCGGAAACCCTCGGCCACCGGGATCGCCAATCCGGCCAGAAAATCGCTCATCGGCGGATAGACCCCGGCATCCGAACCGGTGACGCGCCAACCCGCCTCCCGTGCCAGGGCCGCGATACCCGCCATGGCCGTGCCACAAATGCCGATGATGTGCAGATGGTTGAGCATGCTCTCCAAACTCTCATTCAACCCAGGATTCACGAAAACTTCACGAGTGATCCCAGACCAACGGATCCGGCTCTTCGGGCCGCGCCCAGCGCAACAGGGCACGAAAATGCTCCCAATCAAAACCGGATCCAGGATCCCATTTGCGTTCCGGCGCGATATCCCGATGCCCCACGATCCGCTCCGGGGTGATGCCGGGCAGACGGATCATCAGGGTACGGGCCAGTCCGGCCAGACAATTGTACTGCTCGGGCGTGAACCCGCCATGTTCCACCCCCTCCAGTTCCACGCCCACGGAAAAATCGTTGCAGGCCTCCCGTCCCAGCCAACTGCTCTTGCCGGCATGCCAGGCCCGAAGCAACACCGGGACATACTGGGTCAGTTGACCGAGACGATCGATCAGGAAATGGGCGGAAACGCGCAATCCGGCCAGTTGGCGAAAATAGGGATGCGCCTCGGGATCCAGTCGCCCCAGGAAGAGATCATCCACGAACGGTCCGCCAAACGCGCCGGGAGGCAGACTGATGGCATGCACCACCAGCAGATCGATCCGTATCCCCTCGGGACGCGCGTCGGCGTGGGGTGAGGGCAGGTAACGCACCAGTGCGGCGGTCAGCGGACGCTCTCCACGGCGACCACTTCGGGCACCCGCTGTTTCATGAGCCGCTCGATGCCGCCCTTCAAGGTCATGATCGCCCCAGGACAGGTGCCGCAGGCGCCACGCAGACGAACGTTGACGATATTGTCGGCGGTGATCTCCACCAACTCCACATCACCCCCGTCCCGCTGCAACATGGGACGAACCTCTTCCAACACACTCTGAACTTTTTCCAGGATATCCACGGCCCACTCCATTTCGATCACAAGTCATAAAGAAAACAACAACAATCCACTACGGACGCGACTCCTTGAGCTGCTCCTTCAAGGGGGCGACCGGCTGCACGGCGTTGACCGCCGGCAGCAGGACATCGAGGTTCAACCCGCCGGTGGCGTACAACAGCTTGAATCCCGCCAACACCGACGCGAACCGCCCCTTGGCCAGTTCGGTCTGGGCGGAAAAGGCCTCGTTGCGGGCATCCAACAGATCCAACGCCGTGCGCGTGCCGACGCGGTACTCCCGCTCCACACCGTCGAGGGCATCGTTGGCCGCCTTCAATCCGCTCTCCAGGGCCAGATTGGCGGCGCGGGCGCTCTTGAGATCCAGCAGGGCCGACTCCACCTCGCGCTCGACCTGCAAACGCATCCGCTCCAGATCCGCGGCCTGGGCCTCCTTGCGCGCCTCGGCCTCGGCGGTCTGGGAGACGACCATGCCACCCGCGTAGAGGGGCAACGACACCCCCAGATCGACACTGTATTTGTTCAACGGATCGACCGTGCCCGCGATCTCCTCGTTCCAGGTCCGGCTCGCCCGCGCCGACAAGGCCACCGACGGCATGTGACCGGCCCGCTTCAGGGCCACGTCCTCCTCGGCCACCTTCAGGCGCAGCGTGGCGGCCATCAGATCCGGACGCTCGGCGGAACGCAGACGGATCTCCACCTGGGAGAGCTCCTCGAGTTTTTCGCGGAAACCCGGCAGATGCAGCCCCTCCGGCACCGGCATGCCGATCACCTCGACAAAACGGGTACGGGCCAGGGCCAGGGTATTCTCGGAACGGACCAGATTGGCCTCGGCGCTCGCCAGCCGCGACTCGGCCCAACTGACATCGGTGCGGGTGAT
>JADGAY010000266.1 GCA_015231775.1 Magnetococcales bacterium | reverse complement strand
GTCCCCTGCCCGACTCCACCTCCAACCTGTTGCGGGTGATGGGACTCAAACAGGCCTGCCGCCGCATCAAGATCCTCAAGATCGACGCCGGCCCCAAGGGGGCCACCGTCCAGTTCCACGCCCAACCGCTGGTGAAACCCGAGGGGATCATTCAACTGTTGCAAGAGGGGGGCGGCACGATCCGCCTCAACCACGATACCCAGACCCTGAGCATCAAGGAGCGGGCCTGGGAGGAGTCCACCCGCCGCATCGACGATCTGTACGCCATCCTGGGTCGGTTGTGAGGGAAACGCATGCGGTAGCGCCCCGGTTCAGCCGGCCATTGTCGTCTGTCCACGCTCACGGGTCATGGGAAAACGGATCACGAACTCCGCCCCCTGGCCCGGATGGCCATGGCAGACGATGCTCCCCTTCAAGGTCTGGGTCACCAGGTTGTAGACGATGTGCATCCCCAGACCGCTCCCTCCCTCGCCCTGCCGGGTGGTGAAAAAGGGTTCGAAAATCCGTGCTTCGTCGTCCGGATCGATCCCCCTGCCGTCATCCCGATAGATCATCTCCACCTCGCCGCCGGCCTGCCCGGTGACATCGATGAAGATCCGCCCCTCCTCCCGGCCTTCGAAGCCATGGGTCAGAGAGTTCATCACCAGATTGCCGATGATCTGGAAAAAGGCGCCCGGATCGCCAAACAGCATGAGATCCTCCGGACAGCGGATCTCCACCCGGTGTCTGGTTGGTTTGATCTTGGGACGCAGACTGTGCATGATCTCGTGGAGATAGCCGCCGAGTTGGATCGTGCGCATGTTCTCCACCGACTGGTCCACCGCCACCTGCTTGAAGCTGCGGATCAGTTGGGCGGCCCGCATGAGATTGTTCTGAATCAATCCCGAAGCCTCGCGCACGATCTGGAGAAAATCGGACCACGCCTGGGGCTCCATCCGATTCTCGCGCTGTTTTTCGACCACCAACGCGCCACGCTCGTCCAAAAAGCTCGACGCGGTGAAAGCGATGCCCACCGGGGTGTTGATCTCGTGGGAGACCCCGGCCACCAAACGGCCCAGGGCCGCCATCTTCTCCGACTGATAGAGCTGATCCCTGGCATCTTGCAACTTCTCCATCGAGGCGCGCAACTCCCCGGTTCGGGACTCCACCCGGTGTTCCAGCTCCTCGTTGAGATGCCGCAACGCCTCTGCGTCGCGCTGACGCAGAATCAACCCTTCCAGGGTGCTGCCCACCGAGCGCAGGAACTGCCGCTCCTCCTCGACCACCGGATGGCCGGCCATCAGGTAGAGGGTGATCACCCCCAACACCGTGTCATCATTCAAGATCGGGACGCAGTAGTGACCGTGATCGCCCATGTTCGGCCAGCGGATTTCGTGGCGTTCGTCGTTGAAATGGGATATCGAGATGGTTTTGCGCTCCGACGCGGCGCGACCGCAGAGACACTCCCCGAACCGAATGATCCCGCACCGCACTTGGTGGTCCGGAGAGAGCCCCTGCTGCGCCACCATCCGCAAGGTATCCCGGTCGGCCAGAAAGATCGCCCCCTTGGCTTCGACGGCCAACCAGGGAATCGAGAGCAGCTTGGCCAGGGACAAACCGAGCTGCTCGTGGAGGGGAAGCGGGAGCAGGGTGATCCGCAACAGATCGTTGAGGGCCGCATGGATGTTGCCCAACCGTTCCGCTTCGTCCTCGGCCTTCTTGCGCCGACGAACCTCCCGCTGCAAGGGCAACACCGAGGTGTGCCACAACACCCAACGCAGGATCACCCCCAGCATCGCCAGCACCGCGATGGACAGGGCGGTCAATTTGACGCTCAACCGGAACACATCCTCCCGCGCCCGGCTGAAATTGCGCTCCACGGTGAGCGTGAGCAGCAGTCGATCCTCCTGGCGCACCTGATGCGTGTAGGTACGGGTGCTCTGCCCCCGCTCCGGATTGTGATAGCGCACCAGTTCGAAGTTATTGGCGGCGCGGGCGATCAGGGTGACGATATCCTCATCCTTCTCCGCCCAGCGTCGCAGCACCCGCTCCAGGGTGGCGTGATCGTGCTTCAAGATCGACTCGTGGGCCATGGTGCCGATCAGGTTGAGGTTCTCCTCCATGCGTTCGTCGTGGATCATCTCCAGGTTGTCGCGCTGCTCCATGATCACCACGCTGCCTTGGAGCACGAGAAACACGATCATCACCAGGGAGAAGACCATCAACCCGGAATAGCGTTGCCAGGATTCCATTCGGCGATACCTCTCACACGTCGATCACGAGGCGATTTGTGCTACTTTTTTTTCAGGAGTTGTCGCAACGATTCGAACGCTTCATCCTCGGCGGGAACCAGGGCGGTGGCATCGGGATGGAAACTCTTGAGCGCCGCCATCCCCTCAGGGCTTTTGTGGAGATCGAGCATGGTGGCGCGCACCTTCTCGACCCACGCCGCGGATTGATGGCGGCCCGCCACGAAGTGCAGATTGGGCACCGGCAGGGATTCGGCGATCACCCGCATGCCCCGGTCGGCATACTGGTTGTAGATATCCTCCTTGACCCCGGCGGCATCGAACTGCCCCATCAGCACCGAGAGCACCACATTCTGGTTGTTGCCCACAAAGGCATGTTCGGCCAGATCCGTAAGGCTCACCCCGGCCTGGGTGAGCATCTGCATGGGCAGGGTGTGGTTCATGGTGGAGCCGGGATCCCCGAAGGCGAACCGTTTGCCGACCAGATCCCCAAGCTCCCGAATCGGACTGTCGCCACGCACGAAGATCACCCCGTGGTAGTGCTTGCTCCCCTTGAGTTCCTCCATGGCCAGGATCGGATGGGGCCCGTACTGTTCGGTGAGTTGCAGATAGGGGACCGGACCGAGATAGGCGATGTCGATCTCCTGTTTCCCAACCCTCTCCACCAGGGTGCGGAAGTCGGCGGGCACCTCGAGTCGTACCGGCTGTCCGAGAGCCTGTTCCAGTTGATGCAGCAGGGGTGAAAAGCGTTCGGTAAGCTCGATCGAGTTGAGCAGGGGGATCACCCCGAAGCGGACAATCGCTTCCTCGGCGGCCAAGAGAGGCCGGTTCATCCATGCTCCCAAAACGGCGATCCCTGCGCCGATCCACCAACGCCATGCAGGTTGGTCCATCCTCACCTCCACGCTCGTTCCGGGTCTTTTTCGTCGATTGGTCCGGCACAGTTTATAATGGGGTTATGCATTCATTCAACATTTTTATTCACGGCATCTCCACGGATCGTGGCCATGCGGATGGGGGAGGCGGTGGGGGTGAATTTTCCCTTTCGTTTCTCAGCCTGTCATCAATAAAACCCGGGCACTGGGCTCCGACTGTTCTGAGTACCATTGACCGATGTTTGCAGAGGCTG
>JADGAY010000045.1 GCA_015231775.1 Magnetococcales bacterium | reverse complement strand
CCCTG
Organism: Magnetococcales bacterium; assembly: GCA_015231775.1. GTDB lineage: Bacteria > Pseudomonadota > Magnetococcia > Magnetococcales > Magnetaquicoccaceae > Magnetaquiglobus. The sequence continues at coordinate 22,297 of JADGAY010000045.1, read as the reverse complement.
GCCTGGAACCATCTCTATTGCGAGGGACTCCTCAAGGGGGAATGTCTGCCGAACGGGGCCACCACCCCGGTCACCCAGCCCCTCAACCCGGCGGGCGGTCTTACCGGCATCGCCGATGGTCGTCTGGGCCAGGTGCTCGGCATCACCAAAAAGATGATCTGCATGAAGGATATCCCCTCGGAGTACGCCATGATCTACGACACCCAGTTCGACGACGGCCACGGCGAGACCGGCGACATCCGTGGCAGCGACCACAACGAGGACGAAACCACCCCCGGCACGGCCACCCCCTACCGAGCCGACAAACGCATCCACATCTGCACGGGATTTTGAGCCGGTCGCGCACCGCTTCGCGCCCATGCAGTTTTTCCTTTAATCATAATCATGTCGGAGACTTTGTTTTTACTTGCCGATACATACGATCAAAGTCACTTTCAAACACGCTATCCTGGATGATGCGGTATCTCTCAAACTCACTTTCAGCATGCGCCTTGGCAATTTCGGCTGTCACCATGCCCGCGTCTCGCAGAACCTCCCGGTCTGTCGCTTCGATAACCCACGGCGATGATGACCGCCAGTCTGTAGTGCCGAGTGTTGTAGATTTTTTCGTCAGAAGCAGTTATCCGAAAATTTCGGACAACTGACCGCTCATCCAACTCACTGTCGGAGAAGTTCCTTTTCAAATGGTAATTATACCGCAACCATCTTGAGAAACGTAATCTTCCGCAAGGCCGTGTGCAAGGTACACGCGTTGTTTCCAAACGTGCCTGATGGGTGGTAGCCCCACTCTCCCCCGACCACGGACCTCCCTTCGGGAGTTCCACGGTACTCCCGGCGGACCACGTATTCGATCAGCACCGTGCTGGCCCAGCGACGAAACTGCGCCCCGCGCGGCGAACGCACCCGGTAGCCCACCGCCAGAATGGCCTCCAGATTGTAGAGGGTGACCGGACGGCGCACCTCGCGGGAGCCCTCGGTTTGAACTACCGAGGATTCCTCGGTAGTTGCTTGCCAGGCCAACTAACCACCGGCATAGACATTTTTGAGATGCAGCCCGATGTTATCGGTACTGACCTTGAATAGCTCCGCCATCTCCCGCTGCGTCAGCCAAACCGTATCCCGATCGGCCCGCAATCGGACCCGGCTCAAGCCGTCTTCGCTGGTGTAGAGAATGATTTTAGCCATACTGACACCTCGTTCGTGGTGGGGAAAAGGCTGGTCATCACCATACACCATTCCAAGCGCGGGCGCGATGCGCGAACCCCTTGCGTGGATCCGGGAGCCCCCTCAGCGGCCAAAAACCACCCGGATGCATAAATCTCCTCCTGCCTGTATACAAACGGCTGATTTTTCTTTGAATCAATCTCAGTGATGGCATACATTGCGCATTGTCACTGTTTATTACAAAAAAAAAGCGGAAATTTGACGTGATTTAATGTATAAGAATATTCAAGCATTCTCACACATGCAGCGTTGATCCCAAGGAGACGAGCATGGGCATGCCGGTACTGGTTTTGGGGGTTGGCAACCTGCTCCTGAGCGATGAAGGAGCCGGGGTGCATCTGTTGCCTCTGCTCAAAAATCACCCCGAACTCCCGGATAAGGTCACCTGTCTGGATGGCGGAACCCTGGGCTTTGAGTTGGCCTCGGTGATGGCCGACATCCCGGCCCTGATCCTCGTGGACGCGGCCCATCTGGGCGAAAATCCCGGCACGATCCGGATCTTCGACGGTGCCGAGATGGATCGCTGGATGTCCGGGGGCCGACGCAGCGCCCACGAAGTGGGTTTGGCCGATCTGTTGGACTCCCTGAAACTCGATGACGCCCTGCCGGTTCGACGCGCCCTGGTGGCCATTCAACCGGCCTCCCTCGGCTGGGGCACCTCCCTGACCCCCCCCGTGGCCGTGGCACTCCCCGAAGTCGCGGTCGCGGTGATTCAGTTGATCCGTCTGTGGCGGCAGTCGTCCGCCGACTCATTTGCATGCGAGGAGCACTCCCATGGATAAAACCGGAACACTCGGTGAGCTGTTGCTTGCCCGAGGGGTGAGCCGACGCGCCCTGTTGCGCTACGGCACGGCCCTGGCCGCCGCGCTGGCGTTGCCCGCCGGCGCGGGACAAGCTCTGGCGAAAGGGTTGGCGAGCGCGCGTCGTCCCTCGGTGATCTGGTTGTCGTTGCAGGAGTGCACCGGCTGCACCGAGTCCCTCACCCGCGCCTACTCGCCCACGCTGGAGCAACTGATCCTGGAGTCGATCTCCCTGGATTACCACCACACCCTCCAGGCCGCCTCCGGCACCGCCGCCGAAGAGGCCCGCGAGGCGGCGAGGCGGGAGAATCCCAACGGCTATCTGGTGGTGGTGGATGGGTCGGTGCCCCTGGGTGGCAAGGGGTTCTCCACCATCGCCGGCGTGGACAACCGCACCCTGCTGGAAGAGACCGTCAAGGGGGCGACGGGGGTGATCGCGGTGGGCAGTTGCGCCGCCTTTGGTGGGTTGCCCATGGCCCATCCCAATCCCACGGGCGCGGTCCCAATCTCGGCGGTGGTGCGCAACAAACCGGTGATCAACCTCCCCGGCTGCCCGCCGATCCCGGAGGTGATGGTGGGGGTGGTGGCCCACTTCCTGGCGTTCGGCAAGTGGCCGGTGCTCGACGCCTTGAACCGTCCCCGCTCCTACTACGGCGAGACCCTGCACGACCGCTGCTACCGCCGCCCGTTCTACGATCGGGGACTGTTCGCGGAACGGTTCGACGACGAGGGGGCGCGCAAGGGGTGGTGTCTGTTCAAGCTCGGCTGCAAGGGACCGGTCACCTACAACGCCTGCGCCACCCTGAAATGGAACGGCGGCGTGAGCTTCCCGATCCAGTCCGGACACGGCTGCCTGGGCTGCTCGGAGCCACGCTTCTGGGACGCGGGGGGATTCTACCGCGCCCTGTCGGTTCCGGCCCCCCTGTCGCGCAAGGTCATCCCCATCGCCGTGGCGGGTGGGGCGATCCTGGGCGCCGGCGTGGCCCTGTCCAACCGTCGGCGGCAGGATGCCAGCCGCGCGGCCACCCCGGTCCTGCAACTCGATGACTTGGAGAGATCCTCATGAACACCCTCGCCTCCGACCTGTTGATCTGGGCGCGTGGACCCGGCTTCCACGCGGCATTGGCCCTGTTTCTGGTGGGGCTCATCTGGCGTCTGGTGGAGATCTACGCCCTCGGACACCCGCGCCGTTGTCTGGCCACCCCCTTGAAGGATGGTCCCACCGAGGGGGTCAAGACCGTCTTCCGGCGCTTTCTGCCCGCGCCGGGCATGTTCGCCCGCGCCCCGGTCACCTATCTGGGCGGCTGGGTGTTTCATGCCGGCTTCTTCATCGTGCTGTTCTTCTTCGCCCCGCACATCGAGATCTTCCGCTCCCTGTTCGGAATCCGCTGGCCGGCGTTGAGCAACCCCCTGATCGAACTCTCCACGGTTGCCGCCCTGATCGCCATGGTTCTGGTGCTGGTGAGCCGGATCACCAACCCGGTCAAGCGGTTTTTGTCCACCTTCATGGATTACTTCGGCTGGGCGCTCACCTTCCTGCCGTTGCTCACCGGCTGGCTTGCCTGGCATGAACTGTTGCTGCCTTATACCTGGTCGTTGGCCCTGCATGTGCTCTCCGCGGATCTGCTGCTGGCACTCCTGCCCTTCACCCGCCTGCTGCACGGGGTGACGGCCTTCCCATCGCGTTGGTACACGGGCGTCTGGTTCGGACGCAAGGGGGTGCAATCATGAGCGCGACCTTGGAACGGGGGCTCAACGCCTTCCGCAATTTCTTGAACGCGCCGGCGGCCAGTTTCTTCGCCTCCTGCGTCCACTGCGGCCTGTGCGCCGAGTCCTGCCTCTTCTATACCGAAAGCAAGGATCCGCGCATGGCCCCGATCTACAAACTCGAACCGATGCGCCGGCTTTGGGAGCGTGAGTTCACCCTGCTCGGACGCATCCAGAGCGTGTTGGGCCTGCTCCCCGAGGTGACCGACGCGGAGTTGGCGTCCTGGAGCGAGTTGGTCTTCGACACCTGCACCCTGTGCGGTCGCTGTTCGATGGTCTGCCCGGTGGGCAACGATCTGGTCTACCTGATCCGGCGCATGCGCGAGGGGATGGCCGCCGCCGGTCACGCCCCGGCGGATCTGTTGGGGGCCACCCGGCGCAACCTGGAGAAAGGGAGCGCCATGGGGGTGACCCTGGATACCCTCCTGGCCCAGATCCGCCATCAGGAGGCCGAACTCGACATCGAGATCCCTCTCGATCAAGAGGGGGTCGAATACATGGTGCTGCTCTCCTCCATGGAGATCGTGCAGTTCCCGGAGTACATCGGCGCCTTGGCGCGCATCTTCAAGCAGGCCGGCCTCACCTGGACCATCAGCTCCCAGGCCTTCGAGGCCACCAACGGCGGCATTCAGATCGGCGTGCCGGATATCGCCCGGCGCATCGTGATGCGCACCGTGGAGGTGGCCGAACGACTCAAGGTCAAGACGGTAATCTGCCCGGAGTGCGGACACGGCTTCCGGGCCCTGCGCTGGGAGGGAGAGGATCTGATCGGACGCAAATACGGCTTCCAGGTGAAACACATCCTGGAGGTGCTCGACGAACTGCGCGTTCAGGGTCGTCTGCCCCTCGACAAGAAGCTCGACGAACGCCCGTTGACCTACCACGACCCGTGTCAGATCGTGCGGCGCGGCGGGGTGATCGAGGCCCCCAGAAACCTGTTGAAACAGGTGGCCGGAGACTTCCGCGAGATGGCCGATCACGGGGTGATGAACTGGTGTTGCGGCGGTGGCGGCGGCGTGAGCACCCTGGAGCGGGCCGAGCCGTGGCGCGTCCTGGCCTTCAAGCGCAAGAAGGAGCAGATCGAAACCCTGGGGGTGCATACCCTGGTGACCGCCTGCGCCAACTGCCGGATGGTGATCGAGGAGGATCTCGACAAGTATGCCATGGATATCGAGGTGGTGGGGCTGACCGAACTGGTGGCCGATCATCTCGTCGAGAACAATTCTGACCGGTAGGAGCAACTCCCATGACGCAACGTCTCGTGGTGGATCCGATCACGCGCATCGAGGGCCATCTGCGCATCGAGGCCGAGATGGATGGCGACACCATCCGGGAGGCCTACTCCTCCGGAACCATGGTGCGCGGCATTGAATTGATTCTAAGAGGGCGCGACCCGCGGGATGCCTGGGCCTTCACCCAGCGCATCTGCGGGGTCTGCACCCTGGTGCACGCCATCGCCTCGGTGCGTTCGGTGGAGGATGCCCTGGACTGGGAGATCCCGCCCAACGCGCAACTGATCCGCAATCTGATGATCGGCGCCCAGTATGTGCACGATCATGTGATGCATTTCTATCATCTCCACGCCCTGGACTGGGTGGACGTGGTATCGGCCCTGAAGGCCGATCCAGGGGCCACCGCCGATCTGGCCCGCGCCGTGGGATCCCGGGCGCCGGGTTCGCCGGGTCACTTCGCCGACGTGCTCAAAACCCTCAAGGGGTTCGTGGAGAGCGGACAGTTGGGGATCTTCCGCAACGGCTACTGGGGTCACCCCGGCTATCGACTGCCGCCGGAAGCCAACCTGATGGCGGTCTCCCACTATCTGGACGCCCTGCGCTGGCAGCGGGACGTGGTGAAGATCCACGCCCTGTTCGGCGGAAAGAATCCGCATCCCAACTTCCTGGTGGGCGGGGTGCCGTGCGCGATCTCGTTGGAGAGCGGCGCCCAGGCCGGCACCGCCGTGGACATGAACGCCCTGGCCACGGTGCGCAACGTGATCCGTTCCATGCGCGACTTCGTGGATCATGTCTATCTGCCGGATCTGATGACCATCGCCAGCTTCTACAAGGATTGGGGACTGGTGGGCGAAGGAGTGGGGAATTTCCTCTGTTACGGGGATCTGCCCGGCACCACCATGAAGGATCCGGAGTCGTTCTTCTTCCCGCCGGGGGTGATCCTGAATCGGGATCTCTCCAAGATCCATCCGGTGGATCTGCGCGCCGAGGAAGAGATCCAGGAGTTCGTGGCGCGCTCCTGGTACGACTACCAGGGGGGCAAGGAGCAAGGGTTGCACCCGTTCGCGGGGGAGACCAAACTCAACTACACCGGCCCCACCCCCCCTTACGAGCAGTTGGAGGTGGAGAAATCCTACTCCTGGCTCAAAACCCCACGCTGGCGCGGCAAGCCGGTGGAGGTGGGACCGCTGGCGCGGGTGTTGATGCTGTTCGCCAAGGGGCACGAGCCGACCCAGGCCCTGGTGCAAAAGACCCTCTCCACCCTGAACATCCCGGTCTCGGCCCTCTTCTCCACCCTGGGCCGCACCGCCGCGCGCGGCCTGGAGACCAAACTCCTGGCCGACGCCCTGGATGGGTGGCTGGACAAACTCATGGATAACCTCCGCGCCGGGGATTTCCGCACCGCCAACGCCGCCAAGTGGGAGCCTTCCACCTGGCCGGCCAAGGCCAAGGGGGTGGGCTTCATGGAGGCCCCCCGCGGCGGACTGGCCCACTGGATCGTGATCGAAAAAGGGGTCATCGCCAACTATCAGGCCGTGGTGCCCAGCACCTGGAATGCCGGTCCGCGCGATGCCAACAACGTGAGCGGTCCGTATGAGGCGGCCCTGCGCGGTCACAAGCTGGCCAACCCCAAACAACCCCTCGAGATCCTGCGCACCATCCACAGCTTCGATCCCTGCATCGCCTGCGCGGTGCATCTGGTCGATCCCAACGACGGCGAGCGCATCGAGGTCAAGATCGTGTAACCGACGCCTGTCCACCGGTGGAACACCCTTCAACGTGTTTCATCGGTGGACAGTTTGCCCGCGAAAATTATTGAATCTTTGTCATCCGCACCCCTTGCGCACCCCAACCGCTCCTTTGTATACTTAACGAAACTCTATTGCGTCTCTGGTCCCATTCCTGCATGCAATCGGTTATCCGCTCTCGTCATCCGAGCGAGCCGACAATGGGATGACGCATTTGCACGTTGAGAATAAAGGGGATTTAACATGCGCGTACCTTCCATGGGCGGTTTGAATGCCGATCCAATGCCACTTGCGGGATTGCATGCCAAGACGCTGCTCGACGCCAACGAGGAGCGCATCAATTCGCTGTACAATACCTTGAAAATGCTCGAGCGGGAACGTCGCACCCTCTGCGGTCACATCCGCGGGAACGAAAGCCTGACCCCCAACGAGATCAACTGGCTGTTTCGTCCGCCGACCGCGCCGTTGAACGAGGATGAATATTTTGCCGAGAAACTCGGCATCATGCACGGTCGCTGCTGATTCTTTAGTTCCATGCGATGCCTGGCGGCTTCACCAATCCGCCAGGCGCCACACTCCCAAAAACCGCTCATAGCGCGCCTTGCCATCCGGAATCAACAGGATAGGTTCCGGCAGATCAAAGGGCGGCGCGGTCAAGTTCACCTTGTGCCAATGGCCCAGGGTGGTCTCCTCGTTGACCGCGTTGGGAAAGGTGGTGGTCAACAGATAGCGGCTCTCGCTCCCCTTGAAGTTGCGCAATGCCTTCAATACCAATTCGTTGGGCAGGTGGGTCAACACATTCCGACATAAAATCCCATCCGCGCGGGGCAGAACCGTGTGACAGATCTCGGCCACGCCAAACAGATGGTTGGCGCGCGCCCCGTACAGGGTCCGATTGTGGCGGATCATCTCTTCCACCACATCAAAGCCCAGATAGAGATCCAACCCCTTGGCCACCCCGGCCATCCAGTTCAGATCCCCGCACCCGGCATCCACCAGCACCCGCGCCCCCAGACGCGCCAGGGTCTCCTCCAACCGGGGGCGCAACTCAACCGTGGCGCGCAACTCCGACCCCTCGCCGCTGCGGGTCTCCCGGCTCCCCCAGGTATTCTCCCGATAGATGCGGGTGAAGATCGTTTCGATCTCCACGCCGATGCCATGGAGGGGCGGATGCGGCGGAAAGTGGCCATCCGAACCGCGCGCGCCGATCACCCGCCGGCGCAGATCCACATCCGCGTAGGCCATATAGGCATCCAAGGTACGGGCCTGGCCCATGCCATACCGTTCGATCCGGGTAAGAACCTCCGGATCGGTCGAGGGACGCACCTCCAGCAGATGTTCCAGACGCGCCACGGCGCTTTTGTGCATCCGGTTCCAATCGCTCCGGTGATCATCCCAATGTTTGCTGCGTTCCCGTTCGGTATAGTCGTGATAGAGGATCACATCGTTGGGGGTGAACAAATCATACCCATGGGTCCAGAGCCGGGCCGCCAGGGTGATCTCCTCGCCATGAAAATAGAGATAGGGATCATAGGGCACCTCGCGCACCATGCTCCCGGCGGCAAACACCATGCCCGCGCCGATGAAGGCCGCCGGCGGGGGGAGTTCCGGTTTCGGATCCAGGGAGAGATACTCCCCTTGTGGAATAAGAATCCCGTCGCGGTTGAACTTCTTGGCGCGCAGATGGGGCAGTCCCTTGGCGAGTCGTTCATCGGGGGGCAGGTATTTGTTGGGATGGGTGGAGAGGACCGGCTTCCTGGATGGGCAGGCGTGCAGCATGCGGATCAGTTTGAGATCCCAATCCGGATCGAAACGGGTGTGGCTGTCGATCTGGAGAAAATAGTCCTCGTCGGCAAAGAGTTCGGTCTGAATCAGACTCCGCGCCCAGCAGGCCCCGCGACTCTCGGCCACCGGCACGATCCGACCACGCACCTGGTTGCGCCAGGCATCCGGAACGGCGGTGAACTCCGGCCCATCCGCATCCGGTTGAATCTGCCACAGAACCCCGACGAAAACCCGCCGTGGATGGCGCGCCTTGGCAAAGAGATCCACCAATGTGGGCGCGCATTCGCTGTCGCGATAGCTGGCGATCGACACGAACAGGGTGGAGGTAAGGTCCATGGGGGAGGCGTCCTGGAGGTGGGGTGATGCGGTGATGGGTTTGGGCGATGAAGGAATGCTCAAACCGTACCCGAGCTGGATTATGTCGCTTTTTCTGTTGAAAAAAAAGAGAGCGTCTGGGAGATTCCTCTCCCAGGGGTTTGACATTGAATTTGAATTTGAATTTGAATTTGAAATTAGCGCACTCTTCACAAAAAAGCATTTTTCGCGCTTTTTGCGAAAAATGCGCCGCGCGCAGCCTACGCGAGTCGTTTCCGTTTTTTGGGAACGATGCTCGTATCTTGCGCACGGCATTGCGAAACCTGACGCGACTCAAGATGTTTGCAGCCTTACACATCAAAACAGGCGCTTGGAGACCAGAATGAATCGATTCAGCATGCGGCAGCAAGCGGGCATGGCCTGGGTGGTCTTGGTGTGGTTAGCCCTGCCCTGCCTGCTTCTGGCAAACGCACCCGCCCTAGCCGCCCAAGCCGCGCCCCCCCTCGCGGTCACCCTGGAGGGGGTCCGACGGGTGGAGGATCCAGGTTGCGGCGCGGGTCGGATCCGTCTGGAAGGGTTGTACCGGGTGACGGGCGCGGATCCGGTGGAGCTGTTGATCGAGCGGGCGGAGGCCAACGGCGAAAAGAGCCTGGAGCCGATCCGGCAGGTGGATTCCGAGGGGCGGGTGGTGGATTCCCGCTGCGTGACGCGCCAGCATGCGGAGCACGCCGAGGTGCGGATGCGGTCGGTGTTGGGTGGCGAATCAACCCCGTTGCAGATAAATTCCACTCCCAACGAAAAAACTCTGGCCGCAGCCCCCACGGAGCGGATCCCGGTGAATCGCGCCACCCGTCACCAGCAGTTCGGCAACGAGAAGAGGCCGGAGAAGCGCGGCACCTGTTGTTGGCACTATGTCTACATCACCTATCCCTGGCAGCGGGAGGAGCCGGTCACGGAGATCACCATACCGGTGACCCTGGAGCCCTTTCCCCTGGATGGCGGACGCCTCTATTTGCAGTTGCACTCGGCCATCAACGGCATTTCGTTCTATTTCGGGCTGCAAACCGAGCTGCGTCTGCATGACAAACGGCATGGACCAGGGGCGATCTTCTCCCGTTGGGACTCCCAAGACGCACGGGATCTGAAAACCGCGCCGGGTGGATTCTCGGAGATCGGCGCTTACGAGGGGCGGTTTGTCAGCGTGCGCAAGCCGTTTGCTCCCGGCGCGGGTGAGCTGACCCTGCGTCTGCGCGCCAAGCCCGACCCGGATCGGGAGCATGTGTGGTTGGAGCTGGGGGTGATGCGGAGTAAGCGTGAAGGAGCGCACGAGGTGATCGAAGTGGGCGCGCTTCGGTTTCCGGGCAACGTCGCGCGCCTGACCAAACGGCTGAAAGTGGCGGTGGAGAGTTATGATCTGAAAGAGCCGTCCATCACCTCAACCTGGCGGGTTCCCTGCTTCGTCTGGTCGCTCCAACCCCCGCGCGTGGATGGGGTGCAGGTCTCATCCCCTCCCCGGATCGACTACCCGGATGGCGCGCCGCGTATCATCCGCGCCATGCCAATGGATCAGGGCGGCGTGCAAGCCCGGCGTATCGGGTGGAGCTGGAACGGACGCGAGGCGCGGGCGTGCGAGACGACTGCCGCACGGTGATGGCTGTCAATCAGCAAGGCGTCACCGGATTTCGGGCAACCCTACCCCTCCCTTCGGGAGTCCCACGACAAAAATGTTTCATCAGATGGCCAAAAGAGGTATTCTGTCGTCCACGATGGATCTCGCCACCCTTTAAATGAATCCGGCCTGACATCAAATCCCACGGAAAGGAGGCTTTCTTGGCCATGCTTGCACTCCAAACACCCCAACAACAAACGCACCAGGTTTGTGATTGCCAAGCAGAGCCCATGGAACATCTTTCCGAAACCGCGCGTTTGGTTCTGAATCAAGAACGCCTGCTTGCAGAGCTAAGACGTGACGTGCAACTGGGCATCGACAGCGGCCCATCCATTCCCGCCGATCAACTGTTCGCCGAACTGAATGCCCGCCATGCCGATCATCCGGCATGATCCCCATGGTCGTTTTCTCACCGCAATCTCGTCAGGATCTACTTGATATCAGTGATTATATCGCTAAAGACAGTCGTGCCAGCGCGCGACGATTCGTCAGCAAGTTGATTGAACAGTGCCAACGAATCGCTCAATCTCCCCTGGCATAGACTTACACATAATCCACCTCCTATTTTGTCATGGTTTGACGCTTGAGATACGTTAATCACACATCATTAGGGGATCAATGTCACAGCCAATTGAAATCGAAAATATATCTCCCATCTAAGCGCCATTAAACAAAAAAGCAATTAAGATGCGTACAACAAGTGTCGGAAGATACCTTATTTATGGACTTATCGATCCAAGAAACCGCTCTCTTCGTTATATCGGGAAAACTCATAAACGTAGAGAAGTTAGGCTACAAGAGCACATTCAGGCAGCAACAGAAAAACAATCACCCGTCTACAAATGGATTGGTGAGTTACTGGATAAAGGATTAACTCCTGAAATCTTCATTTTAGAACGCGTACCAAAAGAACAGGATTGGCGATTGGCAGAACGTTTTCATATTGAGAAATGGCGCTCATGTAAAGATATATCATTTCCATATATACATCCACCGCAGACAATAAAAAGCACTACTACACGAATTGATTCCGCTGAATTAACTAATGTTGCTGCAGGCGGGTGATGACTTACACGATTTCTAAAAAAATTCTGTGCTCCCCAATAAGCCATTTTCCTCAAGAAGTTTGCTTCGCAACTTATTGATTTTATTAAATCATACCTGTAATGAATGCCGGGCATAGGGACTTTTTGCGTGGGACTCAAAGCAACGCGCACAACGTGGCAATCGTGGATTATCATTGAGAATCAAACCATGAACAACATACCCCCCATCCATCCCGGTGCGCACCTGGCCGAATTCCTGGAAGAGTATCGTATCTCGGAACATCGTCTGGCCAAGGAGATCCATATTCCTCCGCGACGGGTGAATGAGATCATTCATGGCAAACGCGGCATTTCCGCAGACACGGCTTTTCGGCTCGGGCATTTCTTTGGAACAACTCCGGAATTCTGGATGAACCTGCAATCCCGATTTGCCCTGGAGTCCGAAAGAGAGCGACTCATCCGCGAGCTGCATCAGATCACATCTATCCGGGAGATCTCTCCGATCGCTTTGCCGGTTTAAACCGTACCTGTTTTGGGATGCGTCGGTTACCGTGGAACACCCTTCGGGAGGCCCACGGTTGAGGGATGAAGGGCTCTCCCCCCATCATGTGCGTGACTGCAAGGTCGGGTGCAAGATGCGGGAGTCGTTTCCAAAAAGCGGAAACGACTCCCGCGAAGGCTGCGCGCGGCGCATTTTTCGCAAAAGACGCGAAAAATGCTTCTTTGTGAAGAGCGCGCTAACGGCAAAAGAAACGTCAAAAGAAGAGTCAACAGACAAAGTAAAGAGAAAAAGCGGTACGAAGAGGAAAAAGATCAAAATCAAAAAGGAAAAAGGCCAAACCTCAGGGCTTTGCCCCGAACCCTACCAGGGGCCATTGGCCCCTGGATCCCATCAGTTTAACGACACACCCCATCACAACCGCATCCCTTCCTCACCACTCAAAAATAGGTCGCATCAACGATCTCATGCAGCTTCTGCAACTCCTGCTGCAACTCGTCCATGAAGGCACCCGGACCATTCTCGATCAACGCCGGAATCGTCTGGCCGTCCACCTCCCGCTCCATCCGTTTCAAGAGTTGAATCGCCAACGCGTTGTGATCCAACGTGTCCAGACACCGCTCCACCTCACGCAAACAGTAGGCAAACGCACGGGGAAAACGTCGGTCACGCAGCAGGAATGAAACCACATCCACCCCGGTGACGCGGGGGTTGACATAACGCCGATACATCGCCTCGCCGGAGACCGAACGAAGCAGATTGAGCCATAACAGATCCATGCCGTCGTGAAACTTCACGGCGGTCACATCCACATCCAGAATGCGGGTGCACATGTCGGCCCGCTCCATGTGCTGGCCCATGCTGAAAAAATCAAAGGCCGGACCGCGAGACAACGTGCCTACCAGAATCCCCACCAAGGTCTGACACCGCCCGATCACCTCGTTCAAGAAATCATGCCGGTAGGCTGCCTCCACCCCATGATTGCCCTGCTCCTTGAGAAACAGGGTCATGTCGTTGAGCCACTCCCACATCTTGACCGGGAAAATATCCCGCATGGTGCGCAGATTCTCCCGCGCATACTCCACCGATGAGAACAACGACGACGGGTTGTTGGTGTCGCTCAACAGAAATCGCGTCACACCCTCCTCGCCCGGCGGCGCGCCGATGACCGCGAACGCCTCGTTGCCGCCGGTGATGGTCACCAAACGGTTCCAACCCTGGGTGCGTCCCACGCTCGGCTGGTCCAACAGCAGGGTTCCGGTGACACTCACCAAACGGGCGGTGTTCTCGGCCCGCTCCAGATACCGCGCCATCCAATAGATGTTTTCCGCCACTCGCGAAAGCATGGTGTCACTCCTCCGTCGCCACGATCCAGGTATCCTTGCTGCCGCCACCCTGCGAGGAGTTGACCACCAGGGAACCCTTGCGCAACGCCACCCGCGTCAACCCGCCCGCCGTGACCGCGCTCTCCTTGGCCTGCAAAATGAACGGTCGCAGATCCACATGCCGAGGCTCCAACATGCCGCTTTCGGTCAACGTGGGCACCGTGGACAAGGAGATCATCGGCTGGGCAATGTAGTTGCGCGGATCGGCCAGAATGCGCGCGGCCATCTCCTCGCGCTCCTGCGCCGAGGCCATGGGACCGATCAACATCCCATACCCGCCCGACTCGTTGGCCGGCTTCACCACCAGCTCATCCAGGTGCTCGAGCACATAACGCCGCTCCTCCTCCAGATGACACTTCCAGGTCTGCACATTGGAGAGAATCGGCTCCTCACCCAGATAAAAGCGAATCATCTCCGGCACATGGGCATACACCACCTTGTCATCCGCCACCCCGGCGCCAGGGGCGTTGACCAACGCCACCCGCCCGGCGCGCCAGGCGCGCATCAATCCCGGCACACCCAGTTGCGAATCCGGATGGAACGCCTCGGGATCGAGGAACATGTCATCCACACGGCGATAAATCACATCCACCTGTTGCAGGCCGGAGATGGTCTTCATCATCACCCGGTTGTCCACGTCCACCAACAAGTCGCGCCCCTCCACCAACTCCAGACCCATGCGCTGCGCCAGATAGACGTGCTCGAAATAAGCGGAGTTGTAGATGCCCGGCGTCAGCACCACCACCCGCGGCGGATCCCGTCCCGGCGGGGCCAGGGCGGCCAGGGTGTCGTACAAACGGGCCGGATAGTCATCCACCGGCAAAATGCGCTGGGTGCCGAACAACTCCGGAAAGACCCGCTTGGTGATCTGGCGGTTCTCCAGCATGTACGAGACTCCGGAAGGTACACGCAGATTATCCTCCAGCACCAGAATGCGACCATCCCGGTCGCGGATCAGGTCGCTGCCGCAGATGTGGGCCCAGACCCCGAACGCCGGCTTGATGCCCACGCATTGCGGACGGAAATTGCGCGACATGGCCAACAGATCGCCAGGAAACACCCCCTCGCGGATGATGCGCTGCTCGGCGTAGATGTCGCCGATGAAGTGGTTGAGGGCAGTCAAACGCTGGATCAAACCCCGCTCCACCGTCTGCCACTCCTTGAACGGGATCAGGCGCGGGATGATGTCGAACGGCCAGGCGCGATCGATGTTGTCCCCCTGGGAGTAGACCGTGAAGGTGATCCCCAGGTTGAGGATCGTCGCCTCGGCGGCACGCTGTCGCGCCAGCAACTCCTCCAGACCCAGGCTGCTCAGATAGCGGAACAGACCTTCGGCACCGACCCGGGGTTGATACTCCGGGGCCAACAGTTCATCGTGGGCCGTGGTGAAGGGATAGGAACTCCAGGGCATGCTCATCGCTTGTCAAACTCCATGCACAGCACTATAAATCTGGACCAGGGAATTGTTTGAACCATTTCCTCATAAACGATCCAAAACGCAACCTCCGGGCCATACCCGGCAAACAAGTGATTCCACGCGAAAAATCCGTTGCGCATGCCGCGCCGGATCCCTCCCGTGCCCGACAAACATGCATCCGACTGCCCGACAAATAATCAGTTCTTGCTTACTTTATGCGTTTTTGACCAGATTATAAACAACAAAATCGACCCGATCCCGCGCTATCCGTCGAATTCCCTTGCAAAAACCGCCCTTGGCGCGAATCTTGATAGTTTGGACATGCCGATCTGGATATTTACTTCAAGCAACCTCTTGCAATTCAACTGAATCCATCATGACCATCCGCGTTGCCATTCGCCATCACACCCGCTATCAATACGACCGGCCCGTGAATCTCGCGCCGCATGTGTTCCGTTTGCGTCCCGCGGTCCACTGTCGCACCCCGATCCGCGCCTACGGCATGAAGATCGAGCCTGCCAACCACTTCATCAACTGGCACCAGGATCCGTTCGGCAACCATCTGGCCCGGGTGGTCTTTCAGGAGCCCTGCACCTCCATGGAGATCGACGTGGAGGTGATTGCCGAGATGTCGGTGATCAATCCCTTCGACTTTTTCGTCGAGGAGTACACCGACAACTTCCCCTTCGCCTACGAACCCGCTCTGGAGTGCGAGCTGGCCCCCTATATGGCCACCGGCCCGGCAGGTCCGCTGCTGCAAGCCTGGCTGGATGAGGTGCCGCGCGAGCCGGTCAACACGGTGACATTCCTGGTCGCGCTCAACCAGCGACTCTGGAAGGATATCGGCTACACCATCCGTATGGAACCGGGGGTGCAGGAGAGCGAGGAGACCCTGACCTGCAAAACCGGTTCGTGTCGGGACAGCGCCTGGCTCATGGTGGAGATCCTGCGCCACCTGGGATTGGCGGCACGCTTCGTCTCCGGCTATCTGGTGCAGCTCACCCCGGACGTGCGGGCGCTGGACGGCCCCTCGGGACCGGAACAGGACTTCACCGACCTGCACGCCTGGGCCGAAGTGTATGTTCCCGGCGCGGGATGGATCGGTCTGGATCCCACCTCGGGGCTGTTCGCCGGCGAAGGGCACATCCCCCTGGCCTGCACCCCGCAACCGGCCAGCGCCGCGCCGGTGACCGGCCTGATGGATCCCTGCGAAACGGAATTCTTCTACGAAAACACCGTCACCCGCATCCTCGAACACCCCCGCGTCACCAAGCCCTACAGCGAGGAGAGCTGGAAGGCGGTCCGGACGCTGGGCGCGGCCCTGGACGAACGGCTCATCGCGGATGACGTGCGTCTGACCATGGGTGGCGAGCCGACCTTCATCGCCACGGAGCACACCGAGGCCCCGGAGTGGAACTTCGCCGCCGACGGTCCCCACAAACGCCTTCTGGCCACGGAGTTGACCGCCCGGCTGTTCAAACGGTTCGCGCCGGGGGGGCTGTTGCAACTCGGCCAGGGCAAATGGTATCCCGGCGAACCCCTGCCGCGCTGGCGTTACTCCTGCTTCTGGCGCAAGGATGGGGAGCCGGTGTGGCGGGATCCGACCCTTCTGGCCTGGGGCCAAAGCCAACTCGGCCACGACACCAACCTGGGCAAGCGGTTTTTGACCGCCCTGGCCGCGGAACTCGGCGTGCACGGTCAAGACGTGCTCCCGGCCTACGAGGATCCCTTCTACCACCTGTGGCAAAAGCTGCGCACCCCGGTGGATCGCGATCCCACCCAATCGCGCAAAAAGGACTCCCTGGACCAGAAACGGCTGGCCACGCTGCTCAACCGTGGTCTGGAATCCCCGACCGGACACCTGTTGCCGGTCACCCGCGACAAGAACGGATGGCGCTCCTCACCCTGGCCGTTGAAACGCACGGATCTCTATCTGGTGCCCGGCGACTCGCCGATGGGGCTGCGTCTGCCGCTGGATGTCCTGCCCGAAGCCTGCGCCGCTGCCGAGGAGCCGCCGGAAGAGCGCTCCCTGTTCGAAACCCTTCCGCCTCTGCCAGCCCGCGACCGGTTCGATGCCGAATCCCTGCCCAAGAGTCCGGCCCGTCCGCCGAGTCTCCCCTTCTCGTTGGCTCGGGTGATCCGTACCGCGCTCTGCATCGAACCACGCGACGGGGTGTTGCACCTCTTCCTGCCCCCGGTCGGACTGCTGGAGCACTATCTGGAGCTGATCGCGGCCATCGAACGGGTGGCCAAGAGCCTGGCGGTTCCCATTCGGATCGAAGGGTACGAACCGCCCAACGATAACCGCCTGACACGCCTGCTGATCACCCCGGATCCAGGGGTGATCGAGGTCAACGTCCACCCCGCCGCCTCGTGGAAACAGATGGAGGAGACCACCCTCACCCTCTACGAAGAGGCCCATCTCTGCCGTCTGGCCACGGAAAAATTCATGCTCGATGGCCGTCACACCGGCACCGGCGGCGGCAACCATGTGGTGATCGGCGGGGCCACCCCCGCGGACAGCCCGATGTTGCGACGTCCGGATCTGCTGCGCAGCCTGATCACCTGCTGGCAGCACCATCCGGGGTTGTCGTACCTCTTTTCCGGGATGTTCATCGGCCCCACCAGCCAGGCCCCGCGGGTGGATGAAGCCCGTCCCGAGTCGCTCTACGAACTGGAGATCGCCTTCCAACAGATGCCCGTCGGGGATGTGAGCCAACCGTGGCTCGTGGACCGGCTGCTCCGGCATCTGCTGGTCGATCTTACCGGCAACACCCATCGCGCCGAATTCTGCATCGACAAGCTCTACTCCCCGGACAGCCCCACCGGTCGCCTGGGACTCCTGGAGCTGCGCGCCTTCGAGATGCCTCCCCACGCCCAGATGAGCCTGGTGCAGATGCTGCTGCTGCGCGCCCTGATCGCCTGGTTCTGGCGCGAACCGTATCAGGGGCCCCTGGTGCGCTGGGGCACGGAACTGCACGACCGTTTCATGCTCCCCCACTATGTACGTCGCGACGTGCTGGAGGTGATCGCCGGACTGCGCCGGGCCGGCATCCCCTTCCAGGATGACTGGATCGAACCGTTCGTCGAGTTCCGTTTTCCACGCCTGGGCGCGGTCACCTTCGACGACATTCATCTGGAGTTGACCATGGCCATCGAACCCTGGCACGTCCTCGGCGAGGAGCTGACCCGACAGGGAACGGCCCGCTTCGTGGACTCCTCCTTGGAACGGGTCCAGGCCAAGGTCACCGGGATCACCGAGGGACGCCACATTCTCACCTGCAACGGTCGGCGCGTGCCGCTGCGCGCCACCGGCAGCCACGGGGAACAGGTGGCCGGGGTTCGTTTCCGGGCCTGGCAGCCTCCGTCGGCGCTCCATCCGACCATCGGCGTCCACACCCCGCTGATCTTCGATCTGGTGGACACCTGGAACGGCCACTCCCTGGGAGGCTGCGTCTATCACGCCGCCCATCCGGGAGGACGCAACCACGAATTCTTCCCGGTCAACAGCTTCGAGGCCGAGGCGCGTCGCGGCATCCGCTTCCAGGAGTTCGGCCACTCGCCAGGAGAGATGAACGCCATTCCCCCCGAGGAACCGCCGGGTGAATACCCCCATACCCTTGACATGCGGAGACGATCCGGGTACTGATTCCCCGCCATGGAGAATTCAACCCCCCACTTTTCTCCCATCACCTCACGGTTGAGGGAGTATCGTCCGCCCGGCGGATACGACGAGGCCATCGGTCCGGATGGCCTGTTGCGTCCCGGCTGGCACTCTCTGTTCGACCATCTCGACGAGCAGGGAATCCCGCGCGTCGAGGTGCTGCGCCAGCAGGCCCGGCAACTCCTGTTGGAAAACGGCATCACCTATAACCTGTTCCAGAACGAAACCGAGGGCGCCCGCTCCTGGGATCTCGACCTGTTGCCCCTGATTCTGGTCGAGGATGAATGGCTTAAGCTGGAACGGGGGCTCAAACAACGCCACCGGGTGCTGGAACTTCTGCTCGAGGATCTCTACGGCCATCAAGGGGTGATCCGCGCCGGCATCATTCCCGCGTCGCTGATCTTTGCCGCGTCGGGCTATCAGCGCGCCTGCCACGGTCTGCCCAGGCCCAAGGGTTCCCCCCTGCCCTGGTGGGCCGCAGATCTCACCCGCGACAGTTACGGAAACTTCCTGGTGATCGGGGATCACCTCCAGGCCCCCACCGGTAGCGGCTACGCCCTGGAGAACCGCCAGATCCTCTTCCGGCTCCTGCGCCAGCCCCTGAACGAAAACCATGTACGGCTGCTGTTGCCCTTCTTCTCCGCGCTGCGCAACCACCTGAACGATGCCTCGCCCCTCCCCAAGGAGGATCCACGCACCGTGCTCCTCACCCCCGGTCCGGAAAACAAGCTCTACTTCGAGCACGCCTTTCTGGCCAACTACCTGGGGCTCACCCTGGTTCAGGGCGAGGATCTCACCGTGCGCAACGGACGGGTCCACTTGAAAACCCTGGACGGTCTCCATCCGGTGGACGTGGTTCTGCGCATGTTGAAGGATCGGTGGTGCGATCCCCTGGAACTGGATGAAAGCTCCTTTCTGGGGGTGGCCGGCCTGATCCAGGCGATCGCCGGACAAAAGGTGGCGGTGTTGAACCATCCTGGCGCGGCATTGCTGGAGAACCCCGCCCTGCTGGCCTACTTCCCGGAGATCTGTCACCACTTCATGGGCGAGGAGCTGCTTCTGCCCGTGCTGCCCACCTGGTGGTGCGGCGATCAAGACTCGCTCCGGCAAGTGCTGGGCGATCCCGAACCGCTCCTGATCCGCTCGCTCACCCAACCGGATCAACCGGCCCGTGAGCTTACCCCGGATCCCAACTGCCCGGTACGACAGGCCATGCTCGCCCGTCCCCAGGAGTTCATCGCCCAAGTCCCGATACGTCCCTCCACCCTGCCGGTGTTGACCCCGGAAGGGTTTCGTCCCGGACACCTGGTGCTGCGCACCTTCTCCACGGCAGGCTTGAGCGAAACCGAAGTCATGCCCGGCGGACTGGCGCGGGTGATCTTCGATCCGAAAATGCTCAACGCCTTGAACGGCCACGCCGATATCACCAAGGATGTCTGGGTGCTCTCCCCGGATCCGGTGCCCCGCTCCAACCGTCTGCCGCTGGATCGACTCTCCGAGCCGTCGTTCTTCACCGGCGAAATCTCCAGCCGCATGGCGGAAAATCTCTTCTGGATGGGCCGCTACGCCGAACGGAGCGAAAATGTACCGCGCCTGCTGCGGGTGTTGCTGCTCCTGCCCCAACCCGAGGGAGGCGAGGTGCGCGAGTCGGGAGAGAGGGCCGCCCTGCGCCTGCTCTACCGCGCCCTGACCACCATCACCGCCACGGAACCGGGATTCATCGGCGAAGGGGCGGAACAACGACTCCTCGATCCGGAAGAGGAGCTGCTCGCCCTGATCTGCGCTCCGGACCGGATGGGCAGCGTCGCCTCCTCGATCCAGTCCCTGATCCTGGCGGCACACCGGGTACGCGAACGCCTCTCCAACGACACCTGGCGGGTCATCATCCAGGTGCGCGGACTGCGGCAACGTCTGGCCGGCGGAAAAAGCAGCGCCGACATGGTGGGCGAGATGGAACGGTTGCTCACCACCCTGGCGGCCCTGGCCGGACTGGGACAGGAGAACATGACCCGTGGCCTGGGATGGCGGTTTCTCGAACTCGGTCGCCGGCTGGAACGGGCCATCTTCGTGGTGGAGCTGTTGCACGCCACGCTGCTCGAATCCCTGCCGCCGGAGGGCGAACGGCTGCTTCTGGAGTCGCTGCTGAACGTGGGCGACAGCAGCATCACCTATCGGCGCCGCTATCGGACCCACATGGCGATCAAGCCGTTTCTGGAACTGATTCTGTTGGATGAGGCCAATCCGCGCGGTCTGGCCAGTCAACTCGCCCTGATCGAAGAGCATGTGCAGGCCCTGCCCCGCCACGCCGCCATGCCCGGACATCGTACCGCCACGGGACGAATCGTGCTCGAGGCATTCAGCGCCTTGCGTCTTTCCGATCCCGACATGCTCGCCCTGGTCGGCGACGAGGGCAAACGAACCAATCTGATCGATCTGCTCGACCGTTTGAAAAACCTTCTCCCCATGCTCTCGGTCGAGTTGGCCAATGCCTTCTTCCAGCACTCCTCCTCACACGCCCTGCGTGGAGTCAGCCGGTGACGCCATGGCCTACCGAATCCGACACATCACCCGTTACCAGTTCACCGAACCGGTTTCGTTGAGCCACAATCTCGCCTGGCTGCAACCCCGACCCACGGCGCGTCAAACCCCCTTGACCTTTGACATCGACATCACCCCTTCGCCGGGGATTCTCGCCCCGCGGGTGGATCTGCATGGCAACCACGCCCACTACTTCGAGGTCACGGAACCGCACCGCACGTTGGAGATCGAATGCGTCAGCCAGGTGGAGATCCTGCAACGGCTGCCCGTGCCACTGGATGACTCCCCCTCCTGGGAGGAGGCCCGCGATCTCTTCGCCCGCTCCTGGGATCCGCGCCTGCGCATGGCCAGCGCCTTCACCCTCGACTCACCCTTGGCGCGTCGCACCGAGGATCTGGCCCGATACGGCGCCCCCTCGTTCCCCCCCGGTCAACCGCTCCTGATGGCGGTCGCGGACCTGATGCGCCGCATCCACAAGGAGTTCGCCTATCGTCCCCGGGCCACCACCATCGCGACCCCCCTGGCGGAGATTCTGGAAAAACGTCACGGCGTATGCCAGGACTTCGCCCACATCGCCATCGGCGTGTTACGGTCGCTGGGACTCGCCACCCGCTATGTGAGCGGGTATCTGGAGACCCTCCCCCCGCCAGGCCGTCCCCGACTGGTGGGCGCGGACGCCTCCCATGCCTGGTTCGCGGTGCTCTGTCCGGTTCAGGGGTGGATCGATTTCGATCCCACGAACAACCTCATACCCAGCGATCGACATGTCACCCTCGCCTGGGGGCGTGACTATTCGGATGTCCCCCCCTTGAAAGGGGTGGTGCTGGGTGGCGGACGCAATCCGGTCATGGAGGTGAGCGTGGACGTGCAACGCGAGGCGCCGGGTTCCGGGTGATGTCGGATGCAGGGAACAGGGTCGCGGGAGGATTCTGGCTGCCTGTTCCACGACTTATTTGACAATCAGAGCGGCAATTCGTAAAAATAGGCGCTGCACCCATTTTTGTCTCAATGGCACCGCCCCGCGACCTGTTGCGCGGTGCCGCAAGGGCGTCCAGATCCACACGCCCCTCCCGCCGTGAACACACATCCCTTGTGGGGAAGCCTCCGCTTACCCCCAGCCAGGCCGACGTAGCTCAACTGGCAGAGCAACGGATTTGTAATCCGTAGGTTAGGGGTTCGATTCCCCTCGTCGGCTCCAATAAAATCAA
>JADGAY010000265.1 GCA_015231775.1 Magnetococcales bacterium | reverse complement strand
TCGAGCCGCCGATCTCCCCCTTGAGCTTGCCCACCGCCAGAAACTCCAGGATCCGCTCCTTCACGTCGTTCAAGGCGTCGTGATCCTTGTTGAGCACCTGCCGCGCCCGACCGATGTCGAGCTTGTCCTTGGTGTGGATCCCCCAGGGGAGACTGGTGAGCCAATCCACGTAATTGCGCGTCACCCCGTACTCCGAGGAGCCGGTTTCCAGAATCGAGAGTTTGTCCAGCTCCTCCTCGATCCGTTTCTGAGGTTCGTCGGTTAGGTTGAGCTTTTCCACCCGTTCGCGGAACCGCTCCATGTCGGCGGTGCGGTCATCCTTGGTGATGCCAAGCTCCTTCTGGATCTCCTTCAACTGCTCGCGCAGGAAGAACTGCCGCTGGTTCTTGGAGATCCCCTCTTCGACCTGACGGGAGATCTTGTCTTGCAACTTGACCATCTCGAGCTCCTTTTTGAGGAGTCCGAGCACCTTTTCCAACCGTTCGCGCACGTTGAGGGTTTCGAGCACCTCTTGCAGCTCCTCCCGTTTGGAGCTGGTCATGGAGGCGACGAAATCGGCCAGACGATCCGGTTCGCCGAAGTTGTGGCGCGACAGAAACATCTTGACCTGCTCCTGGTAGAGCGAGTCGTATTTCAGAATCTCCTTCAACGCGCTGATCACCGCCATGGTGTAGGGCTTGAGCGCGTCGAGATCCAGATGCAGGGAGATCTTGTCGTGATGGATCACCCGGGCCACGATCGGCGGACCGGGCTTGATGATCTCCATGATCTCGAACCGGGCGATCCCCTCGGCGAGCAGTTTGATCTGTTTGTCTTCGTCGTTGACCGCAGCTTCCATGATGCGGGCCACCGCGCCGAAGCGGTACAACTGGTCGGCGTTGAACACCTCCTCGCCATCCTCGGCGTGGCTCAACACGATGCCGAACATCTTGCCGGGGGAGTTCAGGGCGTATTTGATGGTGTCGTAGTAGGGGGAGCCTTCCACCTGGATCGGGGTGAGCATGCCGGGGAAGAAGGGGCGACCACCCAGGGGGTAGATCACCAGTTCCGATGGCAGCAGATCCTCGACCCGAGCGGGTGGTGGGGCGACCTTGGGGTCGGCTTTGTCGGCGACAAGCTCTTCCGGGGTCGCGACATCGACCGAGGGGGTCACGGGTGCGTTGGGATCGTCGTTCTTCGGGGAATCGTCAGCCATGGTGGATACCTGTTCGCACTCGGGTGAAGGAAACGGACCAGACTGTATACATGCGAATTATATGGTATGGCCATGCCTGGGATGCAACCGGGGAGTGGATCTTTTTTCCAATTTTTCCGTGGAACTCCCTTGCGGGAGCTCCACGGTCGGGAGGTGAGGGGGGTCTTCCCCTCCATCATGCACGTTTCCGGTTGCATCCGTTTCAGGAGGGGGATAAACCCGAATCAGGAGTTGGAACAGCCACCCATGCTGTTCGGGGTGAACGACTGGCCGCAACCGCAGGAGCTGGAAGCGTTCGGGTTGCGGATGACGAACTGGGCTCCGGAGAGATCCTCGATGTAATCGACCTCGGCGCCGGCCAAAAGGCCCAGCGAGGTGGAATCGACCAACACCTTGGCTCCGTGGGATTCGATCAGGGTATCGCCTTCCTCCTGGGTGTCATCGAAGGTGAAGCCGTACTTGAAACCCGAACAGCCGCCGCCGGAGACGAAGATGCGCAGCTTGGTTTGGGGATTGTTCTCCTCTTGCAACAACTCACCCAGTTTGGTGGCCGCGCTGAGAGTCAGGGAAATGGACATGAAATGGACTCCTTCGTGAAATTCTCAGATTAGAGAGATGGTCATGAGCCCCTGGATGGCGACGCGGTGGAACGATGCGTCGGTTTCCGGGATTCTGGGTGGTTTGGCATCAAGCCTGTTGGTTTGAAAATAGTGGATACATCCAAAAATATCAATATCGCGAATTCCCGATGCGAGACTTTTACCGGGGAACCCCCTTGGAGAAGCGCCTCGGTCCGGGGTGAGGGGGCTTTTCCCATCACCTAAGTGTTGAATGCAACGCCTGTAAAGTGGGTGGCGTGGATTGGGTTCAATAATATTTATTGATGGCCCTGGCCGCCGATTCATACACCTTGGGCAGTTTCAGGTTGCGCGCGGCGAGCAGTTTGGAGCGTACCGCCACCACGAACTGTTCGGTGCCGCGCATGGGCAGTTGCTTGGGTGTCTTGTCGTTGGAGAGCATCTCCACCACCATGTTCGCGGCCACCTCACCCTGTTCGTAAGGGGAGGTGCCGATAGCCAGCATGCCGCCGTCCTCGGCGTAGAAGGCGTTGGTGCCGATCAGCGGGGTTGGGGAGTGCTGCTCGCTCCAGTCGATCAGCTCTTTGGGTGGCATCAGGTCGTTGCTCCCCTCGGACCGTTTGATCTTGCGGTAGTTGGTGGTGATCAGGAAATCGACCTTGCCACGGCTCTCCTCGAGGGCCTGTTTCCACTCCGCGAAGGTGTTGACCAGCCGGGAATCGACGACCTGGATGGGTGCCATGTCGAACTCCCGGAAGTCGATCTCGTCGGCGATGACCGAATCCGATTGATCCCCTAGAAACTGGATCGTCAGGGGTGTTTTCAGGTTGTTGTACTCGGCCAGGATGAGCAGGGTCTCCAGAAGCGCGGCCCAGGGTTTGCGTTCCAGGATGCCGGTGACGTTATCCGCCTTGTCGAAGCCGTAGTCCTCGGGTGGGTTGTTGACCCCGGAGAAGACGATCCGGATCGTGGGGTGGTTCAAAAGATGACGGGTGACGTACTGTTGGGCATCGTCGTCCACGGCCAGGAGCACGTCCGGCGGCGAGGCGTGGAGCATGCGGCGCATGGCCTGTCCGGCGTTGGTCTTGAATTCGGTCCAGGGGTGACGTTTGGTGTCCAGATAGTACCAGTTGATGCTGTAATCCCGATGGGCGTCCAGGATGCGGTTGATGCCGATGTTCACGTCCTTGGTCCAGGAGTAGCTTTTGTCATAGCTTTGCAAGATCACCAGGCGGGGCTTGTGGGCGTTGAACCAGCCGGTGACCAGCACCGAGGCGATGCAAAAAATACCGATGAGCCATTTCTGGAGGGACCAGGAGGCGCGGTTCATAGCAGCCCCATGGCGCGCCAGTAGGGGAACGAGGCATAGATGGCCAGCAGGCGGAAGATGTTCATCAGAGCGTTGAAGATCAGGAAGGTGCTGTCTTTGTAGAGCGGTTGGGCCTGGTTGATCTCCTGATATTTCTGATAATAGGAGCACTGATAGGGCATGAACCAGATTTCGCCGAAGATCAGGATGATGAAGCCGACGATCCAGGGGTGGATGCCGTAGATCTCCGCCAGGGGCATGAAGAGGGTGATGAGGATCACGATGGTGATGCTGATGGGG
>JADGAY010000264.1 GCA_015231775.1 Magnetococcales bacterium | reverse complement strand
CGGGATCGAACTGGGCGCGGACGACTACATCACCAAGCCCTTTCATCCCCGTGAACTGGTGGCGCGCATCCACAACCAACTGCGTCGTCGCGCTGGCGCCAACGCTCCGACACGGCAACCGGTGGCACAGGCCTGGGATGGCCCGTCCCCCTGGCCGGCAAGCGCCACCGCGCGCTTTTTCGGTTTCACCCTCGACCCTGGCAAGCGCAGCCTGACCAACCCCCTCGGCCAACCGGTCACCCTGACCCGCGGAGAGTTCAATGCCCTGGCCACCCTGCTCCGGGCCGGGGGGAACGTGGTGAGCCGGGAACATCTGAAGGACGCCATCTCGCGCCGTCCCGATCCCCCCAGCGATCGCGGCATCGACGCGGTGATCTGCCGCATCCGCCGCAAGCTCGATCCACTCGGCCAATGGCCCGCCCTGATCCTCACCGTGCCCGGCCACGGCTACCGGCTGGATGATCAACTCCTGGCCCGCGCGCCGGAGATGATTTCAACGGCGCATTGATTCGAACGAAAGCGCTCCGATCATCGCTCAGGCGCTCAGGCTGGCACGGGTCCGCGCCATCTCCACGTGCAGTCGTTCCAGAATCTCCCCGCGCCGTTGAGCGCCTCCCAGGCTGAAACGCAACCATTCGGCACGGCTGGCCCGCACATTGACCCCCCCTCCACAAAACAGTCCGTGCAGTTCAGGCCGGGTTTGCAGATGATCCCACACCCCCGCATGGACATCGGAGGCCCGGCCAACCGGATAGGCCAAAAAGGGGATCAATGGCACCCCGGCCTGACGCCAGAAGGTTTCGTTCTCCTCGATGGCGCGGACCACCTCCAACGGTGGCAGGGTACTCAGAATGCGATGGCCCAGGGTATGGTTGCCGATCTCCCAGCCCGACTGGTGCAAGGCACGCACCCCTTCCACGCTCAGATGCACCCCCAAATCGCTCCATGGACCGATCCGCTCGGCGAAAACCGCCAGCACGACCGATTCCATGATCTCCGGAACATACCGGGACTTGGTTTGGCCGAACAGTTCTTCAGGATTCGAACTCCAGGGGATTTCCGGCAGGGCCGCGCGCAACGCCGATGACAACGCCTCGGCGTGCCCCATCCCCACCAGCATGGCGGCGGGAATCCGATAGAACACCTCCCGTTGGGCGGCAAAGGCACCATTGACGAACAGGGTCGCTGGAATCCCCAGGCGGCGCAATACCGCGTCAGCCAAGCGACGATTGTTCTCGAAACCATCGTCAAAGGTGACCACCAGGTATGGTCGATCCGGACCACCCCGTTCCCAAAGCGCCGGAACCTGACTCAAAGGCAAGGGGGTCATCCAGGTCAACAGCGTGGCCAGTTGACGTTCCAGAGTTTGGACCGTCACCTCACCCTTGCGATAATAATTCTCCCAGCTCTGACGATCCCCAGGATCCACGACACTGTGATAGGCCAGGATGTAGACGCCGGGTGGCGGGGTCAGCCAGCGCTCCATGGCAAGTCCGAGCCGCTTGCCCACGCGCAACCACCAAGGGGGGCGACGTCGCGCCGCGGGGACAGACTCGAGCGATTGTTGACTCTGGGGCCATGATGAATGGGTCGGGCCCAAGGAACTCTCCTTCCAAACAACGCAACGCCCTGTTCAACACCATGCTGTGCGCGGTTTTCAACCATGCTTGGTGATTTTTTGATCCTATGCAATAAAGCGCAAGATGTCAACAACGTCCCAACAATTCGAGCTTATGGCTATTTCACCAATAAAACCACGCATCACCCCCGTACCATTTGTTTCCCGAACCCCTCATCGTCGCAAAAATGCCAAAGTTGCCTGGACAAAGAATTTTTCCGTCAAACCATCCAAGCTACTTGGCATTGATTGAATTTTGTGGATAATAAGTTCTCTGGAGCATAATGTGACTGGAAAATCGGCAACCTTGTAACATACCCGCACCAGGAAGCACCCTCGAAAAAAGGGGGTGCATTCGGCGCCGGATGCGGCAAGGATTCACAAACTGGAATCCAATTTGCTTACAAAAAAGAGAGCCCGCAACCAAGGCCTCAAAGAGTCCCCTTGTCGGGATTCCACGGCAATCAGGCTCCATGACCCATTGTTTTTCAAAGCCATGCATGCCGCTTGATGATCTGGTGGCAGGCGGGAATGGAGACTTCAGCTTACGCAAAAGGGGCTTTTGGCAATCGTCGCCCCCCCTGTGTCGAACCATCCGGAGAATCCTGTGGGATGAAAATCAGTATTGGCATGAAGCTGCAGTCTGGCCCATGGGGTGGTGGCAATCGCTTCGTGTCGTCTCTGGTCAACCATCTGAACACGCTTGGTTGGCAGGTTTCGTTTGACCTGAAGGATCCGGAACTGGATCTGATTCTACTGACCGACCCACGCCTGAAACTGGCCAGTTGCAGCTACAATCATGCTGGAATACTGCACTATCTTCTGCATGTAAATCCGCGTGCGCTCGTTGTTCATCGTGTCAATGAATGTGATGAACGAAAAGGCACAACCGGTCTGAATGCTCTTCTCGCCTCCGCGACCCGCGTGGCCGATCATACCGTTTTTGTCAGCGCCTGGCTGCAACATCTCCATCTCGGGCAAGGGATGCCGGTCAAGTCGAGCCGTGTCATTCTGAATGGCGGGGATCAATCCATTTTTCACCCTCGGGGTTACCTCCGTTGGGATGGACAATCCAGGCTGCGTCTGGTGACCCACCATTGGGGCGCAAACCGGTTGAAGGGGTTTGATGTCTATGAACAACTCGACCGGATGCTCTCCCAACCGGCCTATCGTGACCGCTTCGAGTTCACCTATATCGGCAGACTCCCGGATGATTTCACCTTCGCCAACGTCCGCCATATCGATCCGCTGGACGGACAGGCGCTCGGGGACGAAATCCGCAGCCATCATGTCTATCTGACCGCCTCCCGGAACGAACCGGGCAGCAACCACAACATCGAAGGGGCGTTGTGCGGTCTGCCGTTGCTGTATGTGGCCCAAGGATCCATGCCCGAGACCAGCGATTCGTGGGGAATCCCCTTCACGCCGGACCGGTTCCCGGAGAAGCTCGAAGAGATGTACACAACCTATCCGCAATGGGCGGATCGGATGTCCGACTACCCTTTCACCGCCACGCGCACCTGTTCGGCCTATGTGGAACTCTTCAAGGATCTCATGGCCAATCGCCAACAGGTGTTGGAACAGCGCCAACTGTTCCGACACCCCGTGTGGCTGGCACGCACCTGGTGGCAGGGCCGCATGGGGAAATGAGCCCAACAACCTGGCGCGGTCACGCCGGGCAGGACGGGTCAAGCCAACAGGTTGGTCACGAACCTTGTGGTTGAGCGGGCGTTTCCGGAGGTTGAGCGGGAGGGGATTTAGACTGGCTGGCCT
>JADGAY010000044.1 GCA_015231775.1 Magnetococcales bacterium | reverse complement strand
TTCGTTTGTATATTATTAAGATCAGATTATACTGTAAATTTATAAACAAAAATTATAATTAAATATTTTAATAGAATTTATTTTCTTGGAAGCGCTTTCAATATAAATATTCATAGTTTCAAGATAAAGCAAGCGTGACCATTGTAATTCTGTTTGGTCAATCAAATGATACGTTCATCAGATTTCAATTTAAATTAATATCGCGCCATTCAAGGACAATCTCATGGAAATTGCGCTTAGATACATTCCAAATCCCAAACATAAAGAACCATGGCAAAGAGGAAAAAAGGGAAGCTTGTGTCCCTCATGGAGCCATGACAAGGCAGAAAGCATGCTGAGTGCAAGCATTCCTCATCCCCAATCAAACAAGAAGGCACGATTCGCGACCAGTGGCGGCATGGCATTTGCCGCATATCCTGACAGTCAGGGAGGTTGGCATGGTTTTCCCATTGGATGGAATGAAGTGCCGGATACCATTCGAAACATTTGGTTGCGAGAGAAGCGAGTACATCGGCATGAGATCCGAAAATTCGAATTCCTGAAAACGGATGAAAATGGACGATTGTTGGATACACCATGAGTAACGATTGGAAAAGATTCGGCGACCGGAATCAGTTCGCTTTTGAATTCCGTTTCCAAAAAGACCCGGACAACGGACGTTCCGCAACACCCCTTGAGTCCAACTCTTGGGGCGAATTTCGTTTCTGGGTGCGTGGTTTCAATTTGTGTCAACATCATCATCACAACCATACGTACCAGGAAGTTTCCTGGTACCTCTCGCCTTTGCTGGCTTGGTTCGCGGAGAACTGGGATCCCATTTTTCATGAAGAACGTTTTCCCCTTGCTTGTGACAGGCCGAACGCACGTCTAGGTTATCTGGATTCTCTCAGGCGTTATCTGGCCGATACGGACCCGGTGATGGAAAAGAAGGGTATGATGTGGTTCGACTGGTGGCAAAGACACGCGCTGCGGTCATGTCGCCAGGGAGGACTGTTTCCAGATCTTTTTTTTCGTAGGATGGTGGACTTTATCGAAATATCCTGGGGAGAGTTTCCCCTGGAAGGCGTGGCAAAGGATTTCTATTTCAATGCTCCCGCAAGAAGCCAAAATCTTCCGATTGAACTGGTTGCCGAACCTCTGATGAAAGGATTGCTAGAGGCTGTATCCTCTCTCAACGATCTTATGCCCCACGATAGCGACCTGAAAACATTGTCCAACAAGATCAGACAGATTTCAGATGATGGACGTTCCCAAATTCGGTTGGCCTGGTACGCCCCCATACTCTCGCACCTTCAAGATTCCATCCGGTCGAAGATTAGAAATATCAATCAATTCGCTCAAAGAGCAGGCTATATCCATCGTCTTTCCCCAGCCGTGGCCATGTTCGGGTCTCTATCACCGGAAATCGGAGATTCAGATCTCGAAACGTTGATTTCTTGTTACATCGATGCACATGGCGATGGCGAATCCGGCGATTCGGCTCAGATGAAACCACTGATTTCACTGGATCCGGAACTGCCAGTCAGAAATCCCTCTGATATCGGTTATGACGACGCATTAAATCTTCTCGATCAGTTGGGAGACGTGATTCCGACCGCAGAATGGATCGACATCCATGCCATCTGCGACCATCTTGACATCCGAATCAGGGAAGAACCTTTACATGATAGCAACATCCGTGGAGTAGCCATTGCCGGCCCCTCAGTGATGCCGACCATTCTGCTGAATTCTGCGCATCCAAACAACAGACAGGACGAAGGAAAACGGTTCAGCTTGGGGCATGAACTCTGTCACATCCTGCATGATCGCTTTTTTGGCAGTGGGATTTACCATGCCAGTGGCTGTTGGGCGCCCTCTTGCATCGAAAAACGCGCCAATGCCTTCTCAGCCATGCTGCTGATGCCGGTGGATATTCTCAATCAAAAAATCTCGGCGCTTGACGAGCCATTGGACTCTCAAGAAGGAATCGCCACGTTATCGACGCAATTGAAGGTCAGCCGAAGATCTCTTATTTGGCATCTGTACAATTTGAACAAACTGGATGAATTCCAGCGCACAAAACTGGAATTTTGAAATTTCAGGTGTAAGATCAGTATCCTATCTTCCTCACCCCTCCCCGCTGCTGAAAAAATCCCGTGCCGAGTCCACATCACGGGCGATCTGCTCGCGCAGGGCGGAGACGTGGGGAAAGCGCATCTCGGCGCGCAGCCGTTTCAAGAACTGCACCCGCAGCACCTGATGATAGAGATTGAGCGGCGCGTCGGTCAGGATATGGGTCTCCAGATGGATCTCGGTATCCCCGAAGGTAGGATTGCGTCCAATGTTCACCACCGACGGCATCCAGCACCCACCGGCGCAGGCCCTGGCCACATAGACCCCCACCGGCGGATGCAGCATGCCGCTTAACGCCAGATTGGCGGTGGGGAATCCCAGATCCCGTCCGCGTTGGAATCCCGACACCACCCGCCCCTCCACCTCGAACAGACGATCGAGCAGACGCGCCGCCTGTCCGAAATCCCCGGCCTCCACCTCGCGCCGCACCCAAGTCGAGGAGATCGGCTGATCCCCCATGAATACCAACGGATGGGCCTGAACCCCAAAGCCCAGTTGATCCCCCATGCGCCGCAGATCGTCAAAGGATCCGGCGCCCCGGGCCCCAAAGCGGAAATTTTCGCCCACCACCACCTCCCGCACCCTCAATCCCTCGACCAGGATCCCGCGCACGAAGGCTTCCGGTTCGGTGGCGGCCAGACGGCGATTGAAGTGCAGCACGAACATGGCATCCAACCCCGCCTCCTCCATCCAGCGCGCCTTGCCACGCATTCCGGTGATCCGGGGTGGGGCGCGTCGGGGATTGAGAAGGCTCAAGGGGTGGGGTTCGAAGGTCACGGCCATGATCGGCACCCCGTCATGCGCGGCGGCCAGCTCTCGCAGTCGCGCGAACAGCGCCTGATGTCCCAAATGGACACCGTCGAAATTGCCGATCGCCACCACCGCGTCACGAAACCGCGCCGGAAGATTGTGCAGTCCACGAATGATGTTCATCCGTCCATCGCCGATACTGGCCACCCTCTATTCCACCCTTTCCACTGCCATGCTCCGCTGTTCCGATTGCCCATTCATTGAAATCGCATTGCAAAACCCGTTCCTCATAAACATGCTTGATGGGGGGAGAGCCCCCTCACCCCCCAACCGTGGCACTCCCTTCGGGCGTTCCACGGGAAACTTGCTTGATGGGGGGAGAGCCCCCTCACCCCCCAACCGTGGCACTCCCTTCGGGCGTTCCACGAAAAACAGGCGCACTCCTCGATTCTGTCGCCCATTCCAAGTTTGACCACCCTTTCGCGCATAACGAAAATATGCCATGATTCCAGGTTGGCGGTCCCAAGCGGATCGCCGTCATGCGCGCGATGCGGCTGAATCACCCATCGGCGCGGATCGAACGTCCGTGCACACAAAAATCGCCCGTCAAACCCGGAGCCTTTGCCAAATGCTGAACGCCATGCGCCGCGGCGCCAAATCCTTCATCATTCGTCTGCTGTTGATCCTGCTCGCCATGAGCTTCATGGTGTGGGGCGTGGACAGCTACGTCAACAGCCGTGGGCAAATGCCGGTGGTGGAGGCCGATGGCTGGAAGATCGGACCCCGCGAATTCAGCGCCGCCTACGAACAGGAGTTCCAAAATCTGCGCGAGCGGTTCGGCGGCTCCATCGACAAGAAAACCGCCGAAATGTTGGGGCTCAAGAACCGCACCCTCAACGCGTTGATCAACCGCTACCTGATCCTCAACGCCGGACGAGATCTCCATCTGACCGTCTCCGCCGACGTGTTGCGCCAACGCATCGAATCCACCCCCGCCTTCCAGGTGGATGGCCGTTTCGACAAGAACCGCTACGAATTGGTTCTGCGCAGCAACCGTCTCTCCCCGAAGGAGTTCGAGGTGCAACTCAAGACGGATATCGTCTCGGATCAGATCCGTCGCGCGGTAAGCCAACCCACCGTGCTGCCCAAAGCGCTGGTGAGCGACATTTACCGTCTCAACAACGAAAAGCGGGTCGCCAGTATTCTAACACTCGATCCCAAGGAGCTGGAAGATTCCATCAAACCTTCCGACTCCGAGCTTGAGGAGTTCTTGAAAAGGAATCAAGCGCAGTTCATGACCAAAGCCAAGGTCAAGCTCCGCTACGCCCTGCTCAACAACGACAGCGTGCGTGACGCGGTGAAGGTCTCGGACGATGAGATTCGGGAGTTCTACGAAGAGCACATCAAGGAGTATCGCAAGGGCGAAACCCGTCAGGCGCGTCACATCCTGGCCCGCATCGACGAAAAAACCGATGCCGCGGCAGCCAACGAGAAAATCCGCAAGGCCTCCGACCGTCTCAAGGCCGGCGAGCCGTTTGAAACCGTGGCCAAGGAGATCTCCGATGACGCTTCCGCGGGTCAAGGGGGCGATCTGGGTGAATTCGGGCCTGGGATGATGGTGCCGGAGTTCGACAAGGTGGTCTTTGCCGCCGAGATCGGCAAGGTCTCGGACCCGGTGACCACGAAATTCGGGGTGCATCTGATCCGCGTCGAGAAGATCAACGCCCCGGAAACCAAACCTTTGGAAAAGGTGACCATGGAGGTTCGTGGACGCATCGTGGAGAACAAGGCCAAGGATCTGGTCTACGATCGTTCCGCCACCTTCGAGGATCAACTGGCTGCCTCGGGAAATCTTCAGGCCATCGCCAAGGATCTCAATCTGCGCTACAAGGAGACCGATTTCTTCGCGCGGGACGAACCTGGTCGCGGGGGCGCGGAGAACGATCCCAAATTTTTGGAAGTGGCCTTTTCAACTGCCAAGGGATCGGTTTCGCCGCTGTTGGAGTTGACCAATCACCAGTTCGTGGCGCTGGAAGTATTGGATCGCCAGGAGCCGGCGCCCAAGAGTCTCGACCAGGCCAAGGAGGATGTGACCCGCGCCTTCCGGGCAGAAAAGGGACGCGAAGAGGCGGCCAAACTGATGCAAAACGCCCTCAAGGCGATGGGAGAGGGCAAACCGATCCAGGAGATCGCCTCCGCGAGCGACAAGTTGCGGGTTTCGACCCCGGCTCCGTTCCTGCGTGAAGGCAAGGAGAAGGAACCCGGTCCCAAGATCCGCGAGGCGGTCTTCAAACTCCATCCGGACAAACCCAATCTTGGGGAGATCATCGACGACGAGGGACGTCTGAGCGTGGCGCGGCTGGAGAAGATCATCGACGCCCCCGCCGAGACCGACAAAGAGGCGGAGGTCGAGCTGCTTGCCAAACTGGAGGAGTCCCTGGGACAAGAGCAACTCGTCGCCTACTTGAACGGCTTGTGGATCAAGGCCAACATCCGCATCCACCAGGAGGTTCTGGATCGGTTGTAAGTCGTTCTTTCGTCCGGTGAACGGTTGACACGCACGGTGTTTTTTTGTTCGTGTTGACCGTGAACCAGGCGGCTTTTCGAACCCAACCCACTCCCTTGACCAGGAGCACGTCCGTGCGGAGCGAATTTCAAGTCGCGGTGATCGGCGCGGGGCCAGGTGGCTACAGCGCCGCTTTTCTGGCCGCGGGACGAGGACTCTCCACCCTGCTGATCGATCCCGAGACCGCTCCCGGCGGGGTCTGTCTGCATCGTGGCTGCATTCCGAGCAAGGCGCTCCTGCACGCGGCGCGCGTGCTCACCGAAAGCCGCGAGGCCAGTCGGATGGGGATTCTGTTCGCTCCGCCCACCATCGATTTCGATCGACTGCGCGCCTGGAAGGCTGAAATCGTCACCCGCCTGACGACGGGGCTGGCCCAGCAGTGTCAACTGCGCGGCGTGACCCTGGCGCGGGGTCGGGCCAGTCTGCTCGATGCCAACCATCTGCGCATCGATCCCCCCGATTCCGAGCCTATCCGCATCCACGCCAACCACATCATTCTGGCCACCGGATCCCGTCCGGCAACCCTGCCGGGGGTCGATGCCACCCTGCCCGGCGTCATGGACTCCACCCAGGCCCTGGCCCTGGAGACGATTCCCGCCTCCCTGCTGGTGGTGGGAGCCGGCAACATCGGCCTGGAACTGGGCACGGTCTACGCCGCCTTGGGCACGCGGGTGCATGTCATCGAAGCCGGGAACGGCATTCTGCCCGGCGCGGATCGCGATCTGGTTCGCCCCTTGGCCACGCGCCTGGCAAAGACATTTGCCTCCATCACCCTCAACGCGCGCCTGGAGCAGGTCGAACCCGGCCCCGAAGGCGTGCGGGTGACCGTTGTCGATGGGACGGGGAACCGCTTCGTGCATGAGGTGGAACGGTTGCTGGTGGCCACCGGACGAACCCCGGCCAGCGACATTCCCGGCCTGGAGAAAACCAGGGTGACCCTGGACGGGCGCGGGGCGATCCAGGTGGATGGGGGGATGCGCACTGCCGAGCCCACGATTCTGGCCATCGGGGATGTGACCGGCGGGCCGATGCTGGCCCATCGCGCCTCGGCCCAAGCCCGAATCGCCATCGCCACCCTCGGGGGTGAATCCCTGCCGGAACGAGCGCCGATTCTGCCGGGTGTCACCTATACCGATCCGGAGGTGGCCTGGGCCGGTCTGACCGAAACCACGGCCCGTGAGCAGGGAATCCCGATCCGGGCGGTCCGTTTCCCCTGGGCGGCCTCGGGTCGCGCCCACACCCTGGAGCGCACCGAAGGGGTGACCAAATGGATTCTGGAGCCGAATTCAGGCCGGATCCTCGGGGTCGGCATCACCGGACCGGGGGCCGGCGAATTGATCGCCGAGGGGATTCTCGCCCTGGAGCACGGCCTGGCGATCGATCAAATCACCCATTGCGTCCATCCCCATCCCACCTTGTCGGAGACGATGATGGAGGCCGCTGAGATCTTTTCGGGCACCTGCATCCATTTCCACGCCCCCCGCCGCGACCCGCGCGGCACGCCTCCATCTCGTTAGATCTCGCGAGACTGTTTGGCGAGTGCATCCTTGGAAACACCAAACACCCACGCTCCGAATCAATTCCATCCACACTTGGTGAAAAAGCTTCGCAATTGGGCGGGCCGTCCTTGGCCCGTTTTGGCAGTTTGATCGCCGCTTGGCTGCCGACGAGACTTATTCTTTGGTGATACAGCTCGTTTCAATCAACGGATGCTTGTTGTAATCATTGCCATAGAAAATCAGATTCAGCGTGTACGGATTGCGAGAGGCGCATGTGTGCGAAAGGCCAGGATGGACAAAGACTGTCGTGCTTAGGAAGTATAACGATTCATTCTTGACCAAGACATTGGTAAATGTCTTTTGGATTTTATCGCCCCGGTTTGTATTGGAAGTGATATATTTGGACTCTGGCGTATTATTTGCCAGGATGAGCTCACGGCTGAAATCGTTCGTGATTGGAATTGTCCAGCTCAGGATGTCATTTGGATCCACGAAATCAACAATTTCAACTTCTTTTATTTTGTTTTTACTCGAAGAATCGCCATCCAATACGGTATTTAACTGAACTCCTGCAATGGCACCAAGGAATCGATTGAAGGTACGACTCTTTGGACTCTCTTTGTTGCTCAGACGCTTATCCTCAGGACTCTCTTTATTGCTCAGGCTTTTCTCATTTGATTTAACTTTCTTGTTGAGGCGTTTGTTATCAAGTTCCTCCTTTTTGGTGAGGTTTTTCTGATTCTTGGCTTGATCGGGAGTGACGGTTTCCAGATAAGCATGCTCAGCCAATTCCAGCAATGGCAACTGATTGCTGAACATGAATAATTTGATTTTGTTGAGAAGTTGTTGCTTCCAGATTTCCTGGAAAGGCTGCCCCCTCTCCTCCTCCAGGAGATCCAGGATGGTGTCGTAGGTCATTTTGCTACCCAAACTCGAAGTTATGAGTGCCAAATTGAATCGCTGACGGTCGTTCGGAGTCGGAAATTTGCAAAAGGAATGAGGCCGACTTCCGATCCGTTCCTTCTCTTGCATCAGATGACACAGACCATCCTCGATCACCGAACGAATGGAACTTCCATGTTTGCCAAGATACAAAACCGCATCCGCGAATCCATCATTGAACCCTTTCCGGAGAGCGGCGTTGAAAAGGGCTCGATTGGCTCCAATTTTGGTATCATTGCGCATGATGGATTTCA
This sequence comes from Magnetococcales bacterium, assembly GCA_015231775.1. Lineage (GTDB taxonomy): Bacteria > Pseudomonadota > Magnetococcia > Magnetococcales > Magnetaquicoccaceae > Magnetaquiglobus. Next base: position 14,446 of record JADGAY010000044.1, on the reverse strand, counting down.
AGAGGGTGGGATCCCCGCCCTCACGGACTGGAAGATAGAGCAGTCCGTCGTCATAGAATGCGCGTTCCTTGGCGGGCAGCATGATGTTGGACCATTGCAAAGCCCCGAAAATGATTTGATTTTCACCCTTTTGGATTTTCCAAAGCCGAAGATTGCCATCAGGAAGGGGTTTGTTTTGATATTTTTCGTCGTAAACAGGACGCTTGTCGCTTACCAGGGGTATATCGACAAAGTCTCTATGTGGATTGAAGTTTTGGATATCCGGCATGCTGCTGGAAACCTTGGCGACCAACTCATCTGCAAAATTTTTATTATGATGCCCCATGCCATGGACATACAAGATTCGAAGATCGTTATTCTCATTGAGAAGCGAGTTCAATCCCGTAATATTAACCTTCTTTCTATTAATATCATCCTCGTCGATAATGCTTGGGGTGACTGCGCCGCACCCCCCATCATCAGGAGCGCTACAAATATTCCAACTCGCTTCATAACTCTATTGATAGTCATTCAACCCCCCCCAAAGCCAATCAGATTGTTATAGGATTTTCTTTTATTTCGCACATACATACCAGTCAATGGACGACTGTAAACATCAATTATAGGCAGGTCATATCAGGATTGCAAAGTTTTTTTTATTCAGATAATTGTTTGATTTTTTTAAAATTTACAACTTACGAAAAAATTCGGAAAATATTTTATATTAATAAAACTCAGAATATCCATTCAGATCTCGCTTGCAAACAGGTAATGATCCCCCGGCAGAGCCGGGGGCTTTCGATTGCTGGCCCCTCAAAGGGGCCTGTTCGCAATCGTTGAAAAGCAGTCCGAGGAATTTTCAAAGTCTTGAGTTCGTCCCAGCCCCATTTCTCCAGGCGCTGAGGCACTCACGACCAAAAGGCCATCAAACCATGGAATATTCCCGGAAATGTCAAACTTTGTGAGTCCCCCGGCAGAGCCGGGGGTTTACTTATGATTAATTATAAATCTTATTCCTGTTTGTCGTGAATGTTGCAAAATTAACAAGAACCAGATCACGCCATCCGCTCCGCCCCATCGTTACGAGCAGGTGAATCGAGAATAGATGAAAAATTAATTTGCAATGATATCTACAATACTGTAGAAATCATAACAGGTCTATTCCTGATCACAGGAGCGCCCATGCCCTTGAGTTCGGTTTCCTATCTCGCCCTGCTGTTCAGTCTGCCGGCGCGCAATGCGACGGAGCGGATGCGGGCGTGGCGGGCGTTGAAGAGCATGGGCGGGGCGGTGCTGCGGGATGGGGTCTATCTGCTCCCCGCCGGAAACGGACGGAAACTTCCCCTCATCGAGGTTGCGCGCGGCATCCAGGAGGCTGGGGGCCAGGCCGAGGTGGTTGGTATCGTGACCGGCTCCGAGGCGCAGAACCTGACCTTTCGCGCCCTCTTCGATCGTCAGGCGGACTATCTGGCCTTGCGCGACGAAATCGCCCGCATCGATCCCGACACCCTGGAGATCGTCACCCTGAAACGGACGGTGCGCCTGTCGCGGCGTCGTTTCAACGACATCGCCCGCATTGATTTTTTCCCCAACGACCAGCACGCCGAGTTGTTGAACGCCCTGACCACCCTGGAGGCGCGCTGCGCCCAACGGCTCGACCCCTCTGAACCCACCGCCGCCCATGTGCCGATCCCGCGCCTTGATCCCGCAGCCTACCAGAGGCGGATCTGGGTCACCCGCGCCAGGCCCTGGGCGGATCGCCTCGCTTCGGCCTGGCTGATCCGGCGATTCATCGATCCAGAAGCGCGCATGGTCTGGTTCACCTCGGGCCAGGAACTGCCTCACGATGCGTTGGGATTTGATTTCGACGGCGCGCCGTTCACCCATGTCGGCGATCGGGTGACCTTCGAGGTATTGCTGGCCGCCTTCGGTCTGGAAGGGGATCCGGCGCTGATGGCCATCGGACGGATGATCCACGCCCTGGATCTGGGTGGAACCACCCCCGAGGCGGCGGGTTTCGAGTCGCTCCTCAAGGGGATGCGGCAGCGCACGCAGGATGATGATGCCTTCCTGGAGGCCTGCCGGATCGTGCTGGATGATTTTTATCTCTCCTTTACTCAAGACAAGGATCTGCCCCATGCCTGACGATCAACCGGCACCCCAACGCCCGCCGCACCCCACGTTTTGGGAGGCGTTTTTCTATTGGCTGAAACTGGGGTTCATCAGTTTTGGCGGACCTGCCGGGCAGATCTCGGTCATGCACCAGGAGTTGGTGGAAAAGCGGCGCTGGATCTCTGAGCACCGTTTTCTGCACGCCTTGAACTACTGCATGTTGCTGCCCGGTCCCGAGGCACAGCAGTTGACCATCTACATCGGCTGGCTTTTGCATCGCACCTGGGGTGGCCTTGTCGCGGGCACCCTGTTCGTGCTGCCATCGCTGGTGATCCTCATCGCCCTGACCTGGATCTACATCGCTTTTGGCGAGGTGCGTTGGGTGCAGGGGATTTTTGTCGGCATCAAGCCCGCCGTGGTGGCGGTGGTGCTGTTCGCCGCCTGGCGCATCGGCTCCCGCGCCTTGAAAAACCGTCTGCTCATGGGGCTGGCCTTTGCCTCCTTCGTGGCGATCTTTTTGTTTCATCTCCCCTTCCCGCTCATCGTGCTGGGTGCCGCCATCATCGGTGGCATTGGTGGACAGATCAGACCCGATCTGTTCAAGGGGGGCGGTGGTCATGGCGGTGGCGACAAGAACTACGGCCCGGCCCTGATCGACGATGACACCCCACCGCCGGAGCATGTTCGTTTCAAACCGGCCCGGTTGGCCTGGATGGTGGCGATCTTTGTCGCGGTCTGGGGGGGGATCATGCTGTTGTTGACCAACCCAACCCTCAACGACATGGGCGTGTTCTTCACCAAGGCGGCCCTGGTCACCTTTGGTGGGGCCTACGCGGTGTTGCCGTATGTCTATCAGGGCGGGGTGGAGACCTACGGCTGGTTGAGCGGCGCGCAGATGGTCGATGGGCTGGCCCTCGGCGAGACGACACCGGGACCGTTGATCATGGTGGTGGCCTTCGTGGGATTCGTGGGAGGCTGGACCAAGGCCATCTTCGGTCCCGACGCCCTGTTCTGGGCAGGCGCCGCCGGGGCCACCGTGGCCACGATCTTCACCTTTCTCCCGTCGTATCTCTTCATTCTGGCGGGTGGACCACTGATCGAGGCGACCCACGGGGATATGAAATTCACCGCCCCCTTGACCGCCATCACCGCCGCCGTGGTGGGGGTGGTGGTCAATCTGGCGATCTTCTTCGCCTGGCACGTGCTCTGGCCCCATGCCAAGGATGCCGCTCCCTTTTCGGGAGGCTTCGCCGGATTGCAGGCGGTGATCATCCTGGCCGCATTCGTCGCGCTGTTTCGTTACAAACAAGATATCATGCACGTGATCGGCGTGTGCATGGTGTTGGGTCTGATGCAAAGATTTCTGTTGGCGTGATTGACGGGAAGCACCCCCGACGTGTGAAACCATGACCCCAGATCCGGAAGTTGCGGGCCACCATCTGACGCAACCTCCGGGTCCAGATGAGACCGATTGCGCTACGGTGACGGTCATGCCTGATTGAATAAGCGTTGGAGCCACCCCAATGATGGAACCCATCCCTTCGAACACCCACCGCCTGTGGTCCTTTCTCGCGCTCAAACGCGAGATGGTGGGGCTGTTATTGCTCGTGGTGCTGGTGGGGCTTGGGGAGCGGTTGGCCGAGCGGTTTCTGCCCATCTATCTCATGGCGCTTGGCGGCGGGGTGTGGGTGATCGGCACCCTGGGGGCGATGCAAAACCTGTTGAACGCCCTCTACGCCCTGCCCGGCGGCTACCTGGCCGAACATTTGGGGCTGCGCAAGAGCCTGGTGATCATCAATCTCACCGCCATGTGCGGCTATCTGATCGTGATCCTGGTGCCCAGATGGGAGGCGGTGCTGGTTGGGGCGGTGCTCTTTTTAGCCTGGAGCGCCCTCTCCTTGCCGGCCAGCATGGGGTTGATCGCCCAGGTGCTCCCCGCCAACAAACGCACCATGGGGGTGACCATGCATTCGCTGGTCAAGCGCCTCCCCATGGCCCTGGGACCGGTGATCGGCGGGGTGTGCGTGGATCGGTTCGGCGAGGTGGAGGGGGTGCGGATCGCCTTCGGCATTGCCCTCGTCATGGCCGGGATCGGCCTGTTCGCCCAGCAAAAGCTCATTCCGGAGCAGAAGCCGGGCACCCCGCCGCCCTTCTCGCCCGCCAAAATCCTGGCCCTGCTCACCCCGAACATGCGACAATTGCTGGTCTCGGACATCCTGGTGCGGTTTTGCGAGCAAATCCCGTATGCCTTCGTGGTGGTCTGGTGCATGAAGGTGATCGCCGCGCCGGTATCGGCCACCGAGTTCGGCTACCTGACCTCCATCGAGATGCTCACCGCGGTCCTGGTCTATCTGCCGGTGGCGTGGATGGCGGACCGGACGGGCAAAAAACCGTTCGTGGTGATCACGTTTCTGTTTTTCAGCGCCTTTCCGCTGGTGCTGCTGCATGCGGACTCCTTTCAATGGCTGGTGGTCGCCTTCGTGATCCGGGGATTGAAGGAGTTCGGCGAGCCGGCCCGCAAGGCGTTGATCCTGGATCTGGCCCCACCCGCCCACCGCGCTGCCGCGTTCGGGGCCTATTATCTGGCCCGTGATCTGGTGGTCTCCCTGGGCGCCCTGAGCGGGGCGTTGTTGTGGCAGTTCGGCCCCGAGATCAACCTCTGGTGCGCCACCCTCTTCGGTCTGCTGGGCACGGCGTGGTTTGGCTTGTGGTGCCGGGAAGATCCCATGACCAACGGGTGAGCCGTCCGGATGTATGCTATTGCCCCATACATTTTTCTTGCCGAACGACGTGACTTGACGGAAGATAGACATAAACTGATTCAGGGATAATGGAAGGACACGTCAGGTGGCCAATACCTACTGGCACAATCTGGTTGGGGCAACCCTGCAGGCGTTGCTGGAACCGGTTGGCATCGAGGTCCGGGTGGAAGTGCCGGTCACCGCCACCCCGCCCAGGGCGGATCTGATCCTGATCCGGCGCCAGCAGGGAAGCTGGACCGATGCACAGCGAATTTTGTTGTCGGACGGATTGCGCGATCTGGAGGCGGACCACATTCTGGTCGAGTTGAAGATCACCGAAAGCCTGAACGAGGATGCGCTTTCCAGGTTGTCGATGTACGACACCCTGTTTCTGGAGAACGCCGGTCTGCAACGGGGTCAAATGCAAAGCGTCCTGATTGCCGCCATCAGTCCGCGACCAGATTTCATGGAGCGTTTTGCCTTTCTCCCGGTCGGACCAGGCGGGGTCTACGAAAGCACGCCGCTCTGGGGTGGCACGATCCGGTTGATTCTTTTGAACGAACTGGCGGACGAGGCGCGGAACGCCCCTCTGAAATGTTTTTCCAGTCGCCGGGAAGAGCGAAGAAAAGCGTTTCAGACCATCCAAAAGAGCGGATTGTTGCGGATCTCGGTCACGTTTCGTCAAACCGTTGTCGGCTTATGGAGGTTGCTCATGCAAGGTTCATTGAACAGCCCGGAAATGGAGGGTGTCACGCCAGAGCAGGTGGCCCTGCTCGGCAAGGAGTGGTTCGATTGCCTGCTGGACGTCATGCCTGAAGATGAACTGGTCGCATTCCCAAAGCTGGAACACTTGCTGGTGCAAGGCCGCCTGGAAGGCTGCCTGGAAGGAGAGGCGAAAATGTTGCTGCGGCAACTGCAACGCCGTTTTGATTTCGTCCCTGACTGGGCTGGAGAGAGAATTGCCAGAGCCGACTCCGCCACGCTTGAAGAGTGGGGCATGAAGGTATTGGATGCTCAATCCCTGAACGATGTGTTTGCCGATTGACTCAATGATTGCGCCTGATTCTGGGTGACCATTCCGGTCATCGGCATCAGGAAGATCCACCCTCCCTCGCCGCCCGCTTCTCCTCCACGCGAATGCGCCACTGGGAGCTGCTGAGAGAACGTTTTTCCCGGTTGCACGCCAGGCAAGCGGGCACCAGATTATCCCGTGCGCTGCGTCCGCCGCGAATCACCGGCACCACATGATCCATGGTCAACTCCGACGGATGGACCCGGGTGCCGCAGTAGTGACACACCCCGCGCCCAACCTGACTCTTCCACCAGGCGGAACGTTTCAGTTCCTTGGCCTTGAGCCGCTCGCGCTCCATCACCTCCGGATCCGCCGGCACGAACAGATCGTCGAGATTCATGAGTCCAGGTACCGGGCATAAATCGGCATCACCCGCTCGAACCGGGCGTGCAGGGCCGGGATGATCGGTTCTTCGAGGGCGTGGCAGAGACGCTCCAGACGGGTGCGAATCTTTTCATCCGGACCGATGCGGTTCTCGGCGCGATCGTGCAGCAGACGCAGACGGTTTTCGGTGAAGCGATACAAGCCATAGGCCTCTTCGAGCACCTGCGCCTCCTTCGGCGCGAGGATCCCGGCCCGACGCAGAGCCCGCAAGGCGTTGGGCAGATTCGAGGAGAGGATCTGGGGGTGGGCGTCGGCATGGGCCAGGATCAGATACTGCACCAGAAACTCCACATCCACGATGGCCCCGCGACTCTGTTTGATGTCGATCCACCCTTCCGGCGGGGTTTTCTCCTGGGCGATGCGTCGGCGCATGTCGGCCACCTCCTGGCGCACCTTCCCGGCATCATGGCCACGTTGAAAGATTCCGGCGATCGCGTGGCGCAATTCGTCCACAAACGCCGCATCCCCGGCAATGGGACGGGCACGGGTGAGGGCCTGATGTTCCCAGATCCACGCCTCGTGGGTCTGGTAGTTGACAAAGGCATCCAGCGAGGTGACCACCGGACCCGATTTTCCCGAAGGACGCAGACGCATGTCCAGCTCGTAGAGCTTGCCGGCGCGGGTCAAACTGGTGATGGCGGTAATGATGCGTTGGCCCAAACGGGTGAAAAACAGCGCGTTGGAGATCGAACGGTTCGGATCCTCGGTGAACTGACCCTCTCCGCGACTGCCGTGGATGAAGATCAGATCCAGATCCGAGGAGAAGCCCAGCTCCTTGCCACCCAGTTTGCCCATGGCCAGGATCGCGAACGGCGCGATCTGTTTTTCGCCGTCCGCGTCGAAGAAGACCGGTGCGCCGTGACGCTCCACCAGTTCGCCCAGGGCATCGGCCACCACCCGTTGCAAGATCACATCCGCCAGTTGCGAAAGCCCAGCCATCACCTCTTCGGGTTCGGCCAGGCCGGAGAGATCGCGAATGCCGAGGCGCAGCGTCTCGGCGTTTTTGAACTCACGCAGCGTCAGCAACACCGCCTCGGGATCCCCGGCCTTGGCCAGAGCCCGATCCAGATCCTGGGCCATCTCCCCCTTGCCACGAAAATGGCCGAGAAAATCGGTGGTGACCAGATTATCCAGAAGCTCGGGATGGTGAATCAGAAAACGGGACAACAAGGCCGAGGTTCCGAACAGGCGCACCAGCAGTTTCAACACCGGTGGCGTTTCGCGCAGCATGGCCAGATAGTTCACCCGATGGCCCAGGCCACGCATGAACCCCTCGGCGTGCTGCAAGGCCATGTCCTGATCCGGGGCGGCGAGGATTTCGTTGAGGAGCGGGAGCGCCAGACGACCGTACCACTGGCGTGTCCCCTCGCGCAGACGGGAGAGATTGGGTCCATCGCGCAGCAGGGCGATCAGCTCGAGGGCCTGACGGGGATTGTCGAAGCCGGCATCCGCGACCGCGCGCAAGGCACTCTCCTCGTCCGGATGATACCCCAACAGCGCCTCCACCTTTGGGGAGGGACGCACCACATCGACCTTTTCGCCTTCCAAAAAGAGCTGGCCGTAGATGCCATGCACCGTCTCGACCACCGCGGCGAAGCGACAGCGAAAGGTTTCGGCATCGTCACATCCCATCCGTTTGGCCACCGCCAGATAGCCCGCCTCGTCCTCGGGCAGGGAGTGGATCTGCCGCTCCCGTTCGATCTGCAAGCGGTGTTCGACGGTGCGCAGAAATCGGTAGTGGTGCACCAGGGTGTCGGCCACCGATTGGGGCAACAGATTCGCCTCGACCAGACGGGCCAGCACCGCTTCGGTGGGGCGAACCCGTAACCGCCCATTCTTGCCGCCGTGGATCAACTGCTGGCACTGCACGAAGAATTCGATCTCGCGAATCCCGCCATAGCCGAGTTTGACGTTGCGGTGGTAATCCTGACGAGCGCTGATTTTCTGATCGATCTGTTTTTTCATGTCGCGGATGGCTTCCAGGGCCGCGAAATCCAGATACCTCCGGTAGACGAAGGGAACCAGATTGGCCAGAAACCGCTCGCCCAACTCCAGATCGCCGGCCACCGGCCTGGCCTTGATCATCGCCGCCCGCTCCCAGGTGCGACCCCAGGATTCGTAGTAGATCTCCGCCGAATGGCGTGACAGGGTCAGATCCCCGCTCTCCCCCTCGGGACGCAGGCGCAGATCGATGCGAAACACCATCCCATCGGCGGTCGCCTCTCCCAGCAGACGAATCAGTTCGCGTCCCAGACGGTTGAAGAACTCCTTGATCGAGATCGGCCTGTTCCCCTCGCATCCACCACGATCCTCATCATAAAGATAGATAAGATCGATGTCCGAGGAGAAGTTGAGTTCACCCGCCCCAAGCTTGCCCATGCCCAGGATCACGAAACGGGAGGGATGACGCCCCTCCTCGTCGTTATCGGCCATCGGTGGACCGTGGATGGTGGAAAGATGGCGTCGCAACCAGCGATAGCCGGCCTCGAGGGCCGCATCCGCCAGAGCCGAGAGGCCGCCGGTGGTCTCGGCAAGAGGGGCTTCACAGGTCAGATCGCGCAGTCCGATGCCCAAAAAGGTGCGATGCTTGTGATACCGCAACAACCGCGCCACCTCGTTGCGTGACTCGGTGGCCAGCACCGCCTCCACCAGACCGCGATTCCAGGCGACCGGATCCTCGTGGTGGTACTCATCCTCGAGAAATTCCGGCCATTTTGCGAGCACATGGGCGAGATAAGGGGAGTTCCCCCAGGCGAACATCAGGCGTCGCCGCCAGAGCGGATCGGTCAGGCGATTCAGAAGCGCCTCGCAAAGCTCCGGACGCTCGGAGGCCAGAGTGGCGGCCAGATCCCGCAGGCGGCTCAGAGCCGGCTCCGGTTCGGCGGTCAAGGCCGAGAGCGCACGCAGATCCGCTTCGATCTCGGGGGATAGATTCAGATGGGGAGAAATGGTCAAACGCATGTGACTCCAAAACAAGGACGATACTCCGGTCATGGTACCCCTTTTTGCAAGCCCGGTGCAATTCCCGCTCACGTCTCTTCGTGTCTCCAGCATGATCGAGCGTATACCCTCTCCCCTGGTTTATCGGAACTTTTGCCTGTATGATGCAAGGGTGATTCATGAGACCGGAAGCCGGGCATGTGACGGCTTCCGCTCTATTTCAGATCGTGTAAACGCTTGCGAGCAGGTGCCATTGTGGACGATTTCCGAAGAATGGTCGAATTGGCCGAACAGGGGGATGCCGAGGCGCAATTCTTTCTGGGTTTCACCTCCCACGATGGCGGGGATCTACCCAAGGATGACAAAAAGGCGGCCCACTGGTGGGGCAAGGCGGCCCAACAGGGCCATATGGATGCGCTGTTCAACCTCGGCATCCTCTATGAAAACGGACAGGGGGTTCCCAAGGATGCGGAACAGGCGGCCCACTGCTACCGTCAGGCCGCCACCCAGGGTCACGACGGCGCGCAGTTGAATCTGGGATTGATGTACGAAGAGGGGATGGGCGTGCCCAAGGACGACTCCCAGGCCGCCTTCTGGTATCGTCAGGCCGCCACCCAGGGCAACCCCGGCGCGCAATTCAACCTGGGGATTCTGTGCGAAAAGGGGCGCGGCGTGCCCAAGGATGACGAACAGGCCGCCTACTGGTGGCGTCAGGCCGCGGAACGGGGCGAGGCGCGGGCCTGCGTCAATCTGGGGATCTTGTACGAAGATGGTCGCGGCGTGCCCCATGACGATTCTCAGGCGATCTTTTGGTGGAGCCAGGGTGCCCATGCAGGGGATGCCAAGGCGCAGTTCAACCTGGGGGTGATGTTCGAGGCCGGACGCGGCGGATTGACCAGGGATGACGAACAGGCCGCCGGTTGGTGGCGAAAAGCCGCCGATCAGGGCTATCCCCGCGCCCGTTTCAATCTGGGGATTTTGTGCGAGCAGGGACGCGGCGTGCCCAAGGACGATGAACAGGCCGCCCACTGGTACAAGCTTGCCGCGGGACAGGGATTCCCGGACGCGCAGTTCAACCTGGGCGTCCTGTACGCCCAGGGACGGGGCGGTCTGACCCAAAGCGACGAGCAGGCGGTGACCTGGTATCGACTGGCCGCCGAACAGATGAACGCCGAGGCTCAATACAGCCTGGGGGGCATGTACATCACCGGTCGCGGGGTCGAGATCGACGAGGAGCAGGCGGTCTTCTGGTGGGCTCGGGCCGCGGGTCAAGGGTATGCCAAGGCCCAATATAATTTAGGCGTCATGCACGAATCCGGACGGGGGGGCTTGACCGCCAACGACGAACACGCGGTCTTCTGGTGGAGCAGCGCGGCGGATCAGGGGGATGCCCTGGCGCAGTATAATCTGGCCGTGATGTACGAGCATGGTCGGGGCGGTCTGCCACGGGACGACGAACAGGCTGCCAACTGGTATCGACTGGCCGCCGAACAGGATCACCTGGCCGCCCAGTTCAACCTCGGATTGATGTACGAACAGGGTCGTGTCGGTCCCCGCGACGATCTCCAGGCCTTCTACTGGTTTGCGCGCGCCGCCGACAAGGGGGATGCCAAGGCGCAATACAACCTGGGGGTGATGCACGATCAGGGACGCGGGGCGCCCAAGGATGATCGTCAGGCCGCTGCCTGGTTTCGCAAGGCGGCGGATCAGGGCCACCCCAAGGCGCTCTTCAACCTCGGCATCCTCCACGCCACCGGACGCGGCGATCTCCGCGCCGATCCCATCAAGGCCATCACCTGCTGGACCAAGGCCTCAGCCCAGGAGCACGCCAAGGCGCAGTTCAACCTGGGGGTGATGTTCGAAAACGGCCAAGGGGTGCCTCGGGATTTCCTCCAGGCCCGTCACTGGTATCAGAAGGCCGCCAACCTGGGCAATGCCCGAGCGCAGTTGAACCTCGGCTTCATCTATGCCAGCGGACGCGGGGTACAAAAAGACGACCGTCAGGCCATCTCCTGGTTCTTCAAGGCCGCCCGACAGGGGGATCCCATCGCCCAGTTCAACATGGGTATCGCCTACGACAACTGGTCGGAGTTGGGACCGGATCCCAAACAGGCCGCCTTCTGGTTCCAGCGCGCCGCCCGGCAGGGTCACGCCGGCGCGCAATTCAACCTGGCGCTCAAATACTCCACCGGCGAGGGGGTGCCCAAGGATCTGATCCAGACCGTCTACTGGTTCCACCGTTCCGCGGATCAGGGCCATGCCGGCGCCCAGTTCAACCTCGGGGTGATGTATGCCATCGGTCGCGGAGTGCCCCACGACGACACCCTGGCCGTGGAGTGGTATCGCAAGGCGGCCAACCAGGGCAACGCCAATGCCGAATCCAACCTGGGATTCATGTACGAACACGGCCTGGGGGTGCAGAAGGACGACAAACAGGCGCTGGTCTGGTATTTGAAGGCCGCCGAACAGGGACATGCCGGCGCGCGGTTGAACCTGGGGGCCATGTATGCCAAGGCCCACGGCGTACCCCAGGACTTCACCATCGCCTTTGCCTGGCTGGATTTGGCCGCCCGCCACGGCAACGACGAAGCGACCGGCCTGCGCAACACCATCGCCCGGGAGATGAGCCTGGAACAGGTCACCGCCGCCCGCATGCTCGCCGACGAGTGGGACGAGAAGTTCCCGACACGGATCGGCGGGTAGCGCGTAATCGGTTCCAAGGATTGCAGGTCAACCCTCGACCATGCAGGAGACGCCATGCCTGTTATTTCGATGTTTTACGGATTGATCATTCGTATGTTTTTCTTCGACACGGATCGCCACCATATTCCGCATTTTCATGTGGAATTCGGAGAGATGAACGCTGTTTTCCGTATCGAGGATGGCGAGATTCTGGTGGGAGAGTTGCCTCGTCAGAAAATCAGGTTGGTTCAAGCCTGGATTGAACTGCACCGCGAGGAACTGTTGGCTGATTGGAAACTGGCCATGGAGGGCAGTGAAATCTTTCGTATCGAACCTCTCCGCTGAGGAACGTTGATGATGACTCCAAGAATTGTCGCCGTGGAAGTGTTGCAGACTCCAACGCTGGTGTTGTCCTTTGCCAACGGTGAACGACGTTGTTTCGACGTTTCTCCCTATCTGGACAAAGGCATTTTCCAGAAGTTGCGCGATACGGTCTATTTTCGATCCGTGCGCGCGACATCTGGATTTGTGACCTGGCCTCATGGACAGGATTTAAGCCCGGACACCCTCTATCTGAGAAGCGTTCCGTGTTCATCTTTCCCGTGTGATGGTCATGAAGCATGAAAAAACTGACCCCCAACAACCCGGAAATGCAAAGCGCCGATCTGCTGTCCGAAAACGTCGAGCGGCTCAAGGCGCTGTTTCCGGAGGCCTTCACCGAGGGCAACCCGGACCATTGCCCAAAAATCGGTCCCCGCCATCGCTGGCGGGGAGTTGCTGGTGTGTCTGGCCGACGCGATCACCCGCGAGACGGTGGAACCCCTGGCTCACGGCATTCTGGATTGGCGCAAGCAACTGGCCCCGGCCCGCGCCTCCACCTTCGTCTTCCGGGACAATGCCTTTGCCGATGATGTCACCAAAAGCAATTTGTCCGCCATCCTGGAACAAAATCTGCCCCCCAGCGCGCTCGCCAGAATTCGCAGTCTGTGAGGAGAAACGACATGAAAACCCCTGATCCAGACATTCTCAATAAGATGGTCCGACGTATTGTTGAAGTGGCGCACCCCCTGCGCATCATCCTGTTCGGATCTGCCTCACGGGGCGAAATGGGACCGGATAGCGATCTGGATTTTCTGGTGGTGATGCCCGATGGCATCCATCATCGGCAGGTCGCCAAGGCCGTGTATATGGCACTATGTGGGTTATCCATGCCAAAGGATATTGTTGTCATCACGGAGAGCGACATCCAGAACTATGGACAAAATCCTTCGCTGATCATCGCCCCCGCCCTGGCTGATGGAAAGGAGCTTTACCATGCCATCGGATAAACGGATTCATGGAACTCCTGCTGATTGGTTATCCAGAGCCAAGGGAGACTTGGCTCTTGCCCGCACCTCCCTGCCCGAAGGGGGCTATTACGAGGATCTCTGTCCACGCCCAACAAGCCGCGGAAAAAGCGATCAAGGCGGTCCATCTTCACCAGCAGATGGATTTTCGTTATACCCATGATCTGGATGCGCTGCTCACCGGGTTGCTCCAACAAGGCATGGTCATTCCTCAGGAAGTTCAGGCGAGCGTATTTCTGACCTTGTTCGCATGGGAAACCCGCTATCCCGGTTTGGGGCCATCCGTCTCTTTGGACGAATACCAGGATGCCGTCCGGCATGCCGAAATCGTGGTGTCCTGGGCAGAGCAGGTGCTGGGATCATGAACAGCAACCACACGGGCACGCCTCCCGCCGAAGAGATGCTGCTCTACCAGACCGAGGATGGTCGCGCACGCTTACCAACGTGTAAGGAATACTTACAAGTTCGCCAGGATGGGCGGCAACGGATCAGCCGCGCCATCAAACATGACAATCTGGACGTCATCCTGGCCGTATGCGGGCAAGGTGTCGGCGCTGATGGCAAAAAAACATGCCGAGCGTGAATATGAAACATTTCACGTGATGGCCGATCATTAACTGAAATCGGACTTCGATCGCATGGTTAATCAGCTACCCAGGCCGAAAGAAAAAAAATGAAACTCCACTTCGAGCCCGACCTGGACTATCAACTCGCCGCCATCGAGGCGGTGTGCGATCTCTTTCGCGGACAAGAGGCGTGCCGCTCCGAGTTCACGGTCAGCCGCTCGTTTGGCGGCATCTTCCAGGGCCAGGATGAAGAGCAGGCCCTGGGCATCGGCAACCGTCTCCATCTTTCGGATGACGCACTCCTGGCCAACCTGCGCGCCATCCAACTGAAAAACGGTCTGTCTCCGTCGGAATCCCTGGCTTCCGGGGACTTCACCGTGGAAATGGAGACCGGAACCGGCAAGACCTACGTCTATCTGCGCACCCTCTTTGAGTTGCACCAGCGGTATGGATTCACCAAGTTCATCATCGTGGTCCCATCGGTGGCCATCAAGGAGGGGGTCTACAAGTCGCTCCAGATCATGGCGGACCACTTCCGGGGCATTTATGCCAATACCCCCTTCGTTTATCCTAGATCCGGCAGTTGCGGGCAATCACCTGTGGCAACATCTTGATCCATCTAGC
>JADGAY010000263.1 GCA_015231775.1 Magnetococcales bacterium | reverse complement strand
ATGGCCTTAAGCCTGCGTCAGATCTTCCAGCACCAGACCATCGCCGAGCTGGCCAGCGTGGCGAGCTTCGCCGAGGCGGTGCGCGCCGAACAGGGGATCGTCACCGGCCCGGTGCCGCTCACCGCCATTCAACGCTGGTTTCTCGAGCGCGACACCGAGGCCCCCCACCACTTCAACCAGGCCCACCTGCTGGTCACCCCCCCCCATCTGGATCCGGCGGGGCTGCGTGGGGCCATAGGCGAACTGCTGCGCTGGCACGACGCCCTGCGGCTGCGCTTTTTCAAGGAGCCCACCGGCTGGCGCCAGGAGCTGGTGGAGCCGGACAGGGCCATCCCCTTCACCCACGAGGATCTCTCCGCCCTCCCCGCCGAAAGCTGGCATGCGGCCATCGAGGCACGGGCCTCCGAGCTGCAAGCATCCCTCGACCTGACCCAGGGTCCGCTCCTGCGCGCCGCCCTCTTCCAGGGATCCGACGACCAACCGGGACGGCTGCTCTTCATCATCCACCACCTGGCCATCGACGGGATCTCCTGGCGCATCCTGCTCGAGGATCTCCAGACCCTGCTCGACCAGGCCGCGCGGGGTGAACCGCTCCAACTGCCGGCCAAGACCACCTCGTTCAAACAGTGGGCGGAGCGGATCACCGCCCCCGCCCACCTGGAAGCTCTGACCGCCGAGCTGCCCTATTGGCAAACCCTGGCCGATCGGACCATCCTCCCACTGCCGTGCGCGGGGCAGCCCGATCAACCCAGCCTGGCCGGCTCGGTGGCCCATCTGCGGCTCTCCCTGGACGCGGTCGAAACCAACGCCCTGTTGCACGAACTGCCAGGCGCGCTGCATGCCCGGATCAACGAACTGCTCCTGACCGCCCTGGCGCGCGCCTTGAGCCTCTGGTCCGGAGAGAACACGGGTGCGTTTCTCATCGATCTGGAGGGGCATGGTCGCGAGGAGCTGTTCGAGGATCTGGACATCTCACGCACCGTGGGGTGGTTCACCGCCCTCTATCCGGTGGCACTCGATGCCGTGGCCGAGGCGGCTTGGCCCGCGGGGGCCCTGCAAGGGGTCCAGGAGCGGCTCGCGGCGATTCCGAAAAATGGCATCGGCTTTGGCCTGTTGCGTCATCAGCTTGACACGCCATCGCGACATCCGCCGACCTCTGAGATCAGCTTCAACTATTTCGGCCAGTACGATGCCCTGCTCGGCGAGTCGAACCGCTTCACCCTGGCCACGGAGGCCATCGGCCCGACCAGCGATCCGCGCGCCCGACGCAGCCATCTGCTGGAACTCAATGGCTTTGTGGGCGCGGGAATGTTGCACTGGGATTGGAGTTATGATCCGTGTCGGCATCATGCCGACTCGATTCAGTGCCTTGGGGAACATTTTCTGGTTGCATTCAGAGAAATGATCCAATATGGTCTGAAATTGGCTCCTTTCGGCCAACCGACTGGAGATGCCTCGTCCACCAACCTGGACGGGGATGATCTGGATGCCTTGTTGGCTGAGTTGAGTTAAAAAACCCAGACCATATGGCTCGATAATTGCTTATTGTCTCCAACCACCCATCCCTTCCTCATGCTATCGAGATCACAATGAAACAACCGATCAGATTCTCATGGGTTCTCTCCTCGCTACTCCCCCTGCTGCTCGCCCAGACGCCAACCGCCCTGGCCGCCGGCACGCTCCAGGAAGAGATCTTCAAAACCATGACCCCCACCCCGGAGGAGAAGATCGGTCCCTGGCCCATCATGGACGCGGTCAAGATCTCCCTGGAGAACGAAAGCAACGCCGATCTCATCATGGCCAAGGGGATGCGCGAAGTGGCCGCCGGTGAATATCAGGAAAAGAGCGGCGCCTTCAACCCCTTGTTCACCGTCACCGGCAGCAACACAGAGGCCGTGGACATGCCAGTCCCCCCCTGGGTCAGACAGCAATACGCCGATCTCAAGGCCACGGAAGCCACTCTGCCGGGCGGTTCCGCGGCAGCCCTGATCCGGGCGCTGACGTTCAAGGCCAACAACGACCCCCTCAACTTCACCGCCACGGACCTCAAGGATCTGACCGATGCCAAGGCACTGTATGCGGGCCTGACGCAAGCCTATGACGGCACGATCGAGAAACGGAAAAATACCACCGCGATCGATTCATCGGTCAAAAAGTACTTCCGGGAAGGCGTGGTCACCGAGCTGAAGGCTTCGATCCAACGCACCGACCCCATCAATTACAATGAATTGGCCTCCAACGGTCCTGGCGCGATCAACGTCGGAATCGCTGAACTGAAAGTCACGGTCCCCCTGTTGCGAAACAGCGGTTCCGATGCCTTCCAGGCCACCGTGGACGAAAAGGACAAGAAACTCGGCTACGAGGCCAAGCAACAAGAGTACCGTCACGCGGTCTCCAACCGGGTGCGCACCGTGGCCAAGGCCTACTGGGACTACAAGGCGGCCATGGAGAAGCAGGATATCCTGCGGGTCTCCGAAAAGATGGTCACCAAATGGGCCGAAGCCGCCAAGGATCGCGCCACGGCGCGCGGCAATCGCGGCAACAAGGATGAGGTCAACACCCTCACCGCCCGTCTGGCCTCCGAATCCCTGGCCCTCGAGGAGGGGAAATCCAAGGTCTACGAGACCAAGAACGCCCTGGCCGAAGCCATGGGCTTCTCGGTGGACGAACTCACGGCCAAGGGGTATCCCTCCGAGGAGTTCCCGAAGATCTCTGCCAACTTCGAAGACAAATCCCTCATCAAGCGCCTGATGCAGACCGCCCAGGGCGAACGCGCCGACTTGAAGGCCGCCAAACTGACCGAGGATCAATCCAACGTGCAGCTGACCAAAGCCAAGAAGGATCTCTTGCCCAAACTGACCGCCGATGGCACGGTGGGCATGATCGGTGGCGATGTCTCCGGTTCCCATTTGAGCAACGTCGCCAAGGGGTTCACCGAAAACACGGTTGGTCCCAACTGGAGAGCCGGCCTGACCTTCGAGTACCCCTTTGGCAACGATGCCGCCGAGGGGATGGTCAAGCAGCGCAGCATGGCGGTGATGCGTGACTCCATGCTGCTGGAGGAGAAGACCCGCACTGTGCAGATGAGCGTGAAGAAGAGCCTGAACGACCTCAAGCACGCCATCCCGAGCGTGGAGCTGGCGCAGAAGTCGATCCGCAACTATTGGCCGAGCGTCGAAGGCTCCCTGGAGAAGTACAACGCCCAACGCGATCGACTCACCCTCTCCACCCTGATGGATCTTCTGAGCCTGGAAGAGAAGCTCAAGGACGCCCTCACCAAGAACATCGAGGCCAAAAGCGCGCTGGCCAAGTCGGTGGTGGATGTCCGTTTTACCACCGGCACCCTGCTGCCGCCCGGCGATACCGACAACTTCCTGGTGGAGAAAAAGGCAATCCTCACTC
>JADGAY010000262.1 GCA_015231775.1 Magnetococcales bacterium | reverse complement strand
CTTGCTTTTCTCGTGCCAGTCTTGCAAGTTCCAACTCACGGGCCGTGGGCTTGCCCAGGGCCAGTCGCCCCAACGAGCCCACGACGGTCTCGGCGTCATCATCCACATCATCGATCGGGGGAGGCGGTGGCGCGACACGCGCCGGGGCGACCGGCGGGGACGGCAGGAAGGGTGGAGGCGGTTCGTCCTCTTCTTCCATCTCCCCTTCCGGCTCCGCTTGCAGATAGGTCTCGATCAGCCCGCCTCGGTCAGAAGCCGACGCTTCCCCCATGTCGTCGGAGAGATCCCCCATCAACCCACCGAACGCCTCAGCCGCAGAGATCTCCTCGGCGACCGGGTGCGCCTCGCGGGTGGTGGCATCCATGTCGGCGGGAGCAAAGGCATCCACCACCTGAAGGTCTCCAAACCCATCCAGGTTGATATCCTCCTCCTCGATGATCTCCTCCGGTTCGGGCAACTCCTCCTCTCCGGGCTCGGAACCCTCCTGAACGAAACGGACCGACTCCTCGGCGGGCAGTTGCTTGAAACCCTCGGCCTGGCGTGCCACCGCGCTCATGGCCATGGCGCTTTCGGCGGCACTCCGCGTGGTTTCGCCCCCGCGCACGGTTTCGCCGGAACGCGGGTCCGACCCGCGTACCATGTCACCCTTGGCGTCGCGACTCTTGGGCGGCGGCTGAAAAAAAACCGCCTGACACTGAGAACATTTCAGCTTGCGTCCCGAAGGGCGCAGGATCTCATCATCGACATCGAACTGGGAACGACAACTTTCACATTGAACAATCACGTCTCGACTCCACGATCGGAAAGCCGCCAGACAGAGTTTCACGATCCTACTATACGGAATTCCCGCGTTCGAAACAACGCAACCCGGTCAACAGTCGGCCTAAACTTGCATGATGGGTTGCGCCTCCCCTCCTGGCATCGCTGCGGACGGTCCAGGGTCACCAACCACGCCATTGATTTAACGAAACGGACTTGTGATCCGACCAGGGAAACGATACCATGAAAAATTACCGTCAATCCATTGTGTTCACGGTGCCATGATCCAATTCCACAACGTCACGCTGCGCTATCCCACCGGCCACGAAGCCTTGAAACGAGTCTCGTTCCGACTGCCCAGGGGATCGTTTCACTTTTTGACCGGTCACTCGGGCGCGGGCAAGAGTACGGTGCTGCGCCTGATCTACCGGGCCGCCCTCCCCTCGGAAGGTTCGGTGCTGGTGGATGGTCGCGACGTGGCGCGGCTGACCCGCGGTCAATTGCCGGCGTTGCGTCGGGGTATCGGGGTGATCTTTCAGGATTTCAAACTGCTCTATGACCGCTCGGTCTTCGACAACGTGGCCCTGGCCATGGAGGTGGCCGGTCACGATCCGGCCCGCATTCCCGGACAGGTACGCCGGGCGTTGCAGAATGTCGGGCTGCTGGAACGGATGCATCAGAATCCCATCACCCTCTCGGGCGGCGAACAACAACGGCTGGCCATCGCCCGTGCCACGGTGAATCGACCGCCCCTGGTGATCGCCGACGAGCCGACCGGCAATCTCGACAAGGAGATCGGGCGTCACATCATGGCGCTGTTCGAAGGGCTGCATCAACAGGGCACCACGGTGCTGGTGGCGACCCACGATCTGGATCTGGCCGCGGAACTCGCCCATCCCCGCCTGGAGATGCGCGATGGCGCCCTGTTGCATGCCACGCCGCAACCCTTTTCCGATGAGGAGGCCGCATGATCCGGCCCTCCCTCACCCCCGGCGACCCTGGATCGACCCCCGGCATGCCGACCAGGATGGCCCCGAAGGGGTATGGGCTGTTCGCGCGGATCTTTCATGCGCGGGCCATGAAACAGGCGTGGCGTCCCTTCGCGGAACGCTCGCTCTCCCATTGGACCACCACGCTGGTCATTGCCCTGGCCTTGACCATTCATGGTCTCTTTTCGTTGTTGCTGGTCAACGCCAACCTCGCCCTGACCCACTGGGAAGATGACAATCTGGTGACGGTATTCATGCGTCGCGGGGTGGAGCGTGAGCAACTGATCCAGGTGGGCAAGTTGATCAAGGGTCATCCGGGTGTCGCGGAGATGACCATCATCGCCCCCAAGGAGGCGGTGGGACGACTCAAGAGCATGCTCGGCGACGAGGGGACGCTGCTTGATGAGCTGGATGAGAATCCCCTCCCCTATTCGCTGGAGTTTCGCATGCTGCGCACCACGCCCCCCCAGACCGAATCCCTGGCCAAGGAGATCGGAGCCATGCCGGGCGTGGAGTCGATCTCCTATGATCAGCAGTGGGCGGAACGTCTTGCCGCGCTGATTCGGGCGATCCGCTTCATGGGCAACGCGATCTCGCTGTTGTTGCTTCTGGCCGTGGGCCTGATCGTCTCCAACACCATCAAGCTGACCATCATCGCCCGCCGGGACGAGATGGAGATCATGCGTTTCCTGGGCGCGGACGATGGATTCATCCGGGCTCCCTTCATCTATGAGGGGCTGTTTCAGGGGCTTTTGGGCGCGGGTGGGGCCCTGATGTTCACCAGCGCGCTCCATGTCGGCGCACGCTCGGCGATTCTGGAGGTCGGCCAAAGCTTTGGCATGACCGTGCAGTGGGCTTTTCTGCCCTGGACACAACTGCTGCTGATCGTGCTGTTGGGGGCGATTCTGGGTCTGGCGGGGGCAATACTCTCGGTATCGCGTTTTCTGGACGTCTGAGCCTGGGGTTTTTTGGCGCGGGTCCGAATCAAGGATTGCCTTTGGCCGACGAATCGGACCATAATCCATATCTTTACCGTGGAACTCCCGAAGGGAGGTCC
The DNA here is from genome assembly GCA_015231775.1 of Magnetococcales bacterium. Taxonomy (GTDB): domain Bacteria; phylum Pseudomonadota; class Magnetococcia; order Magnetococcales; family Magnetaquicoccaceae; genus Magnetaquiglobus. The sequence continues at coordinate 627 of JADGAY010000262.1, read as the reverse complement.
ACGGTCGGGGGGTGAGGGGGTTCTCCCCCCATCATGCACGTTGGCACGACTCGAACCCATGACGAGGATGGAACGCCATGTCAGAGCTTGGAGAGATTCCACAAGATTTGCGTTACAGTCGCGAACACGAATGGGCGCGTGTTCTGGATTCCGAAGTGGAGGTGGGCATCACCGCCTACGCAGCCCACGCCTTGGGGGATGTGGTATTCGTGGAGTTGCCGAAAGTCGGCGCCCGTCTCGAGCAGGGCAAGGCGTTCGGGGTGGTGGAGTCGGTCAAGTCGGTCTCCGACCTCTTCGCCCCGGTGAGCGGCACGGTGAGCGCGATCAACAGCGCGTTGGAGTCCGCACCCGAAGGGGTCAACGAAGCCCCCTACGCCGCGGGTTGGATGATCCGCCTGCGTCCGGATCAACCCGACGCGGTGGACGCTCTGCTCTCCGCGGACGATTACCGAACCATGCTGGAAAACTCCAGCCACGGATGATCAGACCCTTTGATGGGATGGCGTGATCCAACCTGTTTGGGAAAGGGTTGACCCGATCCAACAAACCGGTTATGATGTGTGGATTCACGGCATGGGCGGTTAGCTCAGGGGGAGAGCACTACCTTGACACGGTAGGGGTCATAGG
>JADGAY010000261.1 GCA_015231775.1 Magnetococcales bacterium | reverse complement strand
GGAAGCGTGATGGTTGCACCTATCGGTTACCGACGGAAGCGGAGTGGGAGTATGCCTGTCGATCTGGCGGGAAGTCTGAGCGGTATTGTGGAGGGAGTGATTTGGATGCATTGGCGTGGTACGATAAGAACAGTGAGGGAAGAACACATTCTGTTGGGAGAAAACGAGCGAATGGACTTGGGATCTACGACATGTCCGGTAATGTGTTTGAGTGGGTATCGGATTGGTATGGGGACAAGTATTATGCCAATTCCCCGAGCGATAATCCGAAAGGTCCGTCTACGGGCTCCAGCCGGGTCGGTCGGGGCGGCAGCTGGCTCGACGACCCGGCCGCCGTCCGTTCTGCCCTTCGCGGCTTCCACACCCCGGACCTTCGCCACGACGGCTTGGGCTTCCGCCTCGCCAGGACTTGTCCTTAGCTTTTTTACGCTTTTACCCTGGCGCGTAGCGCCCTGGTGTTGATTTTTGAAGTTGTCCGTCACCCTGGAGGGGGCGAGAGGACGGCCCGCGAAGCGGGAAGACGCCCGAGAGCCGTCTGGAAGTGTGGCGGCTTGGGGATTCCAAAGGGGTGAAACCCCTTTGGTGGGATCCAAGGGCGAAGCCCTTGGTCACGACAATTTCTTGACGGGCACAAACGGTGAATATAAAGATTTTCACCTTAAGATACAACAGTTTGACCGGAATCTTCGACGATACAGAGGTGCGCTTCTTCCTGGCGGACAAGGAGGTGCACAGTATTCATGATCATGCGTTTGTGCATCAGGGATTGCCGCATCTTGCTTTGGTGGTGGTGTATCATGGCATGGATGCCGTGCCAGACACTCTGGTCCAAAATGGGAAGAATCGTGCCAATACTTCAGATGAGAGTTGGCGTAAGGTGCTGAGTCAAGAAGATCTGCCGCTGTTCAACACCTTGCGAGAGTGGCGCGCCAGCAAAGCCAAAGAAGAGGGTGTCCCGCATTATTTCATCTGTACGAACAAACAATTGGCAGATATCGCGCACCATCGGCCAACCATCATGACCAATTTAGCCAGAATCGATGGCTTTGGGGAGGGGCGTTTAAAAAAATATGGTCAGGATTTGTTGTCCATCCTGACCAAGAGAGTTGGCACGATGGTTTCTTTGTCACCCGAATCAACAGAAAGTTCCGTGCCAGAATCGATCGATTCCTCCACGGAGTCGCATGATGAACGCATTACCGAATGATGACCTGCCAGTCTTCGTGCGCTGGATGGAATTTCTGAAATGGCTGCTGCCTACCACGGAGAAGTTCCCGCGCCGGGTGCGCTTCACCTTTGCCAACCGCATCGACTCTTTGGCCCTGGACGTGGTGGAAGATCTGGTGGAGGCCCGCTACAGTCGGGACAAACGGGAGATTCTTAAGCGCGCGAACCTGCGCCTGGAAAAGATCCGTGTTCTATTGAGGCTTTGCCACGAAGAGCAATTCCTCTCCCACGACGCCTTCGAGTTTGCTGTTCGGGGCGTGAACGAGACCGGTCGCATGCTGGGAGGGTGGATGAAGCAACAAAAAGGGCTGACGCATGGGAAAGATTGACAAACTCCTCTGGCGCATTCTGAGTGGCCGGGCGGATGCAGATATTTCGTTTCAGGAGTTGTTGGGACTGCTGCGCCATCTCGGTTTTGAGGAGCGTATCCGGGGAGATCATCACATTTTTACCCGGCATGACCTGATGGAAATTCTCAATCTGCAACCTGTTGGCCATCAGGCCAAGCCGTATCAAGTCAAACAGGTGCGCAACCTGCTGCTCAAGTACCCATTGGGAGTGATCCACGATGAACCATTATGAAATCATCCTGTATTGGAGCCGTGAGGATAACGCCTTTGTGGCCGAAGTGCCGGAACTGCCAGGTTGCATGGCCGATGGCGCTACCCGACAGGAAGCAATCGCACAGGCGGAATGCATCATTGATGAATGGCTGCAAACCGCTCGTGAACTCGGTCGTGCCATTCCGGAGCCCAAAGGCCGCCTGATGTACGCCTGAGTCTCCATGCACAGGAGTGGTAACCTGTTCGAGCGCGTCGTTGCCTTCGATAATCTGTGGCTGGCAGCCCACAAGGCGTGGCGCGGCAAGAAGGACAAGGCGCGGATCGCTCATTTCTATTTCAACTTGGAGTTGGAACTCCTGGCCTTGCAGGAGGAATTGGTAACGGGTCACTACCAACCCCGTCCCTACGCGATTTTTGAGGTCACCGATCCAAAGCGTCGTGAAATCGCCGCCGCCGATTTCCGGGATCGCGTGGTGCATCACGCCTTGATCAACATCCTGGATCCGCTCTTCGAGAAGAGATTGATCCACCACACCTATGCCTGCCGGGTCGGCAAAGGCAGCCATGCGGCGGTTCAATACGCGCGGAGGTTGGCGTGTCACCACCCGTATTTCCTCAAATGCGATGTGCGCAAATATTTTCAAAGTGTTGATCATGCCATCCTGCACACCTTGCTGGCCCGCATCATCAAGGACCAGCGCGTACTGGACCTGCTGGCACGCATCATCACGCATCCCGTTTCCGGTCATGCATCCGGCAAGGGAATCCCAATCGGCAACCTCACCAGCCAGCATTTCGCCAATCTCTATCTGGGCAAAATGGATCATTTTCTCAAGGAACACCTCCGTGTGTCTGGATACCTGCGCTACATGGATGATTTTCTTTGTCTTGGACCCAATTTATCCTTTTTGCACGGGGTGCATCATGAGGTCAGGTCATTTTTGGCAACCCATCTTGCGTTGAATTTGAAAGAGGAGATCACCCTGCTCTCTCCGGTGAACGAGGGGATCCCTTTTCTGGGGTTTCGGATCTACCCTGAAACAATTCGTCTGCAACGCAGAGGGCTTTCCCGTTTTCGCCGAAATACGCAAGCCAGAGAATCCGCCTTTCGGCAAGGCATCATCAACGAACAGTTGCTTTCCCGCTCTGTCGGGAGCATGATCGGCTACATGGTCCACGCCGACACTCTGGCCATGCGTCGCCAATGGTTTGCGGCAGTGGTGGACCTGGGATGACGGTATAGGGGCTCCAACCGGGTCAATCGGGGCGGCAGCTGGAACAACAACCCGGCCAACGTCCGTTCTGCCAATCGCAACAACAACACCCCGGACAATCGCAACAACAACTTGGGCTTCCGCCTCGCCAGTACACTCCTCTTCGCCAGACAGGGCCGGTTCACGGATCGTCCCTCCGCGCACAAGGTTTGTCCAACCCGTCATCCCGCGCTGGTGCTGGTCACCAGACGAAAAAAAACCGTTCCCGGCGTCTGGTAGGTCCAATCGGGATTCGAAGGCCGTCGGGAACCACTTGTTTGATAATGAAAGATGTTCCTGGAGCAACCATCCAAAAGCTGTCAAACTATTTTCAACGCCAGGATTCCCTTCCAGGTCGAGTCCTGCGCGCATGGGCCACGGGTACCAACCAATACGCCGGACTTCTGG
>JADGAY010000043.1 GCA_015231775.1 Magnetococcales bacterium | reverse complement strand
CGGTGGAGGAGGGAGGCAAGATCCGTTTGAACCACACCCTGCCGTTCGAGATCCTCGACAAGAGCCGGGTGGTGAAGGTGCTGTTCAACCATTTGAGCAACCCGGTCTACTCGGCTCCGGCGGCGAGCATCTGGCGCGAGGCGCTCAAAAACGAAGCCCTGGTGCCGTTGGTGGTGGATTTTACCCCCTTCATGAGCGAGACCGCCGAGTGGGCCGATCTGATCCTGCCGGATGTGGTGGGGGTGGAACGGCACGATCTGGTGAGCGCGCCCACCGCCCTGTGGCCTTGGGTGAGCATCAGCCAGCCGTCGGTCAAGCCGGTGGGGGGCGCCCGTGACGTGCGCGAGATCTTCAAGAAGATCGTCGAGACGATCGACGCGGACGGTCAGAAGGGGATGAAGAGCCATTGGAGCTTCACCACTTCCAAGCAGTGGGTCGAACAGGCCAGTGCCGCGACCCCCGGACTGGAGGGTAACTACAAGAAGCTGGTGAACAAGGGGTTCTGGCCCGATCACGGCAAGATCGATCCGGCGGATCGCAAGATCATCAAGGATGGCGAACCCCTTGCCGGGATCTACCACACCTTTGAAAAGGCCGGTTTCACCACCCCCTCGGGCAAGATCGAGGTGGTGGTCCCGGATTTGAAACCCAATCCCCGGCATGCCAGGCTGGAGAAGGGACAGTTCGTGTTGGCCACCTACAAGGTGGCCTATCAAGTCCTGTCGATGACCACCAACCTGAAGTATCTCACCGAGATCCATCATGCCAACCCCTTGTGGATCAACAAGGTCCAGGCGCTGGAGTTGGGCATCGCCGACGGTGAACTGGTGCGCGTGACCACGGAGGTCGGCTATCTGGTGACCAAGGCGTTTTTGACCAACGGCGTCCATCCCAAGGTGGTGGGGATCTCCATGTCGGTGGGACGCACCAGTTACGGTCGCGTGGCCAAGGCCGATCCCGAGGGCAAGGTTCCCGGTTATGCCCGGTCGGATCTGGCAGACGAGGATATCGACGATAATGTCTGGTGGCGGGATCGGGGGGTGAGTCCCAACGAGATTCTGCCCCTGGCGGTTTCGGCGCGGCACGGCGAGCAGGCCTGGAGCGATACCGTGGTCACCGTGACGCCCGCGGAACCTGGAGATGTCTACGGCACGGTCCATGTGGACAATGCCAAGCATCTGGCCATTTTCAAGCAGATGACGGGTCATCGGGCCGGCTAGCCTGATTCCCTCTGGATACCGACGGGTGAGGAGAGGTTGGGGTGAACTTATTCAAGAACAAGTTGGTCGCCATCGTGGCTGGCGGCATGTTGCTGGTCATCCTGGTCGGGCTGGGCTGGAGCGCCCATCGCTTCAACCGCATCAGCCTGTGTACCTCCTGTCACGAGATCTTCGTCAACTACGACGAGTACAAGCCGGTGGGACGGTTGAGCAACTCCAAGGAGGATTTCAACCCCTCCAGGAGTTCGAGTCCGGGACTGTTCAACGTCACCGTCGGGTGCGCCGAGTGTCATGCCTACCCCTATGAGGAGTATCGCGCCTCCCCGCACTTCGACAACGAGAAGGGGGTCAAGCCGGGCTGCGTGGGGTGTCACAATCCCCACTCGGTCTTTCAGTTCCTGAACTGGAAGTTCTTCTATCTCAACAAGGGCGGCTATGGCGAGAGTCCGTTCCACGAGATCTCCAGTGGTTTGCGTGACATTCCGCAGTGGGAGAAGCTGCGCGTGGAGCTGGCCAAGCGGGTGCGCAAGGAGATGGTCGAGGAGAACTCCATCAAGTGCAAGAATTGTCACAAGCCGGACGGCAATTGGTTCAAGAAGCTCGAGCCGCACAAGGCGACCAACGACAAGACCTGCGTCGAGTGTCATCACAACATTGTCCACAAGGCGGTGAAGTGGGATATGAATTGAGCAATCAAAATAGGGAATCATCCGTGATGATCTCACCATGAATCTTTGGTGACACGCCAATATCGCGCGGAACGGATGGAAAGTTGGCAAAGAGGCTTGCGGTGTCTGGACGTATTTGCAGTGTGTCTGGATGTCTGCAAGCCTTTTTTTATTAAATTTTAATGAAGAACTTTTTTTACATGGGAAAATTGTAGAAAAAAATCCGCATTCAATTTGATTTTGGTCAAGAATGTGTGCGAACCATCCTGTTAACATCCATTTAAAGTTGATACCCTCTAGATATGTGACACAATTGAATAAAGCCTCTTTTCCACCCCATTTTGTCTCAAGGAGTTTGAATATGATGAAGAAGAGCTTGTTGTGGCGGTCCGTCCTCGCTGGCGCCGCGATGGCCGTGAGCATGGCTGGCGTGGCCATGGCCGCGGATGCCCCGGCAGCGCCCGCCCTGCAACCGGAGCCCACGTTGACGAAGGATGAGTTCCAGAAAGGTCAGCAGATCTACTTCGACCGCTGTTCCGGCTGCCACGGCGCGCTGCGCAAGGGTGCCACGGGCCCGGATATCACCCCGGCCAAGACCCGTCTCAAGACCCTGGACGCCCTGGACAAGATTCTTTTCAATGGCACGGATGGCGGTATGCCCGGTTGGGGCAAGAGCGGCTTCATGACCAAGGACGAAACCGCCCTGATGGCCAAGTATGTGCAAATCGAAGCGCCCATGCCGCCGGAGTGGGGCATGAAGGAGATGAAGAATACCTGGAAGGTGCATGTCCCGGTTGACAAGCGTCCCACCGAGCCGCCGAAGGGCAAGAACTGGCAGAACTATTTCGGCGTGGTCGAGCGTGACAAGGGTCAGATCGCCATCATCGACGGCGACACCAAGAAGGTGCTCGTGACCATTCCGTCCGGTTTCGCCACCCACATCCTGCGCACCTCCATGAGCGGACGCTACATGTTCGCCATCGGTCGCGACGGCAAGGCCACCATGATGGATCTGTGGGCCGATCCGCCGAATCTGGTCGCCGAAGTGCGTACCGGTCTGGATGCCCGCTCCATCGACACCTCCAAGTACAAGGGCTTCGAGGACAAGTATGCGGTGGTCGGCGACTACTGGCCGCCCCACTATGTGATCCTCAAGGGTGACACCCTGGAGCCGCTGAAGATCGTCGGCACCCGCGGTTACACCTACGACACCAACGAGTATCACCCGGAGCCCCGCGTGGCCTCGATCGTTGCTTCGCACCACGCTCCCGAGTGGGTGTTGAACCTCAAGGAGACCGGCGTCGTGCTGTTGGTGGATTACAGCAAGGTGGATGTCGGCACCGTGACCGAGACCAAGATCAACGCCGAGCGTTTCCTCCACGATGGTGGTTGGGATGCCTCCAAGCGCTACTTCCTGGTGGCGGCCAACGCGCGTGACACCATTTCGGTCATCGACACCGTGGAGCGCAAACTGGTCAAGAACATCAAGACCGGTACCAAGCCCCATCCGGGCCGTGGCGCCAACTGGGTCGATCCGGAGTTCGGACCGGTCTGGGCCACCGTCCACCTGGGCGAGGGTCTGGTCTCGATGATCAGCACCGATCCGAAGAATCCCAAGGCCTGGACCGTGGTGCGCGAGTGGAAGCTCGGTGGCAACTCGCTCTTCGTCAAGACCCATCCGAAGAGCAAGAACGTCTACTGCGACAACACCATCAATCCCAACAAGTCCAACGTCCTGACGGTCTTCAACATCGACAAGCCGACCGAGGCTCCGCGTGAGATCACCTTCAACAAGAAGGTGGTGCACATGGAGTATGACAAGGATGGCGGCGAAGTGTGGGTGTCGCTGTGGGACAAGGAGGGCGAGATCGTCATCCTGGATGACAAGACCCTCAAAGAGAAGTCGCGCATCACCGGTTTGAACACCCCGACCGGCAAGTTCAATGTCTACAACACCCAGATGGACATCTATTGATCCATCTGTTAGAAATGGATCGTCTTTACCGGGCCGGGGTCACCCCGGCCCGGATTCGCAACACGATTAGGGAGACGAGAACATGAAGATGCGTAGTCTGTTGGTCATCATGGCCGGGTTTGGACTGATGGTGGTCGCCCAGGGAGCAGCCGTGGCCGCGGATCGGCAGATTCCGACCGCGCCGGCGGATTTTCTGAGCAAGACCAGCCCGATCAAGGCGGATGAGGCCGATGAGGCCACGATTAAAGAGGGCACCAAAATCTACACCAAGAAGTGCCAGAAGTGTCACGGCGAAACCGGAGACGGCCAGGGCTCGGCGGCGGGTGAGTTGACCATCAAGCCGACCAACCTCTCCGCCCCTGGCTACATGGCCAGCCGCAAGGATGGACAACTGCTGTGGATCACCATGAACGGCAGCCCCAACACCGAAATGAAGGGGTTCGGTCCGGGTTCGGAGCAGAACTACACCGAGGATGATCTCTGGAAGGTCATCGCCTACATGCGTTCCGCGTTCACCAAATAGTGGGGATGGTGGCCGGAATGGGCCGTTGAATGGAACGGTCGCAGTGGATCCCATTGCGACCGTTTTTTTTGGTGGTATTCATTTTTTTTTGTGCATCCGAAAATTTTTATATTCAAAAATGGAGTTGCCATGAGGGCGCGGTTGGGACGAACCTGGATCTGGGGGGCGACGTGGGTCGCATTGCTCTCGGGGGGGTGGGCCGAGGCCGCCGTGGAGCGGGATGAGTCGCTTTCGGAGTGGCGCGAACCGCTCACGGACATGCCGTTCGTCCCGGTTCCCGCCGGCTGCTTCGAGATGGGATCCGCCGAGCCGGTGTTGGGGGCGACGCCCATCCATCGGGTCTGTCTGCATGGCTTTTGGATGGGGCGGCATGAGGTGACCAACGGCGCCTATGCCGCGTGTGTCGCCGATGGGGCCTGTCTACCCCCGGAGCGGCGTGATTCCGGCATCAACGAACACTTCCGCACCGGCAACGAGGACCATTACGACCAGTTCGGCGCGGCCCTGGATGCCCCTGATCATCCGGTGGTGGGGGTGTCGCGGGTCGATGCCATGCGCTTTGCCGCCTGGTTGACCGCCCACGGCGCGTTTCACTACCGTCTGCCCAGCGAGGCGGAGTGGGAGTATGCCTGCCGGGCCGGCCAGGGGGATGAGCCGGTGGGGGAGCCGGAGAGCCTGGATGGTTTGGGATGGTTCCGCCACAACAGCGACGGTCGCCCCCATGCGGTGGGTGGAAAGCGGGCCAATGGCTTCGGTCTGCACGACCTGCGCGGCAATGTCTGGGAGTGGGTGTTGGATCACTTCGATCGTGGCGCCTATGCGCGGCATGCCGACCATTCGCCGCTGTTCGTGAAGGATGATCTCTTCCACGTCACCCGTGGCGGATCGTGGTCGAGCGCGCCGGTCTATCTCCATTGCGCCTTCCGGGGGGTGGGCGAGGAGCGCGACCGGGACGATAATCTCGGATTCCGACTGGTGCGGGAGGAGTGAGGCATGGGGCGGACCGGAACAAGGCGGGATGGCGCGGGTTTCGGGCGGCGTGCATGGATTGGCCTTGGGGTTTGGATGGGCGCGCTGGCGGTGGTCTCCAGCGGCTGGGCGGCAGGGGAGACCATCCCGCCCGCGCGTCAGATGGAGCTGTTTCATTTGCTGCGTCAGGATTGCGGCTCCTGCCATGGCATGACCCTGAAAGGGGGGCTGGGTCCGGCGCTGCTGCCTGGGAATCTGGCCGGCAAGCCGGCGGATCTGTTGGAGGATATCGTCTATCACGGTCTGCCGGAGCGGGCCATGCCACCCTGGGAGGGGCTGCTCACCCGTCAGGAGATCCGTTGGCTGGTGGAGCGTTTAATCAAGGGAGAGGTTCCATGAGAGGGATTGGTTCACGCTGGATGTACCGTTCATGGCTGTTGGCCGCCTGTCTGATTTGGCCCCTGGTTCAGGGGTGCGCGCCGTTGCGCGGCAGTGGCGACATGGGGGTGGTGATCGAACGGGCGAGCGGGAGCGTTGAGGTGGTTGAAACAACGCACAAAACCGTACTCTCGCGGGTCGAGGGCATGGGAGATCTCTCCCATGCGTCGCTGGTCTACTCCCGTGACGGGCGGTTCGGGTTCGTGTTCGGTCGCGATGGCGGGTTGAGCAAGGTGGATCTATTGACCGGCCAGTTGGTTGGACGGGTGATGCAGTCCGGTAACAGCATTGGCGGCGCCATCTCCCAGGATGGCAAGCTGGTGGCCGTGGCCAACTATGAACCGGGTGGGGTGCGGATCTTCGATGCCGAAACGTTGCGGCAGGTGGCCGACATTCCGGCCATCGGCGCGAATGGCCGCGCCTCCAAGGTGGTGGGACTCGAGGACTCCACCGACGGTCGATTCGTCTTTTCCCTCTTTGATTCGGATGAGATCTGGGTGGCGGATGTGAAGGATCCGGCCAAGCCGGTCATCACCAAATTCACCAAGATCGGCAGCAAGCCGTATGACGCCTTGATCTCCCCGGACGGGCGGCACTACATCGCCGGTCTGTTCGGCGAGGATGGCTTCGCGCTTCTGGATTTGTGGCATCTCGAGGCCGGGGTGAAGCGGATCCTGCCCGACTACGGGCACGGCGAGAAGCGTACCGCGGTCTACAAGATGCCGCACCTGGAGGGGTGGGGCATGACCGAGGATCTGCTCTTTCTGCCGGCCATGGGACGCCACGAGGTGTTGATCGTCGAGCGGGCCGGCTGGCGCGAGGTGGGGCGGGTGCCGGTGGTGGGACAGCCGGTGTTCGTGATGGCCCAGCCGGATGGACGGCGCATCTGGGTCAATTTCGCCCATCCGGACAACGGCCATCTTCAGGTGATCGACGTGCCGACCCGCAAGGTGATCCAGTCGCTGCAACCCGGTCCGGCGGTGATGCACATGGAGTTCACCCCGCGCGGCGAGCATGTGTGGGTATCGGTGCGGGACGGGGATCGGGTGGAGGTGTACGATACCGCCACCTTCGAGCGGATCGCCACGTTGCCGGCCACCAAGCCGAGCGGCATCTTTTTCACCAGTCGCGCCCACAAGATCGGTTTGTGACGCTGTTTTTTCGGGGGGAGCTGGAAGGGATGCGCGCACCGCTTCATGAATACGACCTGCAGCCGTTGGATCTGCGCCTGCTGAACGATTTTCAGCACGATTTCCCCCTGGATCCGCGCCCCTTTCGGCGCATCGCCGCGCGGTTGGGGATCGACGAGGCCGAGGTGTTGGAGCGGCTGCGGCGGTTGCAGGCGAGCGGTCACATCAGTCGGGTCGGGGCGGTGTTGCGGGCGCGGCGCGTGGGGATGAGCACCCTGGCGGCCATGCGGGTGCCCGAGGAGCGGTTGGAGGAGGTGGCCGCAATCGTGAACGCCATTCCGGAGGTCAACCACAACTACGAGCGCGAGCATGCCTTCAATCTCTGGTTCGTGGTGACGGCCCGGAGCGCGGCGCGTTTGGCCGAGGTGATCGCCCTCATCGAGGCGCATACCGGGCTTTCGGTCTGCTCCATGCCGATGGAGGAGGATTTTCATATCGATCTGGGCTTTCAGATTCACGGGTGATCCATGCTCGACGAACGGGAACAGCGGTTGGTGGCGGGATTCCAGAACGGGTTCCCCCTGGTGGAGCGTCCTTTCGAGGCGATCGGGCAGGCGATCGGTCTTGATGAGGCGGATGTTCTGGATGGCTTGCGTATGCTTAAAGAAAAAGAGATCATCAAGCGCATCGGGGTGGTGGTGCATCATCACGAACTGGGCTATCACGCCAATGCCATGGTGGTTTGGGATGTTCCCGACGCGCGTACCCGCGAGATCGGGGAGCGGATCCGGGCCACGGGACTGGTGTCGCTCTGTTATTTGCGACGCCGCTGCCCGCCGCATTGGCCGTACAATCTCTATTGCATGATCCACGGTCGCGATCGCGAAGAGACCGCGCAACGGGCCGAGTTGATCACTCAGGGTTGTGACATGCAATCCTGTGCCAGGGAGATCCTGTTCAGTCGTCGTCGATTCAAGCAGTGCGGCGCCCGATATTTCTGATCGACTCTCCTTGGATCTCTTTTTTGGGGGTGGTCATGCCGATGGATTCGCGCGCGATACGCATCATCAATGGTCTCCAGAGTGGTTTTCCGCTGCTGGAACGCCCCTTCGCCGTGGCGGGGGAACCCCTGGAGCTCTCGGAAGAGAGTTTGATCGATGGGTTGGCCGAACTCTCCGCCACCGGCCTGATCACCCGTTTTGGTCCCTTCTACCATGCCGAAAGGCTGGGAGGGGGATTGACCCTCGCGGCCTTGCGGGTTCCGGTTTCGGATTTCGAATGGGTGACCGAGGTGGTCAACGCCCAACCCGAAGTGGCCCACAACTACGCCCGTGAACACGCCTTCAACATGTGGTTCGTGGTCGCGACGGAAAAGCGGGAGGAGATCCCCGCTGTTTTGGAGCGTATCCAGGCGTTGACCAGCCTGGAGGTGTTCAATCTGCCCAAGATCGAGGAGTACCGGTTGGGTTTCCAGGTGCAATTGGACGAGCATGGCGGCATCGATACCACGCCGCTGTTCGATGATCCGGTGGAGGAGGATGAACGGTGCACGCCGGATGAACTCGACCGTGCCTTGATTGCCGCCACCCAGGGTGGTTTGCCGTTGGTGCCGGAGCCCTATCATCGGGTTGGGGGCGATATCGGCGTGACGGTGGATACGGTTGTCGCGCGCTTTCAGGCCATGCTGCGGCGCGGCTGGATCCGGCGCGTCGGTCTGGCCTGCAACCATCATCGACTCGGTTTGCAGGGCAACGGCATGTCGGTGTGGGATGTGCCGGACGACAAACTCTGTGTGGTGGGCAACACCTTGAGCGAACTGGATTTCGTCACCCACTGCTATGCCCGTCCGCGCCATCCGCCGGAGTGGCCGTACAACCTCTTCGTCATGGTGCACGGACCGAATCGCACGGCGGTGATGGATAAGATCCGCATCCTGGAGCGGATCATCGGCAAGCGGCAACGGGGACATCTGGTTTTGCACAGTACCCGTATCCTGAAAAAAACCGGTTTGCGCATCAAAGCCCCTGGAGTCACCGACGGATGTTCCGTTTGACCCAGTTCATGCGGCGGCTGCTCGCGCCCGGACAACAATCCCGTCCCCGTTTGCCGGTCGAGGGGGGACCGGTGATCGTCTGGAATCTGATTCGCCGCTGCAATCTCACCTGCGCCCACTGTTACGCCGCCTCGGCGGATCGTCCCTATGCCGGGGAGTTGACGTTCGAAGCGTGCATCCGGGTTCTGGAGGATCTGCGCGCCAACGGGGTCTCCGCCTTGATCCTCTCGGGTGGCGAGCCGCTGCTGCGCCCGGATCTCTTCGAGATCGCCGCCAGCGCCAAGGGGATGGGATTCTATCTCGGGTTGTCGAGCAACGGCACCCTGATGGATCCGGCCATGGCCAAACGGATCGCCGGGGCCGGATTCGATTACGTCGGGGTGAGCCTGGATGGGTTGGAGGCCAATCACGATCGCATGCGCGGCATGGTGGGGGCTTTTCGGCGTTCGGTGGCCGGGATCGGTCACTGTCGCGCCGAGGGGGTGAAGGCGGGGATCCGGTTCACCCCGACCCGTGACAACATCAACGATCTGCCGGGGTTGTTCGAGCTGATGCAAGCCGAGGGGACGGATCGTTTCTATCTCTCCCACTGGAACCACGCCGGACGGGGCAAGGTCAACCGGGAGGGGAACGCCGAGCTGCGGGCCACCCGGGCGTTGATGTCCCGGCTGTTCGAGATGACCCATGCGGATGTTCTCTCCGGCGCGCCGCGGGAGATCGTCACCGGCAACAACGACGCGGACGGGGTGTTCTTCCTGTTCTGGGTTCGGGAAAAACTCCCCCATCTGGCGCCGCAAGCCGAGGCGATGTTGACCCGCTGGGGCGGGAACGCCTCGGGTGTCGGCATCGCCAACATCGACGAGTTGGGCGAGGTCCATCCGGACATCTTCTGGCGCCACCACACCCTGGGCAACGTGGGCAAACAGTCGTTCGGGGAGATCTGGGGCAACCCGGACGAGCCCCTGCTGGCCGGGTTGCGTGCCCGTCCCAGACCCTTGAAAGGACGCTGCGGGGCCTGTCGGTATCTGGCCATCTGCGGCGGGAACACCCGTGTGCGCGCCTATCAGGTGAGCGGCGATCACTGGGAGGAGGATCCGGGCTGTTATCTCACCGATGCCGAGGTTCTGGGCTGATTGTTCCGCGCCGAAATCCCAGTGGATGATTCCATACTTTTGAACAAGGTTTGACAGGATGAGATCGATTGTCGTTTTTCTGCTGGTTCTGCTCTCCGTTTTGCCGGTGGAGGCCAACGATCAGTACCGCGAACACTGCGCCCAGTGCCACCATCCGGATCGAGTCGGTGGCATGGGACCGGCCCTGCTTCCGGAGAATCTCGAGCGGGTTCCCAAGAAGGAGTCCGCCGAGGTGATCGCCAACGGGCGTCCCGCGACCCAGATGCCCCCCTTCGGCGACAAGCTCTCCCCCGAAGAGGTTCAGGCCCTGGTGGGGTACATCTACGCCCCGGTCACCCCGGCCCCAACCTGGAGCGACGCGGATATCCAGGCCAGCCGGGTCATCTGGATCGCCAACGAGAAACTCCCGAAAAAGCCGCTCCACAATTCCGATCTCATGAACCTGTTCATGGTGGTCGAGTTGGGTGATCACCACGTCACGGTGCTCGATGGCGACCGCTTCGAGCCGATCGCCCGTTTTCCCTCCCGTTTCGCGGTGCATGGTGGCATCAAGTACTCCCCGGATGGCCGTTTCGCCTACATGGCCTCCCGCGATGGCTGGATCAGCCGCTTCGATCTCTACGCCCTGAAAATGACCCACGAAATCCGCGTGGGCATCAACACCCGCAACGTGGCGGTCTCCGGGGATGGCCGGTATGTGATGGCCGCCAACACCCTGCCGCGCAGCCTGGTGGTGCTCGACGCGCGGGATCTGTCGCTGGTCAAGACCATCCCCCTGGTCAATGCCAAGGGGGAGAGTTCCCGTCCCAGCGCGGTCTATTCCGCCCCGCCGCGCCAGTCGTTCATCGTCGCCTTGAAGGATATCACCGAGGTGTGGGAGATCCCCCTTGCCGACAAGGCGGGCAAGCCGGTGACCGATTTCACCGTGCGCGCCATCGAGTTGGACGCGGTATTGGATGACTTTCTTTTCGATCAGGCGTATAAACGGTTGATTGGCGCCTCGCGCAAGGGTCCGAATGGACAGGTTGTGGATCTGGATGCCGCCAAAAAGATTGCCGAGGTGCCGTTGACCGGCATGCCGCATCTGGCATCCGGGATCATCTGGCCCTACCAGGATACCGAGGTGTTGGCCACCCCGAATCTGAAAGAGGGGGAGGTGACGGTGGTGGATCTGAAAACCTGGCAGGTGATCAAGCGCATTCCGACCCTGGGACCGGGCTTTTTCATGCGCAGCCACGAAAACAGCCCTTATGCCTGGGTGGATGTCTTTTTCGGCAAGGACAAGGACGCGGTGCATGTGATCGACAAGGCTACCCTGGAGGTGGTCAAGACGATCCGTCCCGCGCCGGGCAAGACCTCCGCCCATGTGGAGTTCACCAAGAGCGGTGGTCACGCCCTGCTCAGCATCTGGGAGATGGACGGCGCCCTGGTGATCTACGATGCCAAGAGTCTGGAGGAGGTCAAACGCATTCCCATGAAAAAACCTTCGGGTAAATACAACGTCTCCAACAAGATCAACCGTTCCGCCGGGACCAGCCACTGACATGTCCATCGATCTGACAAGTCCGTATCCGGAACCGGGGATGGTGCTGTTGGTCGGGGCTGGTCCCGGCGATCCCGATCTGTTGACCGTCGCCGCCTTGAAGGCGCTCCACAACGCCGACGTGGTGGTCCACGATGCCCTGGTCTCGCCCGATATCATGGCCCTGATTCCGGAAGGGTGCGAGAAGATCCATGCCGGCAAGCGCGGCGGTTCGCCGTCGTCGAGCCAGAAGGACATCACCGAAACCCTGGTGCGGCTGGCCAAGGCCGGACGGCGGGTGGTGCGCCTCAAGGGCGGGGATCCCTTCGTCTTCGGACGCGGCGGCGAGGAGGCGGAACGACTGGCCGAGGAGGGGATCCGGTTTCGCATCGTGCCGGGTCTGACCTCCGGCATCGCGGGTCCGGCCTACGCCGGCATTCCGGTCACCCACCGGGATGTCAACGCCAATGTCGCTTTCCTGACCGGCCATGAATCGGCGGAAAACCCCTCCTTCATGGAAGGATCCCCTTCGTCGCGCATCCATTGGGAGTCGGTGGCCCAGGCCTTCCCGGTTCTGGTGCTCTACATGGCCATGCAGAACCTCTCGGTGGTGGTGGAGCGGTTGGTGGTGGCGGGTCGTTCCACCGATACCCCGGTGGCGGTGATCCGCTGGGCCACCACCCCGGAACAACAGACCCTGGTGACCACGTTGGGCCGGCTGGAGATGGACGTGGCACTGTTGGACCTGCAACCGCCGGCGGTGATCGTGATCGGGGATGTGGTGAAATATCGGGAGCAACTGCGCTGGTTCGACGACGAGACGCTGGTGGTGCCGTCGTGAAGGGGGTGGGAATGGTGCGTGGGTGGATGGTGGCGCTGCTGGCGGGGTTGATGCCGGTCGTGGCGCTGGGCAAGGGGGTTGACGAGGCTTTGGTGACCCGTCTCAAGACGGAGAAGAAATGTCAGAAGTGTGATCTGCAAGCCACCAACTGGGAGGGGGTGGATCTCTCCGGGGCTGAGGTGAGCGGGGCCTTCTTCCTGCGGGGCAAGATGCGCGGGGTGAATCTGGTGGAGGCCAAGCTGGTCTGGACCAACCTGGAGATGACCGACCTGACCGAAGCGGATCTCAGCCGCGCCGATCTGACCGGTGCCGATCTGCGTTCGGCGGATCTGAGTCGCGCCAGACTGGTCAAGTCCTATCTCTATGGGGCCAACATGGCGGGCGCCCACGCCCAGGGCGCGGATCTGACCGATGCCTTCATGAAGGGGGTGAATCTCATGGGGGCCGATCTGCGCGGGGCCAATCTCAAGGGGGCCAATCTGGAGCGCGCGGTGTTGAACGATGCCCTGCTGGATGGGGCCACCTGGACCGATGGACGGGTGTGCGCGGCTCAATCCAAGGGGGCGTGCCGATGAAGGGGGGGCGCGGCCTCCTGGCCTGGCTGTGGGTTGGGGTGTGGATGCTCTCTGGAGGTCGTGGCTGGTCCGGAGAGGAGATGGACGCCTCGCGGGCGGGGCTGCTCAAGAGCGGACGCTGCGTGAAGTGCGATCTGACCGGGGTGGATCTGTCCGGCGCGGCTTTGAAATCGGCGATGTTGCAGGGTGCGACCCTTGATCAAGCCAATTTGCGCGGGGCCGATCTGACCGATGCGCGGCTTTACAAAGCCCGCATGCGGGGCGCGGATGCCACGGGGGCCAGAATGGAGCATGCCCAGTTGCGTCAAGCGGATCTGGGTGGGATCATCCTGCGTGATGGGGATCTGAAGCGGGCCAATTTCGAGCAGGCCAATCTGGAGGGTGCCGATCTGCGTGGTGCCGATCTGCGCAAGGCGACCTTCGAGGGGGCCTTCATGAAAGGGGCGCGATTGACGGGAGCGGATTTGCGCGATACCGTATTTTTCGGCGCCAATCTCAACGAGGTGGATTGGAGCGACGCCCAATTGAGCGGTGCCTATTGGTTCACGGGCAACCGGTGTCGCGAGGGTTCGGTGGGGCGGTGTGATCTGGGCCCGTGATGAGGTGGCGGGGCGGGCGTGGCTCTGAAGAGGCTGCTTGATGGTGGTTTGCATCCCGGTGTGGTTGATTTTGTTGTCGAGGAGATACCAAGCATGACGCGTCAGGACCGACGTCAGGTCGGGATATGGCTTTTCATCTGTTGCGCGCTGGTCTATGCCATGCTGGCGCTGGGTGGCATCACCCGTTTGACCGGTTCGGGACTCTCGATGGTGGAGTGGCAACCGCTGATCGGTGTGTTGCCGCCGATGGGTGAGCAGGCCTGGCAGGCGCTGTTTGCCAAATACCAGCTCACCCCGGAGTTTCGCCATGTCAACCATGACATGGATCTGGAAGGGTTCAAGGGGATCTTCTGGCTGGAGTATTTCCACCGGTTGCTCGGTCGTTCGGTGGGGTTAATCTTCTTTGTGCCGTTTGCCTGGTTCTATCTGAAACGGAAACTGGATCGCCCGATGCTGATTCGTCTGGGGGCGATCTTTTTTGTGGGCAGCCTGCAGGGGGTGATGGGCTGGCTGATGGTCAAGAGCGGCCTGAACAACGATCCCCACGTCAGCCCGTACCGCTTGACCGCCCATCTGGCGCTGGCTTTCATCGTCTACGGCTGGATGTTCTGGACCGGGTTGGAGCTGCTCGTCGGGGTCGAGGGTCTGCCGACCGGTCGTCCGCCGGGGTGGCTCAAGACGCTTTCCCTGGTGGTGTTGGTGCTGATCTCGATCACCGTGCTCAGTGGCGGCTTCGTGGCTGGCGCCAAGGCGGGATATGGGTACAATACCTTCCCCACCATGCACGGCCAGTGGTTCCCGGACGCCTATTGGGATCTGCAACCCGCCTGGTTGAATCCGTTCGAAAATCCCGTGGCCATCCAGTGGGATCACCGTCTGCTCGCCACGATCACCTTCTTCACGGTGCTCGGCTATGGCCTGTTGGGGCGGCGGGCCGGCGCGCCTCGGCGGGTGCATGTCATGTATCAGCACATCATGTTCGCGGTGCTGCTCCAGGTGGTCCTCGGCATCGCGACGTTGATGCTGCATGTGCCGACCGGTCTGGCCTGGGCCCATCAGGTGTGGTCCATGATGCTCTTTACCTACGCCCTTTACATCCATTACCACATGCAAACCGGTCAATCGAGGGAGTCATGGAGCTGATTTCGATCCTGCCCCATTTTCATGCGGCCTTGAACCTCGCCTCGGCGATTCTGTTGTTCGCGGCCTATCGGGCCATCCGGAACAGGGATGCCGTGACCCATCGTCAGCGCATGGCCGGGGCCCTGATCGTGTCGGCGATCTTTCTGGTCTCGTATCTCACCTACCATGCCGCGGTGGGCAACGTGAAGTTCGCCGGAACCGGTTGGATCCGTCCGGTCTATTTCACCCTGTTGATCACCCATGTCGCGCTGGCCGCCGTCTCTCTGCCGATGATCTTCTTGACCGTGCGGCGCGCCCCCTGGCGGTTGTCCACCATGACCTGCGATCCGCATCGCCGCATCGCCCGATTGACCTGGCCGGTCTGGATGTATGTGTCGATCTCCGGACTGGTGGTCTATGCGATGGCGTTCCACATCTATCCGCCGACCCCATGACACCCGCCCGGATGGGCAGGTGTCGCCTTCATCGTTGAAAAAAAAGAGAGCGTCTGGGAGATTCCTCTCCCAGGGTCTTGATTTTGACTTTGATTTTGACTTGAGCGCGCTCTTTACAAAGAAGCATTTTTCGCGGCCTTTTGCGAAAAATGCGCCGCGCGCGGCCTTACGCGGGCGTCGTTTCCGTTTTTTGGAAACGACGCCCGTATCGTGCACAACGGCCTTGCGGAACAGGACGCATCTGAAAATGGTCGCGGTAGAGAAGCGTCAAGAGCCGTTGTCCAGGCTATGACAATTGGGCATATCGGAAGCAGTCGAGGGTGTGGTCCATCACCAGGCCGGTTGCCTGCATGTGGGCGTAGATAATGGTGGTGCCGACGAAGTTCATGCCGCGCTTGATCAGATCCTTGGACAACGCATCGCTTTGCGGGGTGGAGGCGGGGATCTCCTGCCAGTTTTTCCAGGTGTTGATGCGCGGTTTGCCATCCACGAAATCCCAGACATAGGCATCAAAGCTGCCGAACCGCTCCTGGATGGCCAGGAAGACCCGAGCGTTGCGGCTGGCGCTTTCGATCTTGAGGCGGTTGCGCACGATGGCCGGATTCTGACGCAACGCCTCGACCTCCGCGGCCCCGAATCGGGCCACCACAGCCGGATCAAAGCCGGCGAACGCCTGCCGAAACCCCTCCCGCTTGCGCAGAATGGTATCCCAACTCAAGCCGGCTTGCGCCCCCTCCAGAATCAGGAATTCGAAATGGCGTCCGTCGTCATGGACCGGCACGCCCCACTCCTGATCGTGATAGGCCACGTAGTAGGGCTTGGCCAGATCGACCCAGCCACAGCGACAGGGCGGTTCCATGTTGGTCTCCAGTATCCGACGAGATGAACCCTGGCTGGCACTTTTCCAGGACTGGGAGCGGTGGTAACGATCACCCCATCAGTTCGGCCAGGGCCTCGTTCATCTTCTCCAGTCGTTCGACGATGATGATCACCAGTTGCTGGGTGAGCTTCAATTGAAAGGCGCATTCGAAATCCGCCATGGCGGTGCGATCGAGCCGAAACACATTCACCAACCCCTCGGCGATGACGCTGGCCATGCGTCGTCGTCCGCCGACCAGAAAAGCGGCCTCGCCGATGATCGAACCGGTCTCCAGATAGGCGATGATGTGCTCCGGATGGTCATCCTTGCGCACGAAGGCCGCGCCGCTCAAGATGATGTAGAGCGCCGAGTCCTGGATGTCCCCCTCCTGGATGATGGTCTGTCCATCCTTGAACAGCTCGAAGCAGTGGCCGTGATCGGCCAGAAGCCGTTTTTCCTGGTTCGTGAAGGGTTCGAAAAAAGGGATGGCCTCCATCATGTCGAGAATCGTGCTCATCTCCGCTCGCTCCTCGAATCGCCCTGGATCCGGTCAGAAAGGCATGCGCCTAGTGTCGGTGGACCGGGTGCCGTTCTTTTTTTCCTTGGTTTTCACGGAGGCGGCCAGTCTCAACCCCAGATCCGGACGGCGCGAGTTGTCGGATTGGAAACCACGGTTGGCGCAGCGCAGGGATTGGGCTTCGTCCTGCCAGCCGCCACCACGGATGGTGAAGAACTCGACGCCTCCGGCCCCGTTGGCGGCGGCGGATTTGTTGTCGGCGGCGTAGCTGGATTGATAGCGCTCCTGGACCCACTCCCAGACATTGCCGCTCATGTCCTTGAGTCCGAGTTGGTTGGCCGGACGCAACCCCACCGGTTGGGAGGTGGCGAGGCTGTTGGGGGCGAACCAGGCGTAACGGGCGGGATCGCTGCCGCCGGGAAAGATGGTCCGCTGGCCGCCGTTGCGACAGGCGAACTCCCACTCCGCCTCGCTGGGCAGGCGGAACTGCACGTTGATGCGGGCGCGGGAGTTCAACTGGGCGATGAACTCGTTGACCTCCTCCCGGGTGACGTTCTCCACCGGGTAGTTTTCGCCCTTGCGAAAACGCGACGGATTGTTGTGCATCACGCGACGCCATTGACCTTGCGTCACCTCGGTTTCACCGAGCCAGAACCCCTTCACGCACGCCTGATGGACCGGTCCCTCGTCCGACTCCCGTCCCTCGGCCCTGGGCGGCGAACCCATGTCGAAGCAACCGCCGGCGATCCAGAGCAGGTTGACCTCGCTCATGGGATCACGCCAGTTCTGGCCGGGCTGAATGGTCACCGCCGGTTTGGGTTGGGCGGTTTCGGTGTCGAGAGGTTCCCACTCGTTGATGAGCGCGGCATGGGCGCTCGATGGAGAGATCAGAGAGGCGGAAAGGGTCAGGGTCGCGGCCAGAAACCGGATCCCGGTCAACCGGGTCAGCGCATGGGAGTGGTTCACAGTTCTCCTCCGGTGCGGGTCAAACGCATCTGGGTCGGGACCGAGAGGATCGGATCCGCGGGTGGTTTGTTCTGGGCCAGACCGACTTTCAGTTGGGCAAAGGCTTCGGAGAGATCGACCCAGCCATCCTTCTTGCCGACCGGAAAGCCGTCGGCATCCCCGAGCATCCCCTTGAGCAGATGCCAGGTGAAGGCCCCTTGCTGGCCGGGTCCGTGGATGGGCAACCCTTTCTGGTCCGCGGCCACGGCGGTCGATTTGCCGCCGGTCAGCAGCGCGCGAGGAGCGCTCCCGGCGGACTGCTTGCTTTGCACCGCGCACTCCGGGGTGTTGTTGAAGCAGGTATCCAGCAGCACGGCCACCTCCTTGTTGGGCAGTCGCCCGAGGGCCCCTTGCAGCCAGGAGAGGGAAACCGCGTGGCTGGCATCCAGATGATCGAGTTGACTGTTGGCCGGAAGCAGCAGGGCATCGTTGCCGCTCGGCATCCCCAAACCGGAAAAATAGAACAACAGCGCGGCATTGGGATTGTTCTGTCCCTGGCGGATCAGCCACTCCAGATCCTGGCGCAGGGTATCCAGATCGGCGGCGGCGTTGATGCGCAGACGCATATGATCGGCGTCGTCGTTGAAGATGCCGCGTCGGGTGATCAGTTTGTGGAAATTGGTGGCGTCGCGATCCGCATAGTGTTTGGCGCGGATGCGTTTGTAGTGGCTCACGCCGACCACCACCGCGTAGGCATCCGATCGCTTCTGCCAAGCGGCGAGCGCGGGCAGGGCGGCGATGTGGCTGTCGAGCACCGCGCTCTGGTCATCCACGTCTCCGGATTTGGCCCACGCCTCGTGGGGCAGGGCGCGGGGAAAGGGGATCTCCGCCTCCGGATCGGTGAAGGCGACCAGGAGTTGATCCTTGGTGCGGGCGAAGGTCGCCTCGCCGGGATACTCCTTGGTCAACAGGTTGATCGACTGGCGCAACGCCTCCATCCGTTCGCCCTGACGGAACTGACGCCACAGGGTCTCGGACACGTAACCGGCGGCCATCTCCCGCCAGGTCTGAATGCGCTCCCCCTTGAGGCCGGTACCCGGTTCCTCATGCTCCTGGACCTGCATGCGCATGATCCAGTCGTAGGCCTCCAGATAGTTGCCGCGCCGAAAGAGCGCGAACAGCTTGGTGTGGGCCAGGGAGAGATTGCCGGGGTGCTTGGAGAACCCTTCCGAGGCCAGAAGGTGCGCCTTGTGATCGTTGCCCTCCTCGAAGTGGCTCCAGGCGAGATTGGCGATGGTCTTGACGTGGTTGGGAAACTCCTCGTGGACCTTGCTCCATACCGTCATGGCCTGTTGTTTCTTGCCGGTCTGATGGAGTGCCAGTCCGAGGTTGAAGCCGATGGCCACATCGGTGGGACAGGTGGTCCGGGCCTTTTCGAAGGCCTGGATCGCCTCTTCGGGTTTATGATCCAACAGGGCGATCGCCTTGGTCTGGATCTCCCGGGCCACGGCGCAGGGATTGGTCTGTACCGCCGCGACGGGGGTGGCGGTCAATCCGATCAACAGGGTCAAAAGCGGGACGATGGGCGACAATGTCCTTAATCCTTGATGCTGGGATCCAGGCGTCCAGCCGCGTATTCGGCGGCCATGGTTTCCAGATCGATGATCCGGATCCGCGAGGCGTTGCCGGCGCATCCGAACTGTTCGAAACGCTCCTTGCAGACCCGATAGGCGGCATCCTCGGCGGGACGCAGGTATTTGCGCGGATCGAATTCGGCGGGCTTTTCGGCGAACACCTTGCGAATCGCGCCGGTCATGGCCAGGCGCAGATCGGTATCGATGTTGATCTTGCGCACCCCGTGGCGGATGCCGACCTGGATCTCCTCCACCGGCACGCCGTAGGTCTCGGGGATCGAGCCGCCGTGGGCGTTGATGATGGCCAGAAGCTCCTGGGGCACGGAGGAAGAACCATGCATCACCAGATGGGTGTTGGGCAGACGGGCGTTGATCTGTTTGATGCGGTCGATGGCCAGGATCTCGCCGGTGGGTTTGCGGCTGAACTTGTAGGCCCCGTGGGAGGTGCCGATGGCGATGGCCAGGGCATCGACCTTGGTGGCGGCGACGAAACGGGCCGCCTCGTCCGGATCGGTGAGCAGACGCTCCTTGTTGAGCGTCCCTTCGGCGCCGTGACCATCCTCCTCGCCGGCCTTGCCGGTCTCCAGCGAGCCGAGCACCCCCAGTTCGCCCTCCACCGACACGCCGATGGCATGGGCCATCGCCACCACCTTGGCGGTGGTGGCGACGTTGTAATCATAGGAGGCGGGGGTCTTGCCATCCTCACGAAGCGAGCCGTCCATCATCACGCTGGTGAATCCGGAACGGATCGCGGCGTAACAGACCGCCGGGGATTGGCCGTGATCCTGATGCATCACCACCGGCAGGTGGGGATAGACCTCCAGGGCGGCGAGGATCTGGTGGCGCAGGAAGGCCTCACCGGCATACTTGCGCGCGCCCGCCGAGGCCTGCAGAATGACCGGACTGTCGGTCTCGTCGGCGGCGCGCAGAATGGCGCGCACCTGCTCCATGTTGTTGACGTTGAAGGCTGGAATTCCATAACTGTGTTCGGCGGCATGGTCGAGGAGTTGCCGCATGGAAGCCAATGGCATGAACGAATCCCCCGATGGTGTTGACGGCGCTTTGAATGACGCGCTAATTTGATACGGTGCATGATTTTGGATCAAAGTTGCATTATACACAAGCCCACATGAAATGAATCAGAAATATTCACGGTCGCGCGCCCATTTCTCCCCGAGGCCGTCGTGAGCCCGCCGCGGCCCGGCGAGTCCGGCTCCCTGCTCGTCGCGCGCCAGGTGTGCGTCACCATCGGGGGTGAGTCGCTGCTGCGCGAGATCGACCTGGTGGTCCATGAACGCGAGATCGTCACCATCATCGGTCCCAACGGCGCGGGAAAATCCACCCTGCTCGCCGCGCTCCTGGGGTTGATCCCCCTCTCAGGCGGCGAGGTGGCGCGATGTCCGGGATTGGTGATCGGTTATGTGCCGCAACGGTTGAAGGTGGATGCGGTGTTGCCGATGACCGTGGCCCGTTTCATCGCCCTCTCCGCCATTGGCCCCGGCGTGCCGGATGAGACCCTGCGTCTGCTCGGCTGCGATCGTCTGCTCGACCGCCCCCTGCATGCCCTCTCCGGCGGCGAGATGCAACGGGTGCTCATGGCGCGCGCCTTGAGTCGCGCTCCCCATCTGCTGGTCCTCGACGAACCGGCCCAGGGGTTGGATCTGGCCGGCGAGGAGCAGTTGCACCGTTTTATCGAGACCCTGCGCCACGAACGGAACGTGGCCGTCCTGCTGGTCTCCCACGATCTCCACTTCGTCATGGCCGGGGCCGATCGGGTGATCTGTCTGAATCGCCACGTCTGCTGTTCGGGCTCCCCGACCGCCGTGCGCGCCACCCCCGAGTTCCAGCTCCTGTTCGGCGAGCGGATACCCGGCGTGGGCTACTATCAACACCATCACGATCACTGCCACACCCCCCACGGCGTGGAAAAGGAGCGCACGGATGGATGAGTTCATGCTCCGGGCCTTGCTGGCCGGCGTCGGCATCGCCCTGGCCGCCGGTCCCCTGGGGGTGTTCGTGGTGTGGCGGCGCATGGCCTATTTCGGCGACTCCCTGTCCCACTCCGCCCTGCTCGGGGTGGCGTTGGGGCTGGTGACCGGATGGAACATGAATGGCACCATCGCCGCGGTCTGCGTCGGCGTGGCGCTGTTCGTCACCTGGATGCACACCCGACCCGAAATTCCGGCGGATGCCGCCCTGGGGATCTTCTCCCAGGGAGCGCTCTCCCTGGGCCTGATCGCCGCCGCCCTGTCACAAGGGGCGCGGGTGGACATGATGGCGTTTCTGTTCGGGGATGTGCTCGCCACCGGGTGGGGGGATGTGATCTGGATCTGGTGCGGGGCCGGACTGGTGCTGATCCTGATGCGCTTTTATTGGAACGATTGGGTCAACGCCACCTTGCATGAGGGTCTGGCCATTCTGGACGGGGTGCCGGTGGCCCGTCTCCGCCTGCTGTTCATGCTCCTGACCGCCCTGGTGATCGCCTCGGCCATCAAGGTGGTGGGCGCGCTGTTGATCACGGCGATGCTGGTGATCCCGCCGGTGGCGGCCCGCCCCTTCGCCAGCACCCCGGAAGGGATGGCCCTCGGCGCGGTGCTGATCGGCGCGGCCAGCGCCCCCATGGGACTTTGGGCCAGTTTCCAGTGGGATCTGCCCAGTGGTCCGGCCATCGTGCTGGCGGCCTGCGGCTTTTTCAGCGCATCCCTCCTCTTTGGAAAACGGCAGGGATGATCCTTGAGATCAGCAAACATTCAGACCTGGGAGAGGCTGGCTTGCGACAGGGATGAAATTCAGATCGGGGGTGTGACGGAGCGTTCTTGAGACCGGCAAAGGGTCGGACCAGGGAGGGACTGGAGATCCGAAGCAATCAGGCCGGGAGTCTGGCGGGGGAATGGTGGGCCTAAGTGGAGTTGAACCACTGACCTCACGCTTATCAGGCGTGCGCTCTAACCATCTGAGCTATAGGCCCGCGCCGTGAAACACCCGCCTTTATAGAGGAACCGAAAGGGAAGGTCAAGAGGATATGTGGATTTTTTTTGATTTCTTGGCAACCGGGTGTCAGGGGGGTGAATCGGGCTGGAACATCCGGGGGCATGGTTGACTTTTTTTTGGGTGCGGGCTATACGCCCCAAGGATTTTAGCACGTCGCCACCCCGCCAGAAGCGTAAGGAAAATCATGGCTTCCAAACTCTGATTCATGTGACCCTCCTCGTTTTTTGATCCCAGCCTCCCCTCCCGACCCCCTTTTTCATCCCTTCGGACCATCCCGCCCACGCCGTCACCGTGCCACCCCACGCCAGAATCCGCCCCGCCTCGGCCCTTTGTTGCCCGTGATAAACCGATTTACGCAACCCATCGCAACAACCCTTTCGTTTTGATAATTTATCAGGGTATCATGGCCCAGTCATGCTTCACCTACCATCCGGAAAAGGCAAGCCCATGAAATCTTCCGCATCCCTCTCCGTCGTGGCCGCGTTCATTGGCCGAATGAGCCTGCAAAAACGGATCGCCATGATCCTGGTTCTGGCCATTCTGAGTCTTTTGGTAACCAGCATGTTGCTGTTGCACTCCAAGAAGGGTGGCATGCTGGAAGATCGTCAAACCCGCACCCGCCAGTTGGTGGAAACGGCCCACGACGTGCTCAAGTTCTACCACGCCAAGCAGTCCACCGGCGAGATGACCCAGGCCCAGGCCCAGGATGCCGCCAAGGCGATGATCCGCACCTTCAGTTACGGTGAGATCACCCACGACTATTTCTGGATCAACGACATGACCCCGAAAATGGTCATGCATCCGAACAAACCCGATCAGGAGGGCAAGGATGTTGCGGGTGTCAAGGATCACCACGGCAAGGCTTACTTCCAGGAATTCGTGGAACTGGTCAAAAAACAGGATGCCGGCTTCGTCTCCTACGCGTGGACCAACCCCAAGGATCCCGGCACGTCGGTTCCCAAGATCTCCTACGTCATGGGCTTCAAGCCCTGGGGCTGGATCGTCGGTACCGGGATCTACATCGACGATGTGGACAACGCCTTCCAGAGCGATTTGATTCATTTGCTGGAAGAGATCATCATCATCCTGGTCGTGCTGCTGGCGCTGTCGTTCACCATCGCCAAAACCATTCTCCATCAGGTGGGGGGTGACATCCATCTGGTCGAGGACACGGTTCAGCGTCTGGCGGATGGGGACATGACCATCCGCATCCGCAGCAAGAAGGGGGATCCAACCGGCATTGCCAACGCGGTCAACCGTCTGGCCGACCGGCTGGAAAAGATCATGCGCATCATCAACCTCCACTCCGGCGGCATCACCGCCTGCGTTGCCGAGCTGATCAAGATCCGCGATCAGATCGCTGACGACGCCCAAAGCTCGCAACGGATCGTCGAGGGGGTGTCGGAGAAGAACAACATCCTCTCCCAGGAGG
>JADGAY010000042.1:12506-23805 GCA_015231775.1 Magnetococcales bacterium | reverse complement strand
TTCAAAAAAGCGTTTTTTCGCGCCTTTTGCGAAAAAACGCTGCGCGCAGCCTTGGAAGTCGGGTCGTTTTGCGCCGTTGGCAAAACGACCCGACTTCGCCTTGCCCCAAGCAGGCCGCCGGAGCCGGCTTTGTATTCTCCCGCGCCATTCGCCCTGACACGTTGCCCAAAACCGGCAACGTGTCAGGGCACTTAAAAAGCGCGCGAAGAAAAGCCATAAAAATCCAAGTCGCGGGGCTCTGCCCCGCCCCCGCCGGGGCCGACCATCGCCCCCGGACCCCCGTGACAGAGTGCCATGAAACCCACCGCATCCACCGCATCGACCCCACCCCCCGACCCTCTCGCCAACGCCACCCTCTGTACCCAGTGCGGCTACTGCCTGCCGGTCTGCCCGACCTATTTGAGCGACAACGACGAAACCGAATCCCCGCGAGGCCGCATCTCGCTGCTGCTGGCCCTGCGCGACGGCACCCTCAGCATGGACGAGGTCGCCGAACCGCTCTCCCACTGCCTGCTCTGCCGGGCCTGCCAGACCGCCTGTCCGGCCAAGGTCAAACCCGCCAAACTGATCGGACATCTGCGCTCCCGCCATCCGGTGCCCACCTCCCGCGCAGGCCGCTGGTTCCACCGCATCACCGATCATCCGCGCCGTACCCGCCTCGCGGCCAAACTCCTCGGCTGGTATCAATCCTCTGGTCTGCAACACCTGTTGCGCGCCTCCCGGCTGCTGCATCTGATCCCACCCCTGCGGCGACTGGACAATCTGCTCCCAAAACCCACGAAGCCCCCGCCCGCCTGGCCCACCGTCACGCCCGAAAAACCCCGCGTCGCCCTGTTGCAAGGGTGCATGACCCGGTTGTTCTTCCCCAATGCCGGACCATCCACGGCCAATCTCCTCGACCTGGCCGGCTATGCGGTGATCCCTGTTGCGGAATTCGGCTGCTGCGGCGCCCCCTACCGGGAGTCCGGGGACCGAAAAGCCTTTCTGCGCCAGGCCAGGGCCACCCTGAAAACCCTGGCCGCCATCGAACCGGTGGAGGCGATCGTCAGCGACAGCGCCATCTGCATGGTCACCCTCAAGGGGTACGCCCGTTCCCTGGGAGGCGATCCGGAACTCGGAGCGGTCGCCAAACAGGTCTCCGAAAAAACCATCGACCTGGCCAACTTTCTGGCCCCGCGCCTGAAAGCAGGCGGGATTCTCTTCCATGGTTCCGCGACACATACGTTCGCCTACCATGACCATTGCCAAAGTCGTCATGGTCTGGGTATACTGACGCAACCCAGAGTATTGCTCGACATGCTGCCCGGCACGCGCCACGAACTGGCTCCGGAAGGCTCGCCGGCATTCTGCTGCGGAGCCGGCGGCGAATATCTGCTGCGGGAGCCGGAACGCTCCGAACGGATTCGCGCCGCCAAACTCGAAGCCATCACCCACGGTGGAATCGATGTCGTCGCGGCCAGCAATCCGGGCTGCATCCTGCACCTGGGAGCCGGCTTGCGGGAGATGGACGCACCGGTGCAGGCGCGTCACCTGACCGAACTTCTCTGGGAAGCCCATTCAAAACCAACCGAGACTCAAAGAGAGCAACCATGAAAATCCGTCACCCCCTGATCTTGATCCTGCTCATGCTGATCGGACTGGCCGTGGCCATGCCTCCCATCGATGCCGAAGCCGCCCGTTTCGGCGGCGGCAGTTCCTCGGGATCGCGCGGATCACGCAGCTTCTCCACCCCACGCGAGGCCACCACCCGTCCCGAGTTCTCCCACACCACCCCAAGCCCGGCCATGGCCGCGCCCGCGTCTCGCCCCTCGGGATTCGGTTCCGGACTTATGGGCGGCATCGCTGGCCTTGCCCTCGGCGGGCTGATCGGCTCCATGCTCTTCGGTGGCGCGGGCGGTGGCATCGGTCTGTTGGAAATCCTGCTGATCGGCGGGGTTATCTGGTTCGTGATGCGTCGTCTGGGCTCCCGCGGCGCGCCGCGCATGCCCCAACCCATGCCCATGCCGGTGCCCAACACCCCGATCCCGAATCAGGGCCGGGTCTCGCTGGAAAAAAAACCGCAAGGGTCGGAAGGGTTCCAGTTCCAGGGCGGCCAGGCACCGGGGGGCTTCTCCTTCGGTCAGCCGACCGATGAGGTGACCCAGGGTCTGTCGCAGATCGCCAGCATGGATCCCGGCTTCAACGAGGCCCAATTTCTGGGCGGGGCCAAAAGCGCCTTCCAGATGATCCAGGGAGCCTGGAGCGACTGGAGCGTGGAGCGCTTGCGTCCCCTGCTCACCGAGCGGATGTGGTCCCTGATCGAACACCAGGCGCGCGACCGCCAGAACGCCGGACGTCGCGACATCCTCGAAAAAATCCGCTTTCAGACCGCCGAGATCTCCGAGGCGTGGCAGGAAGCGGGCGAGGATTGGCTCACGGTCCACTTCGTGGTGGAGATGGTGGAGTACGAAACCGATGTGGCCGGCAAGGTGTTGAGCGGCGATCCCAACCGTCCGATTCAGGTCGAGGAGTACTGGACCTTCTGCCGCCCGGTGGGCAACCGGAACCCCAACTGGTTCCTGTCCGCCATCCAGCAACCTGGCGAAGTGGCCAGAAGCGTGCCGTGACTTGGCCTCGTGACATGTTCGGATCGTTCCGCATGGCGCGTCATCTCCTGGCGATCCTTCTGATCGCCTGGGTGGCCGCCTGTTCGGGGCCCGCGCCGGAGAAAAAAATCACCGAAGAGAACAGCCTGACCCTGGTCCCCTGGAGTCAGGTCGCCAAGTCGATCCATCAGGACAACGATCTGGCCTCGTGGGCCGACGCCCTCGAGGCCAGCGCCGGGTATTACGCCTCCATTCCCCCGGAAACCACGGTCCGCTTCGGACCGCGCCAGTTCAGCGCCGAAACCATGGTCGAAGCGTGCAAGGATCTCGCCCGCTCGGCCCGCTCCATGGAATCCACCGCCCTGTTGAAACATCTCGAGGCCAACTACCTGCTGTTGCGCTCCGTGGGCGGGGACCAGCAGGGCGACGTGCTGGTCACCGCCTATTTCGAACCGCTGCTGCGCGGCTCGCTCACCCAGACCAAAACCTTCGCCTATCCGATCTATCGCCGCCCGCGCAACCTGGTGGAGGCGGATCTTTCCGAGTGGTCGCCGGAGTTCAAGGACAAACGCATCATCGGACGGATCGACAAGGGTCGCCTGCGCCCCTATTACGATCGCGCCCGCATCGACCAGGAGCGGGTGCTCAAGGGGGGCAATCTGGAGCTGGCCTGGGTGGATGACCCGATCGACCTCTTCTTTCTGCACATCCAAGGCTCGGGTCGCGTCCAACTCCCGGACGGCTCCACCCTGCGGGTCGGCTACGCCGCCACCAACGGCCAGCCCTATCGCTCCATCGGCGCGCTGCTCATCGAGGAGAACCAGATCTCCAAGGAGAACATGAGCATGCCCGCCCTGCGCCACTGGTTGAAGGAGAACCCCAAGCAACGCGATCGGGTGCTCAACGCCAACCCATCCTACGTCTTTTTCCGCAAGCTCGATGGCGGCCCCTTCGGCAACATCGGCGTGCCGTTGACCGGGGAGCGCTCCATGGCCACGGATGCCACCCTCTTTCCCAAGGGTGCGCCCGGTCTGCTCAACGTCACCCTGCCCGATCTGAATCCCGATGGCTCGGCGTCAACCTGGAACCCCACCCTGCGCTTCACGGTCAATCAGGATACCGGTGGCGCCATCCGTGGCCCAGGCCGGGTGGATTATTTCATGGGCTTCGGCGAACGGGCGATGCAGATCGCCGGCATCATGAAGCAACGCGGCTCCACGCTTTATTTCATTGCTCCGCGTCCGGCGGACGAACCACGTCCCGGTTTCATCGCTCGCATCCGCGAACTCTTCTCGTTTGGTAAACCATGATCCTTCCCGCTTGCCAACGGCTCTCCCGGCTGCTCTGGCTGTTTCTCCTGCTGCTCGCCCCGCTTCCAGCCCTGGCTGAGAGCTATTACCAACCCTATCTGGGCATCAGCACCGGCTTTGGTCGTTGGAATGGCACCATCAACTGGGTCTACAACCCGAACAACGCCCCGACGCTGTTCCAGGACAGCGCCAAGGTGGTCGCCATGATCCAGGAGACGCTGAACGAATGGTCAGGGGCGTGCGGGGTGACGTTCCATTACGCCGGCACCGACACCACGATCCAGGATATCGACAGCGATCAGAAGGTTTCGGTGATCTGGGGCAACGCCAACGGCGCCGCTGCCTATGCCGGCCCCTCCCGCAGC
Organism: Magnetococcales bacterium; assembly: GCA_015231775.1. Lineage (GTDB taxonomy): Bacteria > Pseudomonadota > Magnetococcia > Magnetococcales > Magnetaquicoccaceae > Magnetaquiglobus. The sequence goes on along the minus strand of JADGAY010000042.1, from coordinate 19,545 downwards.
AGTTGGACCTCCTCCAACGACAGCTCGGACCGGGCTCTGGGGTATGATCCGTATACGGACGGCAGCGTGGTGATCTCCAACGTCTTCGACTGGACCCAGGGTGGGCAACTCTCCAGCGCCCAGGCGGAACGGCTCTTCAAGCGGGTGATCCTGCACGAGATCGGTCATCTGATCGGCCTCGGTCACTCGGACAACCCGGTGTCGTTGATGTACGCCTTTCCTTACAACGACATCTCGCACCTGATGGCGGACGACAAGGCAGCGGGCTTGGCCCTGTACGGCTCCTCTAACAATCCGACCACCCCGGCGACCTACACCCCGCCCACGGCGACGGTGACCCTGTTTACCAAGAGTGCGTTGACCAAATCCAGCACCAATACCAGTGATCGTCTACCTTTCACCACCCTCACCGACGCCACCGGTGACGCCGAGGTGTTGTGGATTGAGATGTCCTTCTACTGGACCACGGTCAAGAGCGTCGAGGTGATCGTCGTCGATCCCTATGGTTACACCATCCAGGAGAGCACCGCCGCGCTCAACTGCACGGATCTTGGCGGTGGCTCCTACACTTGCGCCAACGCGGTGCAGGGCGTCGGTTATGCCGGCATTCTCAAGAAGGTTCCGGGCACTTACAAGGTTTATGTGCTCGACAATAACCAGGTGGCGGCCAGTCACACCTTCGAGGTCACCGCCACCCCATCCTGGAACAAGCCACCCAGTGCCACGCTCTCCTTCGACAAAACCACCGGCGTGGCGCCTCTGACCGTCTCTGGCACGGTGCAGGCCACGGACCCTGAGAGCAACGCCATCTCGGTCACCTGGCACATTCCCGGCGTGGGGGCCAGGGCAGAGACCAATTTCTCCAGTTCCGCCAGCCAGTCGATGAGTTTTGCCACCCCCGGTCAATATGTGGTCTACGTGGCGCTCAGCGACAACAGCTCCCGCTACACCACCACCCAACTCGGTTACGGTCCCACCAGCGATGCCGGCGATGGTCCGCGTCTGGTGCTAAGTCAGGTGATCACCGTGATTGACCCGAGCGCGGCCACCTCTTCCAAGCTGGATGTGGACCAGGAAGGCACTGTCTCCTCTTCGGATGGTCTGATGATCTTACGGCGTCTTACCGGTGCAGATGTCATCGTCAACGACCTGGGCATCGCCGAGTCGCGCAACGATACCATCCGTGCCATCATCGACGGATTGACCGCCGACAAGACCCTTGACGTGGACCAGAGTGGCGCGGTCTCCTCGTCGGACGGTCTGATGATCCTGCGGCGTCTCACAGGTGGGGATGTTCTCATCAACGACCTGGGCATCGCCGAATCGCGCAACGACACCATTCGTGCGCTCATTGATCAGTTGTCAGGAAAATAAGTTTTCTAACTTAAGTTATTAAACTGACCCATAAAGATCCAGGGAACCTGTTGAGTCCTGGATCTTTATGGCAACCGACCAACCGTCCCCTCAGACCAACTTCTCCTTCAACAACCCGTTGACCACCCCCGGATTGGCCTTGCCACGGGTTGCCTTCATCACCTCACCCACAAAAAATCCCAACAACTGCGTCTTGCCAGCCCGATACTGCGCGATCTTCTCCACATGGGCGGCCAACACCCGATCCACCTCGGCCTCGATGGCCCCCTGATCCGACACCTGAACCAGACCGCGCTCCTCGACAATCTTTTGGGGATCGCCCCCCTGCTCCCACAGATGGGCAAAAACCGTCTTGGCGATCTTGCCACTGATCACCCCCCCGTGGATCATATGCACCAACTTGCCAAGCGCCTCGGCCAACACCGGCGACTGACCGATCTCCATCCCCTCACGATTGAGCCGACCCAACAGCTCCACGGTCACCCAGTTGGCCACCGCCTTGGGATCCGCCGGACGGGCCACGAGCAGGGCGGACTCGAAGTAATCCGCCATCTCCCGATCCGCGGTCAACACCCCGGCATCGTAGTCGTTCAAACCAAACTCCGCCTGAAACCGGGCAAACTTCTGGTCCGGCAACTCGGGCATGGTGGCACGCACCGCCTCGATCCGCTCCGGGGTGATCACCACCACCGGCAGATCCGGCTCGGGGAAATAACGGTAGTCGTGGGCCTCCTCCTTGCCGCGCATGGTACGGGTGAGGTTCTGATTGGCATCCCACAGACGGGTCTCCTGAACCACCTTTTCGCCGGCCTCGATGCGATCGATCTGCCGCTCGACCTCGTACTCGATGGCACGCATGACGTTGCGAATGGAGTTGAGATTCTTGATTTCCGCGCGGGTGCCAAGCTTGGGATCGCCAAAACGACGCACCGAAACATTGGCGTCACAGCGGAACGACCCCTCCTCCATGTTGCCGTCACACACCCCGAGATGACGCACCAACCCACGGAGCTTCTTCAAGAACACCCCGGTCTCGGCGGCGGAACGAAGATCCGGTTCGGTGACGATCTCCAGAAGCGGCGTACCGGTGCGGTTGAGATCGACCCAGGAGGCCCCCACGATCCCCTCGTGCAGACTCTTGCCGGCATCAACCTCCATGTGGGCACGGGTGATGCCGATCCGCTTGCGCGGGGCATCCTCGAGTTCGATCATGAGGGCCCCATGCTCGACGATCGGCAACTCGAACTGGGAGATCTGATAGCCCGCCGGCAGATCCGGGTAGAAATAGTTCTTGCGGGCAAACTCATTGCGGGTCCGGATCGTGCCGTTCAAGGCCAGACCGGTCATGATGGCCAGATCGAGCACGGCGGTGTTGAGCACCGGCAACACGCCGGGAAAGGCGGCGCAGACCGGACAGATCTGGGTGTTCGGCGGCGCGCCGAAACGGTTCGGACAGCCGCAGAAGATCTTGGAACGGGTGGCGAGCTGGGTGTGGATCTCCAGCCCGATCACGGTTTCATAACGGTCCTGGATGGTCATGGCGTGTTTCCGGGTCTGGCGGCATGCCACTGGGTGGCCTGTTGATAAGCGTGTCCGACGGTGAGGATGGCGGCCTCATCCAAGGGGCGGGCAATGAGCTGGAACCCGATCGGCAACCCCTTGGCATCGAAACCGCACGGCAGGGAGGCCCCCGGCAAGCCGGCCAGATTGACGTTGATGGTGTAGATGTCCGACAGATACATGCTGACCGGATCCTGATTCTTGGCGCCGAGTTCGAAAGCGGTCTCGGGCGCGGTCGGGGTGAGGATGACGGAGAGATCATGGTCTCGGAAGGCGCGGGCGAAATCCTCGGCGATCAGGCGGCGTACCCGCTGGGCCTTGCGGTAATAGGCGTCATAATAGCCCGAGGAGAGGACATAGGTGCCCAGCATGATCCGTCGCTTGACCTCGGGACCAAACCCCTCGGCACGGGTGCGGGCATAGAGATCCTTGAGATCCCTGGGCTGGTCGCAACGGTGACCGAAACGGATGCCGTCGTAACGGGCCAGATTCGAGGAGGCCTCGGCTGGGGCGATGATGTAGTAGGTGGGGATGGCGTGCCCGGTATACGCCAGCGAGATCGGGACGATTTCAGCCCCCAGACCCCGGTAGACCTCGATGGCCGCCTCGATGGCGGCGCGGGATTCGGGGTGGAGCCCCTCGGAAAAATACTCACGGGGCAGGCCGATGCGCATGCCCCGCACCGGTTGCTCGAGCGCGGCGTGGTAATCGGGCACCGGGGCGTTGATGGAGGTGGAGTCCTTGGGATCGTGTCCGGCCATCTGCTGGAGCAACAATGCGGCATCGGCGATGTCACGGGTCATGGGGCCGGCCTGATCGAGGGAGGAGGCGAAGGCGATCATGCCAAACCGGGAGACCCGGCCATAGGTGGGCTTCAAGCCGGTGATGCCGGTCATGGCCGCCGGCTGACGGATCGATCCACCGGTATCGGTGCCCAACGCGGCCACGCACAGCCCAGCGGCGACCGCCGCCGCGGAACCGCCCGAGGAGCCGCCAGGAGTACGCTTGAGATCCCAGGGGTTGGCCACCGGACCGAAAAAGGAGGTCTCGTTGGAGGAGCCCATGGCGAACTCGTCCATGTTGGTCTTGCCCAGGAGCACCGCGCCGGCGGCGCGCAACCGCGCCGTGACGGTCGATTCGTAGGGTGGCCGGAAGTTCTCGAGCATGCGCGAGGCGCAGGTGGTACGCATCCCCTCGGTACAGAAGATATCCTTGATGGCCAGGGGAATGCCGGTCAGGGGGGTGATCCCCGCGCCGCGGGCCCGTTTGGCATCGGCCTCCCCGGCGGCGGCCAGGGCACCCTCCGCGTCCACGGTGACGAAGGCGTTCAGGGACGGTTGATACCGTTGGATGCGCGCCAGACAGGCACGGGTCAGCTCCACGCTGGAGATCTCGCGCGCGGCCAGGGCTCGGGCCGCGTGCGCCAAGGTCGGGATGGTCGGTTCCACGTTCCGGGGTATCCTTGCTGGTGGTACGTACTAACCTTGATGCTCCCGAATCTTGACAAGCACACCCCCTGGGGTGTCCGGGACTCCGGGAGACGCGAGGGGGCTCCCCCCCACGGTTTCCAGTTCAACGATGGGTCATCACTCGATGATCTTCGGGACGCGAAAGCACCCCTCCTCGGCATCCGGGGCGTTGGCGAGCATGGCATCGCGGCGGTCCCCGTTTTCGACCCGATCCTCCCGCTCCGGAATGGACATCTCCACGGCGTGGGACATCGGTGCCACCCCGTCGGTGGGAATGGCGCGTAACTGCTCCATCAGGCCGAGGATGCGCGAAAGCTGATCGGTGTAGGTCTGGATCTCCGCGTCGGAGATCTGCAAACGGGCCAGCGTGGCCACATGACGGATCGTCTGTTCGGTAATGGACATGCGTTGCCTTGAATCTGGATGGTGCTGGGGATAATAATTATAATCGTATTGATTTATCAACAAAATCGTATTCTAACACACACCGTGATCCGTGGCAATGGCGGGTGGGCCAGGAACGATCCTGGCCGGTTATGGCAAAAATAAATGCGTCCCTATCAACAAATTGGATGTCATCAGCGTCAATGCATGATAAACTCAATTCAGATAAGTTCCGGTATGGTGAGTTAAGGTAAACAACCTTTCGGACCCGCTTGCTTCACGACCAACTGCACGGACCCTCCTCGCCAAGAAGAATTCGCGCGGTTATATTTATGATGCGAAGGGCAACCCGCTTTGCCCCGGAGAAGGGCATTGGAAATCATCTTCAGCGCATTCCTGGCCACCTGGTTGATCTCCACGACCCTCATCCGGTTCGCGCGTCTGCATGTGCATCTCTCCTCGGATCGCACCGATGGCGGACCCCAGAAGTTCCACGCCAACTCCGAAACCCCCCGCATCGGCGGCATCCCCCTGCTGGTCGGCCTGCTTGCCGGCGTGGCCATCATCAAACTCCATGGCCACGTCATCTATCCCTGGCTGCTGGTCCTGGTCGCCCTGCCGGTCTGGGGGCTCGGCATCGCCGAGGATCTGTTGAAACGGATCGGCCCCCTGCCCCGTCTGATCGGCAGTTTCGTCTCCGCCGGACTGGGTATCTGGTTGCTCAACGCCCGCATCATCCACCTGGGCATCCCGGTCCTCGACGACTGGCTGGCCGAATCCTTCCTCCTCAGCTCCCTATTCACCCTGCTGGCCGTCGGCGGTCTCACCCACTCGATCAACATCATCGATGGCTTCAACGGCCTGGCCGGCATGGTGGTCATCATGATCCTGAGCGCCATGGCCTATGTCTGCAACGAGGTCGGCGATCGCTATCTGATGCTCTACTGCCTGGCCATGATCGGCGCGACCCTGGGTTTTCTGACCTGGAACTACCCCCTGGGACTGATCTTCGCCGGAGATGGCGGGGCCTATCTGTGGGGATTCATGATCGCTGAAATCTCGGTCCTGCTGGTGGCCCGCAATCCCCAGGTCTCCCCCTGGTTCCCGCTGCTGGCGGTGATCTATCCGGTCTGGGAGACCCTGTTCACCATCTACCGACGCAAATTCCTGCGCGGTACCGGCACCGGCATCGCCGATGCCATCCATCTCCACTCCCTGATCTATCGACGTCTGGTCCGCTGGATGGTGGGCTCCCAGGAGGCCGCGGACATCACCTACCGCAACTCGCTGACCTCCCCCTACCTCTGGGTGCTGGCCTCCCTCTCCATCGCGCCATCGATCCTGTTCTGGAACGACACCCTGATGCTGGTGATCTTCGTGGGGATCTTCATCACCTGCTACATCGCACTCTACGCCATGATCGTCCGGTTCCGCTCCCCCGCCTGGATGATCATCCGCCGTCCCAGAAGCGATCAAACCTGACGCGCGCGGGGAACCCCCCGCGCACTCCTGGATGGATTCGACACTCTACTCCCCGCGCGTGTAACGCCCCACCAGGGGATTCTCCACCCCCGCGCCGACACGAATCTTCTCCGCCGCCACCTCAGCCTCTGGACGGGTGGAAAACGGACCGGCGAAGACACATTCGAAACTGGTCTCCCCGTTCTTGATCAGCTTGCGATAGGCCGGATAGGACAGGGCGCGGATTTTCGCGGTCAACTGCTCGGCATGCGGACTGGCCATGGCAAAACAGGAGAGATGAACCACCGCGCCCTGTTTCACCTCCTTGGACGACCCCTCCCTGGCGGAGGACTCCTTGGCAGGGTGCGACTTCCCAGCCACGGCGACGGAACCCGCTTCCGGCGCGCCGGGGGACTTCTCCCCGCGGGCCACGACTACCGGCGGGGTGACGGTGGTCGATGGAGCAGGAAGCGGCTCCAGGGGGACGATGGTGGCGGGGGTGATCGTGTAGGCCTGCCGAACCGCCTGCAAGGCCGGTTCTCCGTCTGGCGCGGTGGCAACGGGAGCCGGGGCGACCTGGACGGGCACGGGAGCCGGGGCGGCGGACGCAGTGGGCGGCAGCTTCGCCAACGCCTGGATCGCCTGGGTCACCTGCGTCACCTGGGGATGATTTCGGCCCAGTTTCTGGACCAGAATCGCCTCGGCGCGCCGCAACAGACGCTCGCCACGCTCCCGAGAACCCTCCTTGTGCAGGATCAACCCGAGATTGGCCAGCCAGTCGGAGAGCCCGA
>JADGAY010000042.1:0-12406 GCA_015231775.1 Magnetococcales bacterium | reverse complement strand
GAACCCTCCTTGTGCAGGATCAACCCGAGATTGGCCAGCCAGTCGGAGAGCCCGAGGGGATTGTCCTTGAAGAACCGTTCCGCCGTGGCCACCGACTGATCCAACAGCCGTTCGGCCTCCACCTTGTGGCCGCGCCGCGTCTCGATCTGGGCCAGATTGCTCAGGATGAACGCCACCTGAAGGTGGTCGTTGCCCATCCGTTGCCGCGCGATGGTCAACGATTGCTTGAACAGCGTCTCGGCGCCGGCCACATCCCCGACCGCCAGACGCAACAGCGCCAGATCGTTGGACACCTTCACCAGCGACGGATGATCCTTGCCCAGGCTCTTCTCCCGCGCCGCCAGCACCCGTTTCAGCAGCGCCTCGGCCTCCTGACGCCGCTCCAGGGCGATCAACGCCTCGGCCAACCGCTCCTGACTCTCGGCCAACTCCGGCAACGCCCCCTCGCCACCCTTCTCCAGGATCTCCACCGCGCGGCGCAGAAACGGTTCCGCGCTCGCAGCCTCCCCGCGCACGGTCAATTGATGACCCCGTTCCCGCAGGGTTTCGGCCACCAACGGATGATCGCTCCCCAGGCTTTTCTCGCGCAGTTTGAGTGCCGTGACCAGCCCCTCCAGGGCCTCGTCCCGCCGTCCGAGGGCGAAGCGGATGCGCGACAACACCATCCACGCCTCGGCCACCCGGGGATGGTCGGCCCAGAGACCACGGGTCAGGAGTGGCAGAGCCCCCTCCACCAGCTTGGCCGCCCGCTCCCGATGCTCCGGATCGGCCATGAGCAGACGGGCCAGATTGATCCGGGCGCTGGCGGTGTTCAGATGCTCGGCGCCCAGGGAGTGTTCCACCCCCCGCAGAGCCTCCTCGAGCAGGGCGCGGGCGGCGGCGAAGTTCCCGAGACGACTCTTGGCGCGCGCCAGTCGGGTGCGGGCCTCGGCCACCTCGGGGTGATCGGCGCCCAGACGCTTCTCCAGAATCCCCAGCGCCCGTGTCAACGAGACCTCGGCCTCCCGATCCCGTCCCGCCGCCAGATCGATCTCCCCCAGTTGGGTCAGGGCGGTGGCGGTGACACTGCTCTCCGGGCCGAACTGGCGTTCCGAATCCGCGAGCATCCGTTTGAGACGCTCCGGATCCAAGGGTCGCTCCTCGGCCTGGACCGGCGCGGCCAGATTCAACACCCATGCCAGCATGACGAGGCCCACCACACCCGCGACGCGGGATCTCCCCCGCCCATAACGATTCCAGTCCAAGATCGAATTCTCCGCATGCGATCGAATGTTAATGGAGCGCGGCCCCGCCTGGGGTTGCCACGACCCGGCGTTCACCAGGCCCCCGCTCCCTGGTCAAACCTGGGTCAAGACCGGATTATCGACCAATCCCGATTCCCGCGCAACGCATCCGGGCCAGCCGGCCTCAAAAGCCGTGCCAACCCGCCCCGCCCGGCAGGCTGCCGAACCCCTCCGCGCCCAACCCCGCATCCAGCCGATCCACCGACGCCCATCCCACGCGAGGCACGCCCAGGGCATGGAACTCCCCCACCTTGCCGGAGCCGTCCCGCGCGGCGCGCCACAGCATCTCCAGTGCGTCCGGACCATCGTCATGGGCATCCGGTTCGCCCCAGTGACGCAGTTGATCCAGCAGCACCGTCTGTTCGCGCCGAAAACGGATCAGCCCATTGGCCACATGGGGTTGCAACGCGCCGATGCGCAACCCCTTGTCACGGTTGGGTTTGACCCCCCGCGCCGGAACCGGCACGCCGGCCCGCGCCGAGCGCTTGACCAACTCGTCCTTGAAGAACTCCTGGAACTGCACCGTCTCCACCACCCACGCGCGACAATCATGACGGGCCTGAAGGGCGATCACCGCCTCGATGATCCGATCCGGGGAGAGGCGCCGAATGTCGGCCTCCAGCAGATGCAACACCCCACTGGCCGGATCGTACCCGCCGACGAGGATCGCCGATGGATCCCCGCGCCCCCCCGCTTTCCCCAGGGAGGGATCCACCGCGCCGAAACAGAGCCAATCCCCGGCCTCCCCGCTCCAGAAATGGAGCGTGGCGAACGGGGCGTTCTCCTGCATGGGTTGATTCTGCAACTCGGCGTCAAAGGCGTCCGCGCCATCACGGGCGCGAATCTTCATCAAGCTCTCCAGACTCCGCATCCCCGGCCAGGAGACGATGGCCCCGGCCTCCATGGCCGCGCGGCGTTCCGCGTAGAAGCGCTCCGCCGCCGCCTCCCCCTCGACCAGGAGAATCTCCCGCCAGCGCTCCCAGGCGGCCATATCGTCCGGCCAGCGCACGATGGCCTGAAAGCGGCGCGACTCCCAGGTGGCATCGGCCAGCAATCGCGCCAGCACCGAATCGTGATGCAGCACCGTGCCCACCAGGATCAGATCCATGGAGCCATCCGGCGGACCCAGACGCAGCACGGTTTTTTTCAGCCAGCTCTCCAGTTTGTCGCGCTGGGTGCGCATGCGCACCCGTTCGTCGTTCTCCAGGTCGTCGCAGATCACCAGATCGGGTCGGGCCGCCCCATGCCGCAGGCCGCGCAACCGCGCCCCGGAGCCGGCGGCCAGGATCTTGACCCCACCCCGACTCACCATCACGTTGGCCCGCCAGACACTCCCCACGCCGCAACGATCCGGGAAGTCCCGTTTGAGACGCGGATTGACCTCCAGCTCGGCCTTGATCGCCTCGAGCATGGTCGCGGCCTGATGCTGGGCATCCATCACGATCAGGATGAAGCGACTGCGCCCGGTGAGCAGACGCCAGAGGGTGAAGAGCTGGGTGATCAGGGTGGATTTCGCCTCCCCGCGTGGTGCGGCCAGCGCCAACCGACACCCCCGGCCCGGTCCGGCGCCAAGCAGCGGCAGACGCTCGAAGAGCCAAGCATGCAACAGACTTTCGGAGTCGGAGACGTAATGGGGGAAGTAGACCCGCGCGAAGTGGCGCAACGAACGCATGGCCTCGAGCCGCCGCGCCTCCGCCTCCACCCGGCCCACGTCGAATCCATCCACCCGCTGGGCGATGACCACGCGCAGCCCCCGGCCCAACTCGGCCAGATCGCGCCGGAAGCGACTGGATGTGGTGGTCTGGCTGCTCACCGGAGGGTGCGGGAATCCTCGCTCGCCGTCCTGCCTCTCCATCATGGGCGTGGTTCCTTCTGGCCAAGAGTTGCCCGAAATTCATGACGCATGCGGTTCAATTCCGGTTATTGTAAGGTTGATCACCACACCCTCCCAGATGAACCCGTGCGGCCAAGGTCGATTTTCCAGGTGTCGCGCCCCATTTTTTCCGCTATTCTATATATAAGTAACCTTGAGTCGGTCGCGTCTGGTGCGCGGCCCCTACCCCATGCATTTCGCGAGGATGCTCTCCCCTCCCCATGGCAGACCGTCTCCGATCCGGCTCCCATCCGCGTCTGATCCCCTGGCTGCTGCTGGCCTTGGGGATCGCCTGCACCTTGTGGTTCTGGCAACACGAGACCACCCGCGACACCGAGAGCCGCCGCGACCGCTTCCTGAAACTCACCGAAGCGCTGCGGGAGAGCGCGCGCCATCGCCTGGAGGCCCGCTCCGACATCGCCCGGGTCATGGCGACCTGGTTCTCCTCGGAGGGGGTGATCACCGCCCGGCAGTGGCAGACCTTCGCCGCCGCCCTCGCCCCTCGGGGACGCCATCCGGGGCTGCTCCAGATTGGCTTCGTGGAACCGGTGGCGGCAATCGATCGGGACCGTTTCGAACGGGAGGCGCGGCGACGGCTGAACGATCCGAACTTTCGCGTCAGCAGCGACGATCCACGGGATGATCACCTGATCCTCACCCACGATTTCACCCTGGAGGAGGGGCGCCGTCCCTTCGCCCCCGGCCAGGAGATCGCCACCGAGAAACGGCGTCGCCAAACCCTGCGTCAGGCCGCGGATTCGGGCCTCTCCCACTTCACCCCGATCATCACCCGCACCGGTCCGGACCGCCAGATCCAACACGAACTCATGCGCGTCACGCCGGTCTATCGGCCCGGCATGGTCCTCTCCAGCCCCGAGGAGCGTCGTCAGGCCCTGCACGGTTGGGTGGTGATCGTCCACGATGCCAAAACCCTCTTCGAGCAGATGTTTCGCGACGAATCCGGACAACTGCGGGTGGAACTCTTCGATGGCCCGGTGTTGCGATCCACGGCCTTGATCTTCGACTCCCATCCGGATCTGTCCGGAACGCTGGATCGACCCGACTGGAGCCAGATCATCCGGGGGGGCGAGGAGGGAGGGGTCTGGCTGCACCGCTTCAGCGCCACCCCGCGCTTTTTTGTGCAGAATCCGGAGCTTGGCGCCAATCTGGTCTTGATCGCGGGTCTGGCGATCAGTCTGGCCCTGGGTCTGGTGGGGTGGTCGCTGACGTCGAGCCGCGAACGGGCGCTGGCCCAGGCCATGACCATGACCCGCGCCCATCGGATGAGCGAGGAGCGTCTGCGCCGCACGGTTCTCCACGCCCCGATTCCCATCATGATCCACGCCGCGGACGGCACGGTGATCCTGGTCAACCGGCGCTGGAGCGACCTTTCCGGTCAGCTCTCCAGCGAAATCGGCACCCTGTCGGACTGGGTGGAACGGGTGTTGCCCCCTGGGGAGCGTCCAGGGGCGTTGCGCCTGCTCGACGCCTCGTTCCCCCCGGATGCCCCATTCAAGGAGGCGGAGTGGCGCATCGAGCCCGCGCCGGGCGAACAGCGGTTCTGGATCGTGCGCTCCCGTCCCATGGGGGCGACCGGGGATCCGGACGGGCTGATCATCACCATGGCCATGGACATCACCGAACGCAAGAAGGCCGAGTCCACTCTGCTCGAAGCCAAGCTGGAGGCCGAGGAGGCCAATCGGGCCAAAAGCGCGTTTTTGGCCACCATGAGCCACGAAATTCGCACGCCGATGAATGTGATCGTGGGCATGGCCGAGGTGCTGGCCGAGTCGGAACTGACCGAGGAGCAGATGCGTTATGTACGCATCTTCCGCAAGGCGGGAGACAGTCTGTTGGAGTTGATCAACGACATCCTGGATCTCTCCAAGGTCGAGGCCGGACGGATGGAGCTGGAGTGCGCGCCGTTTCCTCTGCGCGAGTCGCTGCATCGAATCGTCGAGATCATGGGCATGCGGGCGCGGGAGAAGGGGCTGGCGTTGACCCTCGCGACCGACCCGGCCATTCCGGACGGGTTGAAGGGGGATGCCAAGCGGTTGCGGCAGATCCTGATCAATCTGATCGGCAACGCCATCAAGTTCACCCATGCCGGTCGGATCACCCTGCGGGTGGTGCCGCGCCCGGATCTGGGCGAGGCGGGCATGCTGTTCGAGGTCGCGGATACCGGCATCGGCATTCCGAAGGATAAGCAGGCCCAGGTGTTCGAGGCCTTTACCCAGGCGGATGCCTCGACGACCCGTCAGTACGGCGGAACCGGGCTGGGTCTGGCCATTTCACGACGGCTGGTGGATCTGATGGGCGGGGAGATGACCCTGGAGAGCGAACCAGGCCAGGGGAGCGTGTTCCGGTTCAGCGTCCGATTCCAGGTGAGCGACACCCCGGTCGAACCCCTCACCCTGGCCCCGGAGGATCCGCGCCGCGCCGGATCAGCCGCCTCCAAGCGTGCCGCGGAGAGTAACGGGGCCTCCGAACCGGGACTGGATATTCTGATCGTCGATGACTCGGAGGACAACATCCTGTTGGTGAAGACCTTCTTGAAGCGCGCCCCGCACCGTCTCGACGTGGCCCTGAACGGCCAGGAGGCGGTGACGCGGTTCACCACCGGGCGCCATTATGATCTGATCCTCATGGATGTGCAGATGCCGGTGATGGACGGCTACGCGGCCACGCGGGCCATCCGCGCCTGGGAGAGGGCCCACGGCTTCGATCCGGTGCCGGTGATCGCGTTGACCGCCCACGCCTTCGCGGAGAACGAACGCCAGACCCTGGAGGCGGGCTGCACCGAACATCTGACCAAGCCGATCACCAAGCCGCGCCTGCTCGATGCCCTCGGACGTTACGCCCGGCGACCTCCCCGGTCCACCGCCTGATCCCACCTGACCACCCCTCTCTCCGGACCGTCCGGATCACCCCTCGAAGCGGATCTCCCCGGCATCCAGGGAGAGCACCTCCATGCCATAGAGGGTGGTCAAGGTCTCGCCGGGATCGGCCCCGTAGTATTGATGCAGCTCCCAACGCAGCGCCTTGGCGGTCTCGCCGGGGAGATGGACCCCCATGGCCTGTTTGCCATCCGCCTCGTAGGCCAGTTTTCTGGCCAGGATATCCTTGATGTGATCCATGCTGTTCGTAACGCTCCCCGCAATCCGCTGATCTGTCCCAAGGCGACGAAGGACGGTTTTTTTGGGACGATATAACCTAGTAAAATTATCAACTATTAAGACGCACCCTGTCAAGAGCTGATGACAACCGCTCCGAACCCGTACCGGCGCTCCACCCGGTGCGGGTTCGGAATAACCGCTGAAAAACTACTCGTACAGTTTGGCGTTGGGCAGGAAGTCAACCGGGTTGACGCGCCATTTGGTGGCGTCCTCGTGACCCTTGATGTAGTACCCGGTGGATGGATCGCTCTTGTAGGCCATGAGGTTGATCTCCTTGGGCTCGAGCTTCTGACCGGTCTTGCCGTTGATGATCACCATCACCACCGGATGGAGCAGACTCTCGTGATTGGGACGGATCACCACCCCCAACAGACCATTCTCCAGGCGCACCAGGGTGCCCATGGGATAGATGCCCACGCACTGCACGAATTTCTGATACAGTTCGGCGCTGAAGTGATGCCGGCTCCATTCGAGCATGCGCTTGAGCGCCAGATGGGGCGGATTGCCCTTGTGATAGCAGCGATCCGAGGTGATGGCATCGTACACATCCACGATCGCCGCCATCTGCCCGAAGGTGTTGATCTCATCCCCCTTGAGCCCTTGGGGATATCCCGAGCCGTCATAGCGTTCGTGGTGCTGGGCGGCCACATGCATACTCACCTCGGCGATGCCGGGGGTTTCGGAGAGGATCTTGCGGCTGAAGGTGACATGCTTCTTCATGATGAGGAACTCCTCATCCGAGAGCTTGCCGGCTTTGTTGAGGATACCCTCCGGGGTGCGCATCTTGCCGATGTCGTGCAACATCCCGCCCACGCCGACGTTGATGATCTCCTCCTCGTCCATCCCCATCATGCGACAGAAGGACATCAACATCACCCCCACGTTCACCGAATGCATGAAGGTGTACTCATCCTTCTGCTTGATCAGGCTCAACGACAGGATGGCGTCCGGATTGCGGAACATGGAATCGGCCATGTTGCGCACCGCGTCCTTGACCGGCGACAAGGTGACCTGCTTGCCCAGACGGGCATCCTCCAGGATCGAGCCAACCAGGGTCCGCGCCTGGGCCTTCACCTTGGCCGCCTGATGCATCTCACGCTCCATCGGCACCTCACGATCCATCTCGTCCGGATCGTCGTCGGCCAGATCACGCAACTGCGCCTCGAGCATGCGCTGCACCTCCGCCGCCGAGGGGGCCTCCTCCACGTCCAGGCCGCGGGCGGTGTCGATGTACAACTCGGCGATCCCATGTTCGATCACCGCCTGCACCTCCTCGTCGGTGCGCATCATCTTGGGGCCGCGAAAGGCATTCGGATCCCGATCCTGACAACAGGGATCCTTCCAGTCGTGATTGAAATCGTGCACGCACATTCCTGCCCGCAACTGCCGCACCGGAATTCTCTTGATCATCGTCTCCTCCACACCCCGCAAAACCCGACCCGCCCTTCCAGGCACCCGCGCCCAACCGCCAACCCGAATCCCCGACGCTCACCGTTCATCCAGGGTTCCGCGCAATGCCTCGCGCACCATCCGTTCCGCGCCGGCCTCGTCCCCATCCAGGAACCGTTCCGCCACCCCCCCATCCAACAACCGTTTCCAGAAGGCCCCGCGCGCCGCCAATCCACCCGGCACCTCGCGTCGCCACGCCGCCAACCGCTCGGCCAAGGCCCCCAACCGCTCCGGCAGCACCGACGCGATGCGTCGCCGGAGATAACCCGCCAAGGCCGGCGACCGCCCGGCGGTGGTGATGGCCACGGTCACCGGACTCCGCTCCACCACCGCCGGCCAGATCACCGTGCAGAAATCAGGCTGATCGACCACGTTGAGCCAGATTCCGCGCTCCTGACAGGCTGCGTACAGACGGGCATTCAAGGCTTCGTCCGGAGCGTCGCTCACCACCAGCCACACCCCGTCTAACATGGTCGCCTCGAACCCCCCGCGCAACCACTCGGCCCGCCCGATCCGCACCGCCTCGGCCAGGGGCGGGTCCAGGATCTCGGCCAGAATCCGCAAACGGGCGCCGGCGGCCAGCAACGTCTCCCCCTTGCGGGTCGCCTCGCCCTGGCCCCCGATCAGCAGACACGGACGATCGCTCAATCGCAGAAACAGGGGAAACAGATTCTCCGCCATCACCCGCCCGCCCATCCGCGTCGCTCCAAAACCGCTCACCCATCCAGGAAGGAGGGCACACCTCTCTTATGTAGATCATCACGTCCCACTTGGCAAGCGTATTAACATATGCTTAAATAGCCAAACCATGCCTGAACCTCCAACCATAAAATGTGTGCCATTTCCTGATCATGACCACCGACCTGGATGTCCGCGACCTGCCTCCCCCCGAACCGATGCTGCGCATTCTGGAGGCCGTCACCTTTCTGCATCCCGGAGAGAGTCTGCGGGTGATCCACAACCGTGTTCCCCACCCGCTCTATCCGCGCCTGCGGGAGCGCGGACTGCTGGTGGAGACCCTGGAACAGGGCGACAATGACGAAATTCATCTTGTCATCCACCGTCCCGCCTGACGCCCCCCAGGCCACCCAACCGGCTCCACGCCACCTGGAGGCAGATGATGCATGACACCCCCACGCCCGCCGAAACCCCCACCCCCGTCGGGGAGTCTCCCCCCACCCGCTTGAGCGACGCGGAGATCGTCCAGAGGATCGGCCTGCTGGCCCGCCAGCACTATGACGATGGGCAGTTCTCCTGTGCCGAGGCGATCGTGCGGGCTTTTGCCGAGGTGTTCACCCCGCACCGTTTTGATCCGGCGACCATCACCCGGCTGGCAACGCCGTTCAACGGCGGCTTTTCGGAGCTGCAATTGACTTGCGGCATGTTGACCGGCGGGATGCTGGCCATCGGTCTGGTGGCCGGTCGTGACCAGCCAGGGGACGAGGAGGCCAAGGAGCAGGCCTACACCCTGACGCAGATCTATCATCAACGGTTCATGGAGGAGCTTGGCACCACCTCCTGCAAGGAGCTGTTGACCCGCTGGAAGGAACAGGGGACAAGCAAGGCTTTGTGCAAGGCCCACACCCAACGCATGAGCGCGCAACTCGCCGAACTCATCCTGCGGATTGGTTTTCACGAATTGGGCGACGAGGCGGATTTCTGACCGACCGCCACCCTCGACACGGTTGTCAGAACCTCATCCCAAACACCAACGTTCAACTCGGAAAGTTTTCGACGCGCCACACCCCTGGATCAACCGACATCAACGCCCTCATGGTTCTCCAGGAATATCTCACATCATCAATCTCTCCCCCATTCCGAAAAAAAATGCCTAGTCCCGATGCGTTTTTTGTGGAGTTTTTTTCATTTTCTCTTGTCTAAAACCGTGAAGAGGGATAATCTTCACGCCTGTTTCCGTGCCAACAGTTCCTTAAGGTTGGCAAAAGGATGATAGGTGGCGGTTGAATCCGATGACTCACCGCGCCCACCGCCCGGAAAAGATGCCTGATGTTCTTCATAACGGGCGTGTTCATTGTCGTGACAATAGATACACAAATTTTCCCAATTGCTCCCATCGGACGGGTTGTTATCGTGGTTATGGTCCTTATGATGCACGGTCAACTCGCTTAAGTTCTCCCGATTGAACGCGCGAGCGCACCTGGCGCACACCCATGGATGAAGCGACAGGGATCGCTCCCGATAACCACCCATGCGCTCGTCCCGGGACTTGCGCGCCGAGACGATCAGGGCATCCACCCGTTCGGTCTGGATGGTGGTGACCTTCGGGCGTGACGCCTTGGAAATCGGTTTATTGCCAGTTGAAGTCGCCATTCAAAACCTCCACTTGAAAAAATGCCATGCCGCCTCATTTGCTGGATAACTATCAATGCCGCGAATGAAAGACATTCAAAACGTGACACCGACAACTGATTATTGCATTTTTTTAACATCATATCAAGAAACAATTACAACCGGTTTTTCTTATTTTTGATTTTCATGACATGATTATATATTTTTAGATTTTAATGATCTTTAAATAAACGATTTAAGATTGAAAATTGATAAAAAAAATAATCTTATTTGCTTTTACATTTTTTTATAAGTATTGAGAAAAAAGGTTGCAATCGGCTTCCAAAAAGTATAAACCTACCCTTGACGTAACCAATCTTCATTAAAGGATACAAAACCACCATGACAGACAGAACCAGCACCCTGACTTTAAGCGACCGCATTCAAACGGCTCGCAAGTACGCCAATCTCACCCAGAAGCAGCTTGCCGATCGTGTCGGCATCAGTCAAACTGCGGTGCACAAACTGGAGTGCGGTCGTTCCCGATCCTCCAGACGCACCGTTGCCATCGCCCTGACCTGCGGCGTGGATCCGATCTGGCTGGATACCGGACGGGGTGAAATGAGCCTGGGTGGACCTCCCGGTTCCGGCCACGGCATGAGCGGCGTTTCGGAATCCGCCGAGGGCTATCGTGTTCCGGTCATCGCCCGCATCCCCCTGATCACCTGGGAGGAGGCCAAGGCTTATTCCCCGGAAACCGCCGAGTCCCATCATCCGGAAAACGTGAAGGCCTGGATTCCCGTTGCCCCGCGCACCAGCTCCAAGGCTTATGCCCTTGAGGTTCCGGACGACTCCATGGAGCCGGAGTTCACCGAGGGTGAGTTGATCATCGTCGATCCGACCATGAAATCCGAGCACAACCGCTATCTGATCGCGCGCACCAGCGAAGACAATCGCGCCACCTTGAAGCAGTTGATCGTGCATGGCAACCGTCAATACATGAAGCCGCTGAACTCGCGTTATCCGTTGATCGAGGTTCAAGGTCAACTGATCGTCAGTGGTGTGGTCGTGGCCAAGTACAAGGACTATTGATCCTGACGGCTTGACAATGCCCCTTTCCGGCGGAAGGAGATCCTCGGATTCCCTTCCGCCGGCGGGACATTGTTGACCCCAAGCGGTCCCGTTCATTTCGAGCCGATCCGGATGATCCCACTGGACGCAAGACACGGCGCGAATCTGGCGGCGTTTGACACACGATTGCAGACCGCGACGGTTTTCATTTTGGGCGCGGGTGGTCTCGGTTGTCCGCTCGCCTTGCTGCTCGCCAGGGTGCGTGTCGGGCATCTGGTGATCGCGGATGGTGATCGGGTTGAGTTATCCAACCTGCCCCGACAGATTTTGCATACCAGTTCCCGACTTGGCGAGCCCAAGGTGCACTCGCTCCGGCGTACTCTGCGCGATTTCGCATCGGATACCCGCGTGACCCCCATTCACGACCGGGTAACGCCGGGCAACATCCATTCCCTGTTACAATCCTGTGATCTGGCTGTGGACGGCTGCGACAATTTCGCCAGCCGTCATCTCATGAATCGTGCCTGTCTGGATTTAGGGATTCCCTATATTTCCGGGGCGGTACTCGGTTTTGAGGGTCAGGTGGGTGCATTCATGCACGGTTTGGACCCGCATGCGTCTTGTTATGCCTGTTTGCATCCAGAGCCAGGGGAGTTGGCATGCGGGTTGGAGCCGCTGGTTCCCACCTGTGCCACATCTGGGGTATTGGGTCCGATCGCGGGTCAGATTGCCGTATTGCAGGCCAAGATGGTGGTAGAGATTCTGACGTTGGGAATATCGGGTATGCAAGCAAGCGGGCTTTGGTTGATCAATCCGATGGATCATCTGTTCATGCGTGTGGCGATTCCCAAGAATCCTGGTTGTCGGGTGTGTGGAGAGCCGGCGGCGGGGCGGTTGAGAGGGCTGTGACAACTGGCGGAATCCAGAGGCCCATGGCCCCTGGTGAGGTTCCGGGCAAAGCCCTGAGGTTTCTTTTTTTTCAATTTTTCTCTTTTCATCAATTTTTTTACTTATATCCTTATTTTCTTTTAGAATTTCCCCTTTGCCTGTTTAACTGCTTTAGTTATTCGCGCACTTTTACGACAAGCGATTTTTTGGCGAAAGAAAGCGCATCGCGCGCGGTCTCCTGTGCCCCCTCCGTTGCCCGCCAGACATAAGGCGTGGGCGAATCGCTCTCCGAAGACGCGTCGCCTTCGGCGACCTGTTGTTCTGGCCATGTTCGCGGGATCGTTTCGCCAAAGGCGCGAAACGATCCCGCAGCCAAG
>JADGAY010000260.1 GCA_015231775.1 Magnetococcales bacterium | reverse complement strand
CGGGGTAATCCGCGAATCGGGCCGCGCGCTGCTCACGCTGATCAATGACGTGTTGGATCTGGCCAAGATCGAATCCGGCGCCGAGGAGCGTCAGGACGAACCGTTCGATCCCCGCGCGCTGCTGGGCGGTGTGGAACAGATCATGCGCCCACCCGCCGTGGGGCAGAAGGGGCTGCGGTTCACCACCCATGTGGCTGAGGCGGTTCCGTCCACCCTCATCGGCGACGCGCGTCGCATCCGGCAGATCCTCATCAATCTCATCGGCAACGCGATCAAGTTCACCCACCAGGGGCACATCGACCTGACCCTCACCCTGGAATCGCGCATTCCTGGCGAGGCCATTCTGAACTTTGTGGTCGAGGATTCCGGCATCGGCATCCCGATCGACAAGCAGAAGACCATCTTCGAGGCCTTTGCCCAGGCCGATCCCTCGATCGTGCGTCGCTTCGGCGGCACCGGGTTGGGGTTGACGATCAGCTCCCGACTGGCGCGCATGCTCCGCGGGCGTCTGTCGGTCACCAGCGAACCGGGACACGGCAGCCGTTTCTGTTTCACCGTGCCCCTGGCTCTGCCGCAAGACGTGGCGCCCCTTGCCACGCCACCCTTCGAACCGGCCTCCACGCCCACCGCCCAACTCCAGGAGCGGCTGACCCGGGCGCGGATTCTCCTGACCGAGGACAATCCCCTCAACCGGGAGGTTCTCGTCAAAATGTTCCGTCGCCTGGGCGTCAACCCGGATCTGGCCGCCAGCGGCGCCGAGGCGCGCAATCTGGTGGAGAAACAGGGCTACGACATCGTGCTCCTGGACCTGGAACTGCCCGACATCTCCGGGTACGACCTGGCCATCTGGCTGCGGGACCGGGAAAAACGTCTCGGCTTGAAACCCTCGATTCTGATCGCCTTCACCGCCTCCACCCTGACGAGCGACCGGCAACGCTGCCAGGAGTTCGGCATGGACGATTTCTTGAGCAAACCCGCCGGTCTCGACGAACTCGGCTCCATGTTGTGCAAGTACATACACATGTAAATTCCCACGCTTCCAATTGTGTCGATTTCCTTTTGACAACCCGCGCGTCCAACGGCTAAAGTGACCGCCACCTCGATCCCATCGAGGCCCTTCATCCATCTCTTCACGCTTCAATCTTTTTTCAGGACGCGCAAGAGGGGCAACGGACGCTCCATTTTCGAGGGGAGGCGCGTCCGCCATTTGGAGGAGTCCATGCAGAGCCATGACCTGATTATCATCGGGGCGGGGTTGGCTGGGATGCGCGCGGCCCTGGAAGGGGTCAAGGCGGGCATCGATGTCGCTATCGTCACCAAAATCCACCCCCTGCGCAGCCACTCCTGCGCGGCCCAGGGCGGCATCAACGCCGCCATCAATCCCCAGGATTCCCGCGATTCCCACGCCTACGACACGGTGAAAGGGGCGGATTACATCGGCGACGAGGATGCCATCGAACTGATGTGCCAGGAGGCCCCGGAGGCGATCCTGGAGATGGATCGCATGGGCACCCCCTTCTCGCGCATCGAGGGTGGGTTGATCGCCCAGCGCGCCTTTGGCGGCGCCAGCTTCAACCGTACCTGCTACGCCGCGGACCGCACCGGTCAGGTGCTCCTGCACACCCTGTGGGAGCAACTCGTCAAGGCCCGCGTCAAGGTCTACCAGGAGTGCAGCGTCATGCGCCTGGTCACGGATCGCGTGGGGGCGATCGCCGGCGTGGTGGCCTATGACATCAAGACCGGCGCGCTCTTCGGATTGCGCGGCAAGGGGGTGTTGCTGGCCACCGGCGGCTACGGACGGGTCTTTCTCTCCAACACCAACGCCACCACCAACACCGGTGACGGCATGGCCCTGGCCTTGCGCGCCGGCGCGCCCCTGGCCGACATGGAGTTCGTGCAGTTCCATCCCACCGGTCTGCGCACCTCCGGCGTTCTGGTCACCGAGGGGGCACGCGGCGAGGGAGGCTATCTGATCAACGCCCTGGGCGAGCGGTTCATGGGCAAGTACGCCCCCAACAAGCTGGAGCTGGCCTCCCGCGACGTGGTATCGCGGGCCGAGCAGACCGAAATCATCGAGGGACGCGGCAAGGATGGGGCGATTTTCCTCGATCTGCGTCATCTGGGCGCCGATAAGATCCTCGAGCGACTGCCGCAGATCCGTCAACTCTCCATCGACCTGGAAGGGGTGGACGCGATCCACGCCCCCATTCCGGTCCGTCCCACGGCCCACTACTCCATGGGGGGGATCCGCACCGACAAGCTCGGCGCCTCCCCGCTGCCCGGTCTGTTCGCCGCCGGCGAGGCGGCCTGCGTCTCGGTCCACGGGGCCAACCGCCTGGGCGGCAACTCCCTGCTGGATACCATCGTCTTCGGCAAGATCACCGGGGCCCACTGCGCCGCCTTTGTCAAGGGGGAGACATTCCGCGACTTCGACAACGCCGCCGTGGAGGCGATCCGGGCCAATCTGGCCGATCTCAAGGCCCGTCCCGACCAAGGGTTGCGTCCCAGCGCCCTGCACCACCGCATGGCCGGTGCCATGAATCTCCACTGCGGGGTGTTCCGCACCCCGGAGGGGCTGGAGGCCGGCGTGACCGAGATCGCCGGCTGGCGCGACGATTACACCCGCATCCACCTGGACGACCACGCGGACGACTTCAACATCGACCTGTTGCGCGCCGTGGAGCTGGGCTATCTGATCGATCTGGCCGAATGCATCCTGCGTGGCGCGCAGGCGCGTCTGGAGTCGCGCGGAGCCCACTCCCGCACCGATTTTCCCGATCGCGACGACGACAACTGGCGCAAGCACACCCTGAGCCACTGGGATGCCTCGCGGCAAGCGGTCTCCCTCTCCCACGAACCGGTCCGCACCGTGGGCAAGGTCGAATACGCCCCCAAGGTCCGCACCTACTGACGCGACGAGGCCATGATGAGCACGACTCCCCATACCATTCGCATTCAGCGCAATCGCAAGGGCCCGGACGGAACCCTCCGCTCCGAGTGGCGCGAATACACCGTCTCCGCGACCCCCACCACCACCATCCTCACCGTTCTCGAGGAGATCAAGGGCGAGCAGGATGGCACCCTGACCTTCCGCCAGTCCTGTCGTTCGGCCATCTGCGGCTCGTGCGCCATGAAGATCGGCGGGCGCACCCGTCTGGCCTGCAAGACCCACGTCGGCAGCGTGGCCCGTGACGGCGTGGTGGTGATCGCCCCCCAGGCCAATCAGCCGGTCCTGAAGGATCTGGCCATCGACATCGATCCCTTCTTCGAAAGGATCCACAGGATCCAGCCCTATCTACAGGATGGCCCGGATACCGATGCCGTGCTGGAGAGTTCGGCGTATGATCAGGTCAATCACGTCACCCAGTGCATCCTCTGCGGCAGTTGCTACTCGGACTGCACCATGGCCGAGGTGAGTTCCGAATTCATCGGTCCGGCGGCATTGGCCAAGGCGTTCCGGTTCGTCTCCGACCCCCGCGAGGGGCAAAAAAGGCGTCGTCTGGA
>JADGAY010000041.1 GCA_015231775.1 Magnetococcales bacterium | reverse complement strand
CTCTCGGCCTTGGCCACCATTTGATAGCGCGCCACGGCATTGCCCGGATTGTCCGCCAGGGTGTCGGCAGCGTCGAAGAACCCTTCGAGTCCCTGGGAGAGACCCGTGCCGTCCATGTCGTTGAAGACATCTTCGATCAACTTGGTATACCGGTCGCGGGTCTCCAGACGTCCCAACTCGCCGGTGCCCAGTTGCAGACGACGATCCACCAGTTCATCGATCTGACGCCGCACATCCGCGATGCGCACGCCGTTGCCACCGGTGTCGGCCTGGGTGCCCCGCATCGACTCCAGCTCCACCGTCTGCCGGGTGTAACCGGTCGTGTTGGCGTTGCTGATGTTGTGGGAAATAGTCTGCAAAGCCCCCTGGGACGCGAAGATTCCCAGTTTGGATACGTTCAACAGGCTGCCGAGAGACATGATTCCAAAAGCTCCCCAGTGATCTTGAATGTGCATGTTGGGGAGAGAATGGTCTCACCCCCATCCGCGAAACTCTGGATCGGAAGATCCGCGGTAACGCTTGCCGCCTTGGTTCGTCTGGCCGTGACCAGCCGTTGCCCATGTTTGTTGCAGAAGGCGTGCCAATATCTAAAATCACCCTCGAATGGGGTACGAAGCTTTCGCAAATTTCATGCATTGGTTTGTTTTAACAGGCAAAACACTATCGTGAGTCAATCACGATCCGGATGAACAACAGTGACATGGCGGGTGACGAACGGGCAAATTTTGTCCTGGCTGGTGACGGAATCGGGCGGCAAATGTTTCCAGCGGGTGGCTTTGTCGGTCGGGTCGTGTTAACGTGTGCCGGCGTGCAAGGATGGCACGATCCATGGGCACCACCCTGACGGCGCGATCGTTCCATGCCCGGACCGGAAGGGCGCACCCTTGGAGCACCCCCTGGCCGTTGGCACGATCACACCGTTTCACAAGGAGAATTCAGCATGCCGCATTCACCCCCGATGAACATCGCCTTGCGTGCCGCCTTCAAGGCGGGCGCCCTGGCACGGGAGTGGTTCGACCGACGCCACGAACTGGAGGTCCGGGAAAAGGGCAAAAACGACCTGGTCACCAGCGCGGATCTGGCCGTGGAAGAGGAGATCGTCTTCCAACTCAAGAAAGCCTATCCCAAATACGGCGTTCTGGCCGAGGAGAAGGGTGGCAAGCTGCCGACGGATCGACCCTGTTGGATTGTTGACCCCATCGACGGCACCCTCAACTTCGCCCACGGCCTCCCCCACTTCGCCATCTCCATCGCCCTGCTCGAAGAGGGCAAACTGGTCTCTGGACTGGTGCACGATCCGATGCGGGATGAGACCTTCGTGGCCGAACGGGGACGCGGGGCCTATCTCAACGATCGCCGCATCCGCGTGACCGACCGTCGCTCCCTGCAAGGGGCGCTGCTGGCCACCGGATTTCCGCATCGCCGCCTGGATCGGCTGCCAGGATATCTCAAGGCGTTCGAAAGCTTCTTCCCGCTGGTCGCGGATCAACGGCGGCTGGGTTCAGCGGCCCTGGATCTGGCCTATGTGGCGGCGGGACGCTACGATGGTTTCTGGGAGATGGGACTGGCGCCATGGGACATCGCCGCTGGCGCCCTGCTGGTACGCGAGGCGGGCGGGATGGTCAGCGATTTCGCGAACGAGGAGAATTTTCTGATCTCGGGCAACGTGGTGGCCGCGCACAATGCCGTGCATGACGAAATGCTGGCGCTGATTCGTCAGGCCGGTCTGGCTTGACACCCCTTTCCGGCCCGTTCGTTTCCCAAGGATGGGATCCTTGCGAAACGAACGGGGCGAGAACCGGAAAGGAGATCCGTTGAACTAACGCGCGGAGAGCAGCGTCAGGGCGATCGAAGGCTGCTGATTGGCCTGGGCCAGAATCGCCACCCCAGCCTGTTGCAGGATGGAGTTCTTGGTGAGGTTGGAGGTCTCGAGGGCGATGTCGGCATCCTGAATGCGCGAACGGGCGGCATCGGTGTTCTCGACCACATTGGCCAGATTGGCGACGATGCTCTCGAAACGGGTCTGCATGGCGCCCAGGGTGGCACGAATGCTCGACACCGAATTCAGGGCATTGTCGATCACGCTGATGGTCGATTGCGCCTTGACCAGCGTCGAAATGCCGAAGTTGGTGGTGGCGGCGGTGCTCAATCCGAGCATCGAAACCGTGGTGCGCTGAATGGAGACCAACACCGTCTGGCCGGCGTTCGGACCCACCTGGAAGTAACCGGCGAAGTGGCTGATGGCCGGGGCCAGAGCGACCCCGTTGGTGCTGCCGCCGAACAGGGGCTTGCCGTTGAACTGGCTGGCCTTGGAGATGCGATCCACCTCGGAGAGGAGCTGGGCCAGTTCGGTCTGGAGCGACAGACGATCCTGATCGCTGTTGGTGGCATTGGCGGACTGGACAGCCAGTTCACGCATGCGTTGCAGGGCGGAGGTGGTCTCGCTCAAGGCCCCTTCGGCCACCTGCACCAGGGAGATGCCGTCGTTGGCATTGCGGCTGGCGGTATTCATGCCGCGAATCTGCGCGGTCATGCGGGTAACGATGGCCAGACCCGCCGCGTCATCCTTGGCGGAGTTGACCCGCAGGCCGGACGACAGCCGTTGGAACGTCTGCGACAGGGCATTGGTATTCTTGGTCAGTTGCCGCTGCGCGTTGATCGAAGCGATGCTGCCGTTGATGGTGAGAGCCATGGTCAAATCCTCCTCTACTATTAAAATGGTTCTCGGGCGAGGTTTTCTGCCGAGCAAATTTGATTGTCCTTCCCTGGAATGCCTTGTGGGTTATCGTTCTCGGGCCTAACCCCCACCCTTGAGTCTACCTTTTCCTGATGATCTGTGCTTGATTCGCACCGCCCGGCCATCGCTCGTCAACCTGTCGAGCCCGGACCGTCCGGCATCCGTGCCAGGAGCGGCCTGGACACTCGTTTGGACTGCCTGGAAGGGAGATCCCCTCCCTCCTCTGTCCTCGAACGCCCGTTGCCTGGCATTTCGAGGGTAAAATTCATCTTAATCCATTTATCGTCTGGCTTGAGATGCGACTTGAACACTTTTTCCAGGTGTGTCGCGCTTTCCCATCCAGTTGGCTTTTGACCCGATTCCGACTGCCTGCTTATCTCTGGTCAAAATAACCCTTAATCAAATTATCGGATGGCCGCATTGTGACTTGAGAAGTTTTTTGGACCAGGCCCCGCGACCCGTCCAGACCGTGGCGGGAGGAGGATCCATACGGCAGGGAGCAGGTCGGAAGAAGAGAGCCTGAAACAGCCCAGGAGAGCGATATACACGCTTGAAAAAACAGGTGGAAAATCTTACAGGTTACATGAAAAACAACTTAAATAATTACAGCGCCCGCGCCGATTCACCGGGGAGCAGGCCTCCCCGGTTCACACCATCCCCATCCCGCTTTTAACTTAACCCTTCACGAACGACCGGATCTTCTCCGACCATCCAGCCGGCAGACCCATCCGATCCAACACCTCGGGATGGTGCCGCAACCCCTGGGAGAGGCCCACCAATCCAGCCAGCAGCACCAGCATCCAAATCAACAGACGCGCACTGTTGGCCACGATCTTGATCACGCCCAACAGCGTCAACAACACGCCACCAATCAACACCAGCCAGGTCATGCCATCACCTCCTCCCATGCCACCTCCGCAATCCGCCCTTGGTTGCCCCAAACATCCCATGGCACACAATGCCTCAAATCGTCCTGTTATACCAGTCTCTCCGCACCCCCCTTCCAAAGAAACCGGTTTGCCAGTGCGTACCCGTGAAAAAGAAATTGACTTGCACATACAAAAAATGGATAATTTTTTTCTTGATCTCCGTCAAGAGGGAGGATGACCCTTGAATTTCTGGAACGGCAAACGGATCGTCATCGGTCTGGGCGGTGGCATCGCGGCCTACAAGAGCCTGGAGTTGATCCGCCGGTTGCGGGAGGCCGGCGCCGAAATCACCCCGGTCCCGACCCCGGACGCCCTGCGTTTCGTCACGCCACTGACGCTGCAAGCCTTGAGCGGCACGCCCGCGCGCACCGAACTGTTCGCCCCTTCCGAGCCCGATGGCATGGATCACATCCGCCTGGCACGGGAGGCGGATCTGGTGATCATCGCCCCGGCCACCGCCAATCTGCTCGCACGCATGGCCCAGGGTCAGGCCGACGACCTGTTGACCGCCCTGCTCCTGGCCCGCCGTGGTCCGGTGCTGGTGGCCCCAGCCATGAATCCGGCCATGTGGGAGCATCCGGCCACCCGACGCAACGTCCTGGCCCTGCGGGAGGATGGCATCCTCTTTTCGGGTCCGGAAGCGGGTTCCATGGCCTGCGGCGAGGATGGGTGGGGTCGCATGTCCGAGCCGAGCGAAATCCTCGAGGCCGCGCGTCGGGCGCTGACCCCCAAACAGCTCGCCGGACGCCGCATCCTGATCACCGCCGGTCCGACCCGCGAAGAGCTGGATCCGGTGCGTTATCTCACCAACCACTCCTCCGGGAAGATGGGCTGGGAGATCGCCCGGGCCGCCCTGCGCGCCGGCGCCCAGGTGGATCTGGTCCATGGCCCGGTGGCCCTCCCTCCGCCGGTGGGGGCCCGGCTCCATCCGGCCACCTCGGCGTGCGACATGCTCGAGGCGGTTTTGAGCCTCTGGTTGCGCAACCGTTGCGGACAAACCGGCCCGGACGCGGCGATCCTGTGCGCGGCGGTCGCCGATTACCGCCCCGAGAACCGCCAGGCGGACAAGATCAAAAAAGGGGCCGAGGCCCAGGATCTCACCCTCGCCCTGACGCCCAATCCGGACATCCTCGCCATGCTTTCGGCCTGGAGCGGAATCCGTTTGCGCGACGGCAAGCAACGGCTGGTGGTGGGATTTGCCGCCGAGACCGGTTTGGCCCTGGAGCGCGGCAGGGAGAAACGGGCCCGCAAGGGGTGTGATCTGATGGCGATCAACGATGTGAGCGCCCCCGGAAGCGGCTTTGGCACCGACACCAATGCCGTGACCCTCATCGGTCGCGATGGGCTTGAGGCGCCCTGGCCGCTGCTGCCCAAGGAAGCGGTGGCTGAACGTCTGATCGCGGCGGTTGCCGACTGGCTGGACCATCCGCGGACTTGAAACCCGCGCTTTGTGCGATGTCATCCCAAGGATAAAACGACGATGTTGAAATTCTCCAAGAAACTGCTCTACGCCATCGAGGCCGTGACGGATATCGCCTACAACTCCACCGGCGATCCGGTGCAGATCCGCGAGGTGACCAGTCGTCAGGGAGTTCCGCAGCGTTATCTGGAGCAGGTGATGCAACGTCTGGTGCGCGCCGGAATCCTCAAGGGGGTGCGGGGCCCCCGTGGCGGCTATCTGTTGGGACGGGAACGGGCGCAGATCTCGGTGGGCGACATCGCCCGCGTGGTCATGGACGTGGCCGAATCCAGCGAAGCGGGTCTTCCCCCGGACGCGGCCACCGGCCCCATCGGTCGGGTGGTGATCCGTCCGTTGTGGGGGGAGTTCCAGGAGAAGATCCTGTTGATGATGGATACCGTCTCCATCGAGGAGTTGACCACCCGCGCCTTTCGCGGCGGCGTGCCCAGCGAAAGCTGCGACCGGATCACCTATTCGATATGAGCGCGAGCACGGCGCCACTGGATGGCGTGCTGCTCATCGGCGCTGGAGGATTGGGGTGCGCAGTGGCGCTGGCGCTGGCCGGATTGCCGATCACCCGACTGGTGATCGCCGACGACGACCGGATCGCCCTCTCCAACCTCCATCGGCAGATTCTCTTTACCATGCGCGACCTGGGAGCCTTCAAATCCGACACCATCGCCATGCGATGGGGCGCACAACGGCCCGACTGGTCCGTCACCACCCTGCGCGCCCGGCTCGACACCCCGGAGGCGATCGCCGAGGTGGCGCGTCACCAGGCGGTGACCATCGACGCCTCGGACAACTTCGCCACCCGCTTCGCGGCCAACGATGCGGCCATCCGCCACCGTTTCCCGCTGGTGCATGGGGCGGCCATCGGTCTGACCGGTCAACTGCTGACCATCGATCCGGGACGCTCGGCCTGTCTGCGCTGCCTGTTCGGTGGACCGCCCGAGGCCGAGGGGACCACCTGTCAGAACGCGGGGGTTCTCGGTTCCCTGGTGGGCGAGGTGGGTTGGCTGATGGCCCTCGAGGCGGTTAAACTGTTGTATCGAACCGGTCGGCCCCTGTGGAACCGTCTGCTGACGATCGATGCCTTGCGCGGCAGGCGTCGCGCGGTTCCCCTGCGACCCGACTCCCATTGCGCATGCCAACTCCAACCCGGATCCGACCCGCCATGAGAAACAAGATTCTCGCCAACATCACCGAGACCATCGGCAATACCCCATTGGTGCGCATCAATCGTCTGCTAGGCGGTCTGCCCGTGGAGATCCTCGCCAAGCTGGAGTATTTCAATCCCATGGGTTCGGTGAAGGATCGCATCGCCCTGTCCATGATCGAGGCCGGCGAGCAGGCGGGACAGATCAACGCCGAAACGGTGGTGATCGAACCCACCTCCGGCAACACCGGCATCGCCTTGGCCGGGGTGTGCGCGGCCAAGGGGTTGAAACTGATCCTCACCATGCCGGACTCCATGTCCCAGGAGCGGCGTAAACTCTTTGCGCTCCTCGGGGCCAACGTGGTGCTCACCCCGGCCAAGGAGGGGATGCGCGGCGCGATCCAAAAGGCCAAGGAGCTGCTGCGGCAGGAGAAACACGGCTTCATGCCCAACCAGTTCGACAACCCGGCCAATCCCCGGATTCACGCCGAAACCACGGCCCAGGAGATCCTCGACGACACCGATGGCCGGCTCGACATGCTGGTGGCCGGGGTCGGCACCGGTGGTTCGTTGTCGGGCATGGCGCAAACCTTGAAAAAATCCCTGCCCCATCTCTGGGTGGTGGCCGTGGAGCCGGCCAACTCGCCGGTCCTCTCCGGCGGCATGCCCGGTCCCCACAAAATCCAGGGGCTGGGCGCGGGATTCATCCCGCCGGTGCTCGACCGGTCGCTGATCAACGAGGTGGTGCGCTGCGGCGATGACCTGGCCATCGACACCGCCCGGTTGCTGGCCACCCGCGAGGGGATCGCCTGCGGCATCTCCGGTGGCGCGGCCCTGGCGGCCACGTTGCAGGTGGCCAGCCGTCCGGAGTTTTCCGGCAAACGGGCGGTGGTGATCATTCCGGATCTGGCCGATCGCTATCTCTCCACCGAACTGCCCCCCGCATGACCCCCGACGCCCGCGCGCCGGAGTGGGCGGAACGCTACTCCCGGCAGATCATCCTCAAGGAGATCGGCGGCCAGGGTCAGACGCGACTCGGCGAGGCCGTGGTGGGGCTGGTGGCGGACCAGGAGATCCTGGTCACCACCCTGCTCTATCTGGCGGGCGCCGGCATCGGTACCTTGCGCCTCCGCCACCCGGATCCGGCGCGGATCGCGGCGACCATCGCCTGGGCTCGGGATCTCAACCCCACGATCCGGATCGAACCCTCCCGCACCGATGGGCCGCTCGACTCCTGGCTGGCCGGCCTGGAGCTGCTCATCGATCTGGATCAGGCCTGGCCGGATCTGCATCGGGTCTGTCACGCGGCCCGCATCCCGTTGTTGACCACCTGGTCGGACGCCGACGGATTGGCCTGGATCACCGGATCCAAGGCCTACCTCGATCCCGCCCTGCCGTGTCTGGCCTGCGCACCGCCGCCGGTGAACCGGTCTCGGCTGGCCGAGCCGTGGGCCGGTTTATGGCAGGGGTTGGCCGGCACCCGCCTGGCAACCGAGGCGATCAAATATCTGCTCGATATCGGAGATGCCGCGGTGTGGGATCACGCCCTGGGACTGGATGTGACCAGCGGCGAACCGGATCGGCGGGCACGCCGCAACAATCCGGCGTGTCCGGTCTGCGCCCGGCCCACCCCTCGACCCGACACCCCCGGCATGACGCGGATGGCCACCACCCCCTTGGTTCGGGAGGCCGACGCCTTTCTGGATATCACCGCCGACACCTGTCCCATGACCTTCGTGCGCGTCAAGCTGCGCCTGGAGAGCATGGCATCCGGACAAACCTTGCGCATCCGGCTGTCGGGGGGCGAGCCGCTGATGAATGTGCCACGCACGTTGCGAGATCAGGGGTTCAAGGTTTCCGACCCCTGGAACGAGGATGGTCTCTTTGGTTTGCTGGTTGAGAAGACATCGGATCCAGGTTGATGGTCATGTCAGGACGTTGTTGACAAACGGAGGCTTTCGGGCCAAAAAGGAGGCACCGGGAGTCGCCTGCCGTTGAACGTCACATGAAGGTTCCACGGCAGGTCGGGGCGGCTTCTTCCCCCATCAGGCACGTAAGTTGGATCGTAGGAGTGGAGAGATGAGCAGACGGATGCGCGCCAACGCCGGTTTCACCCTGATCGAACTGATGATCGTCATCGCGATCGTCGTGCTGATGATCGCGGTCGCCTATCCCGCCTATCAAGAGCACGATGCCCGTGCCCAGGCCAAGGAGGCGGTCACGGTGATGACCGGCATGAAGGATGCGCTGGTGGCCCATCATCGTGACAAGAGGAGCGTTCCGGCCAATCCGGAGGAGCTGCACCCCACCCTGCGCAGCCGCTATGTCAGCTCGATCGTTTTTTCCGCCCCCTTGACCGGTGGCGAACCGGGGGTGGTCCTGGAGATGCTGGCCACCTTTGACCCCAAAACCGCCAATCCCAGGATCACCGGCAAAACCCTCCATTTCGGCACCCGCGATGGCGGCGCCACCTGGCAGTGCACCGCCGGCTCCGAACCCACCGCCCTGCCGGCCAAGCTGCTGCCCAGCGCCTGCAAGTGATGTAAGATTACTGGATCTGGAACGCTTCGAGTTTTTTGATCAACCGATCGATTTCGGTCGAGGGGGATGAAAAGCGCGATGGATGACGTTCACGCAAAAATTGCGCGTTCTGGATGGCCTGGCTCTGACCGTTTGGATCGTGCGTTTTCAGCAGTTCAAACACCTTGGGATGGGATTTTTGGTAATCCATGCCCATTTTCTGTCCAAATTTCTTGCCGGCTTCGTCACAATCCTGAAATGGCGCATCCGTGAAGCCCAGGTGAAGGATGAACCAGTATTCGATGCACGGGACCGTCACGAACACCTCGATGGGCGATTCCTCGTTGGAACGTGCAATCGCCTGATCGAATCTGGCTTTCTCTGATCCTCCCCGCAGCAGGCAATCCCCGTCGAACACCGCGCACACCTCATCGAATCGTTGCTGTTCGTTTTTCGGACTCCGCCGTCGGTTCGCACCTCTCCGAATTCCCAGAGCTTCGTTGACAATACTCAATGGATCCGTGCCTTTTTCACTGGACCGCACCACGGTCACGGTGTGCAATTGCATGTCACGCACCAAGTCTTGAAGATAGTGCAATCCGCTTTCGGAATCCTCGCACAGAATCAACAATTTCTTGGGTGCGCCGCGCCAACCCGCCCGACGTTCCGCGTGCTGTTTGGGGAGGCTCATGGTGTTTCCCCGGAGATGGGCACAGCGCCCAATTCCGACAACCGCTGCTTGCGCAGCACCATGGGCACAGCACCGAACAGACCATCCAGATAGTCCCGTTGCAAGTTTCCGCGTCTGCCCTTGAGATCGAAGTCTGACAATGCATAAAAATGCGAGGCATGGTCGCGTTTCTTGTTCATCAACCACACCTGATCCGGACGCAGTAACGTCTGATCGAGCAGGGTGGTGTCGTGGGTGGTGGTAATCAGTTGAGCGTTATTCGGATTCGTGGCCGGATCTTGGA
Organism: Magnetococcales bacterium; assembly: GCA_015231775.1. Taxonomy (GTDB): domain Bacteria; phylum Pseudomonadota; class Magnetococcia; order Magnetococcales; family Magnetaquicoccaceae; genus Magnetaquiglobus. The sequence goes on along the minus strand of JADGAY010000041.1, from coordinate 14,232 downwards.
ACAGCTCCAATAAAAAGCGCGCCAGTTTCGGATGCAACCCAGCCTCGATCTCATCCAGGAAACAGACCTGTCCGTTATCCAACATGCTTTTCCACTGCCCAGCCAGGGCGAGCATCCGGATAGTCCCGGCGGATTCTTGCCCCAGATTAAATAATTTTTTCTCGCCAGTTGTTGATACAGTGCGAACGATCTTCAACGTCTCACTTCCAAGTTCATAATTTATACTTCTATCAAAATAATTTATTTTATCTTCATGGCGTTGCTCTTTAATCAACTTGTTCACATCTTCATTTATTTCTACTAGTTTTATATCTGTTATCATAACCCTTCTTTCTGATATATTTTCTAACATCAGATCATCGATAACCAGATCTGCAGCTCTGAGAAAATCCAATACCCACTGACGGCCATTCTCATTTTCCAGACAATCAAGTGTATCAACATGATTTACTGTGCCATTATTACTCATAATAATTAGCTTATCACGAAACCACTTATAAACAGCCTCCAGTTCTGGACAAAGCGTTGGTTTCTGCTGTCCCATTCTGGTCAAAGCCAACCAATCCTCGGGCAGCGCTTGCACCACATCCACGATTCCAACGCCCAGATCGCTCTCGACATGAAAACGATCACCATCAGCCTGATAGGCCCGAGTAAAAATCGTCCTGGCCCGCTCGTTCGGAAAGGCATACAACCACTCCTGAACCACCCGCTGCCGATCCACCTCGAAGCCATACTGATAGCGCACCCGGTTGGCGACAAAGATCATCTCGAATTGGCCGGGACGGTTGCCGCTCTCTGGAGCGAGCAGGAATGGCTCTTTAAAAAGCGGTGCATCCACTTCTTTGCGGTTGGAATTCAACACCAAACGGCGCATGAAATGGGCGGCGCGGATCAGATTGCTCTTGCCCGAGGCATTGGGACCGTAGACGACGGCAGTACGCAGCAGACGACGAGGCTGTCCCTTCAAACCCGAAGGAAAGGCGTTGCCGGACAGGGAGCGTATCTGCGCAACGGGCGAAAGGTCCAGCACGATCGGTTCGTGGATCGATCGGAAATTCGCGACGGTAAACTCGATCAACATGTCGGCATTCGACCTGGTTGGTGGACACTCCGATGATTCTTCGGTTCACGCCGAAAAAATACCGCGTGAATTCTTACCGCATACCCTAACCCATGGGCTGGCAAAAATAAAGCCGTCGCGCCTTGTCATGCGGAGACCCGCGCCCGCAGTCAAGCAAAGGCCCGCGCCACCAGCCGCCAACCCAACAGCAGCGCCAGGAGGACGGCGTGGGCGAGGGGGAGGCGGAGGTCGGCCTTGACCATCCAGAAATGGTGCGCCACCGCCAGCAGCGCCGCCGGGTAAATCAGACGGTGCAGGCGTGACCAATGCCCTCCCAGGCGGACCATCCAGCCCCGCGTCGAGGTGATGGCCAGCGGCAACAGCAGCACCCACGCCGCGAAGCCAAGGGTCATGTACGGGCGCTTCAGCAGATCCTTCCAGATCGACGCCCCATCAAGGGCGTGATCCAGCACCGCGTAGACCGCCAAATGGAGCATGGCATAAAAAAAAGCGTTCAGGCCGAGAAAGCGTCGCCAGCGGATCACCCACCCGCACCCCGGCAGACGCCGCGCCGGACTCACCGCCAGGGTCGCCAGCAGCCACCACAGCGCCCAATCCCCCAAAAAGCGCATCACCGCTTCCACCGGATTGACCCCAAGTCCGACATCCAAAAAGCGCACCACCAGCCAGACCAGGGGCACGAGTCCGATCATCCAGCTCAGACGGGGCATCAAACGGGGTTGGAGCCTACCCTTGGGGTTGATATGGGGCGTGGTCATGGCCGTGGCGTGAGCCAGAAAAAAGGTGGGCGGTTCGGGCAAATACGCCTGAGTCGTTGCCATAAGGCGGCAACGACTCAGGCACAAAGGCTCGCGGGCTTGCGCCCTTTTTCGCAAATTTTCATGATGGGGGGAGATCCCCCTCACCCCCGACCGTGGACCTCCCTTCGGGAGTTCCACGGTCAGATGCGCAAAAAAGGGCGTATCGTGAAGGGCGCGCGATCTGCCTCCGATCCTCCGCCGGGGGCGGTAACCGTCCCCCGTGATGACGGGTTCCCCCACCCCTCTACGCCGCCGGCAACAACCGATCCACCTTGCGCAACTCCGGAAACAGCCGCGCCCACAACCCGGTCACCACCAACGCCCCCACCCCTCCGAACAGCGCCGACCCGACCACCCCCAAATACCGGGCCGCCATGCCACTCTCGAACTCACCCAACTCGTTGGAAGCACTGATGAACAGCCCGGAGACCGCCGACACCCGCCCGCGCATGGGATCCGGGGTCAAGATCTGCACCAGATTCTGCCGCACGTAGACCGATACCGAATCCGTCGCGCCAATGCAGATCAACGCCGCCATCGACACCCACATCTCCCGCGAACAGGCGAACCACAACGTCGCCAAACCATACGCGGCCACCCCACCCAACATCCAGAACCCGACATGACGCCGGATCGGATGCCACGCCAACCACAGGGTCATCCCGCCGCCACCCACGCCAACCATGGTGCGCAACAGCCCCAACCCCTCGGGTCCGATCTCGAGGATATCCCGGGCATAGGCTGGCAACAACGCGGTGACCCCACCCAGCAGCACGGCGAACAGATCGAGGGAAATGGCCCCCAGCACCACCCGACTGCCCCACAAATGGACCAATCCCTCACGGATCATCACCAGTCGCGGCACGTCGCCATGCACGGGTTGGGCGTCGATGGCCAGGGTGAGCAGTCGCACCATCGCCGCCAGGGAGAGGAGATAGAGTCCCAGGGCGGTCGAGCAGGCCAGGGTGGGCGAAATCGCGCACAACACCCCGCCCAGCCACGGACCCAGGATGATGCCCCCCTGCACGCCGAAGGTATTCCAGGCAATCGCGGTGGGGAGGATCTCCCGTGGCACCAGCGCCGGGGTCAACGCCATGCGCGCCGGCATCTCGAAGGCCCGCGCCGCGCCAAACAGCACCGCCAGCAGAAAGATGACCGGGATCGAAGGCTCGGCCTGGGCGGATACCAGGGTGAACCCCACCGCGCACGCCAACTGCGCCAGGGTGCACCCCATCAGAATCCGGCGCCGCTCGTGCCGATCCGCCACGGCTCCGGCCACCAGGGCCAACAAGAACATCGGCAGAAACTGCGCCAGTCCCAGCAGGCCAACCAGATACATGCTCTCGGCCTCATCGAGGGTGCGACGCGCGCTCGCATAGACCAGCCAGGCAATCGTCACCCCCTGCATGAAGGTGGCGACATTGCCCAGGATCCTCCCGTACCAGAAGATGCGAAACGCGGCATGCGCAAAAAGCGCACTCGAAACCTTCCCGGTCATTCGTCCACCATTCCCTGGTCAAAAAAGACGCGCCAGATCCATCCCTTCGTAGAGCCTGGCCACCTGCTCGCCGTATCCGTTGAACATCAGGGTATCCTGCCGCCACAGCTTGCCGATGCGCCGCTCCTTGTTCTGATCCCAACGCGGATGCGGCACCTCCGGGTTGACATTGGCATAAAAGCCGTACTCCTCCGGCGCGTGGGCGTTCCAGGAGGTGACCGGCTGCTCCTCGGTGAGGGTGATGCGCACGATGGACTTGATGCTCTTGAAACCGTACTTCCACGGCACCACCAGACGCAACGGCGCGCCGTTCTGATTGGGAAGGCTCTTGCCATACATGCCGACCGCCAGAATGGTCAACGGATGCATCGCCTCGTCCAACCGCAACCCCTCCCGATAGGGCCACGCCAGGATGTCACGGCTCTGCCCTGGCAGCCGCTCCGGATCATGCAGGGTTTCGAAGGCGACAAATCGGGCCGAACCTGCCGGTTCGAACCGTTTCAGCAGTTCCCCCAGCGAAAAACCGACCCAGGGGATCACCATCGACCACCCCTCCACGCAGCGCAGACGGTAGACCCGCTCCTCCAGGGAATGGGGTCGCAATAACTCCTCCAGGGGCACCCGTCCCGGACGCCCCACCGCGCCATCAAGGGTGACACCCCAGGGATCGACCACCAGATGACCGGCCATTTTGGCAGGATCTTCCTTGCCCAGCCCCAGTTCGTAGAAATTATTGTAAGTTGTCGCAGATAAAAACGGGGTCTCTTTTTCGTTGGTGGTCACCACGCCAAGGCGCACGTCGGGCAGTTCTTTCCCCTCGGCGGCCAGGGAGGGCCAGGGATCCAGCCCGAGCAGCGCCCCCGCGCCCAATCCCGCCGCCGCGCGCATGATCTGGCGGCGTTGTCGGAACAGCGCTTCCGGGGTGATCTCATCGGGGCGGATCTCGGGATTCCAGCGAAAGGGCATGGGCGCGGACTCCTGATCAGAGCTGGCAGGGCTGGGGGCGAGCGGGGCGCCTCACCAAACGCACACGGGGGAACGGGTGTGATCCCCGCTCCCCCGTGGCGTGATTCATTCCAAGTCGTGAAACGCGGCCAACCCGCCTCAACTCACCCCTGACCGCCCGCTTCGGAGCGATGCCGGTCCATCTCCTTTTCGGCGGCCTCGGCGGCGGCATGGCGACCGCACAGCCGATACAACCGGATCGCCTCCTGGAACGCCTCCTCCGGCTCGCCGTGCTCCTGGATGCGGATGCGCGCCTCCATGATGGCGCACTGGGCCAGATCGGGGATGTCGTCGTTGGTGGTGGCGATGGTACGCGCCTCCTCCATGTGCTTGCGGGCCTTCGAGGGGGCGCCCATGGCCAGGTGGAGTTCGCACAGGGTCCAGAGATTGGAGACCACCTTGCGGGTCAGATTGAGCTGCCGATGGATGCGCAACGCCTCCTTGAGCGCCTTTTCCGCTTCCGAGAGACGGTTGAGACGATTCAGGCAGGCCCCCTTGCGCATCAGGGCCGTACCCATGCCAAAGGGATTTTCGATGCGCTGCATGATCTCGTGGGAGAGATCGAAGAACTTGAGCGCCTCCTCCTGATCCCCGACCTTCTCCTGCAGAAAACCCAGGGAGAGGTAGAGATTGGCGGTCTGGCGCTTGTCGCCGAGTTCCGAGAAGATCTTCAGGCTCTTCTGGTTGTAATCGAGGGCCTGTTGGAGATCCCCCTGATGTTCGAAGATCACGCCGAGATTGTTGCAAACCAGGGCGATCTGCTCCTTGGCGTGGTGGGACTCGAAGATCTCCAGGGCGCGCTTGGCCCGTGCCGCCGCCTCCTCCCGTTGGCCGAGACGGTTTAGAATCCAGCTTTCGTTGGTCAGCAGCAGCCCCATCTCCACCGAATCCGGGAAGGCGGCCAGTTCGAGATGGGCCTCCTCGTAGACGGTCATGGCCTGTTGGTGGTTATCCTGCTTCTCGTGCAACCGACCGATGCGGCGCATGTGATCGATGCGGATCAACGGATCGACGATGGTGGCGATGATCTCGCGCCGGGACTGGATGGCCAGGGTGAATTCGCCGCACAACTCCTGCACCTCGGAGAGGGCCACCAGGGTCTTGAGGAGCGGAATGGCCGGGTTGGGCAGGTTGCGTCCCAGCTCGACCGCCTTGTCGAGGGCGGCGAGGGCGGCGGTGTTGGCATAGGTCTCCTGGGCCTTCAAGCCGCTCTTGACCAGATAGAAATAGGCCCGATCCCCGTTGTCGGCACGCAGGTGGTGCTGCGCCAGGATCTCGAAGTGGTCGTCGAGCCGCGAGGCGTAGAGGGTTTCGATCTCGTGGGCCACGGCGGCATGCAGCTCGCGCCGTTTCTTGTGCAGCGGAATCGAATAGATCGCCTCCTGGATCATGATGTTGCGGAAGCTGTATTCGATCTCCGGGAAGGATTTGGACTCGAAGATCAACCCCATCTCCACCAGCTTGGCCAGACCCGGTTCCAGATCGATGTTGTGGAACAGCCGCTGGAGCAGGGCCAGACGGAACACCGGTCCGATGACGGCGGCGGTGAGCAGCACCTCCTTGAGGTCCGCGGGAAGCTTGTCGATGCGGGCGATGAACATCCCCTGGATCGAGGAGGGGATGGTCACCTCGTCGAGATTCTTGATGATGCGCGGCGCCTCGCCGGGAACCAGTTCGACGATCCCCTCCTCCACCAGGTTGCGCACGATCTCCTCGATGAACATCGGATTGCCGTCACCACGGTTGCGGATCAGATGCAGGACCGACTCGGGCACCTCGTCGGAGTGGAGCAGCCGACGGGTCAACTCGTCGCACTCGGCGGGGGTGAGTTGTTTGAACTGGATCTCGATGGAGAGATCGTCCAGCTCCTTGTCGGCGATGAGCGGCAGTTTGTTGGAGGGGTGTTCCGGCTGCGGACGCATCAGGAGCAGCATCAGGATCGGCGCCTGTTTGACGCTTTCGAACAACGAGGCGATCAGCTCCACGGAGGTGGCGTCGGCCAGGTGGAGATCCTCGAGGGTGAGGATGAGGGGCTTGCGCGCGGAGAGGGACTGGAGGAACCAGCCGACCGAGCGGAAGATGCCCATTTTGATCTCCTGGGCGCTCATCTTGTCGAGGGGCACGTCGAACTCGGCCCCGAGCTTGAGCCCCATGGCCGCGCCGATGAAAACCATGGCGCGCCGCGCCTCCTCGGTGAGGGTTTCGGTTTTGAGGCCGAGCAACAGCGGCAGGTTGGTGACCAGTTTGTTGGTCATCGACTCCTCGAGATCCTCGGAATCGATGTCGAAGATCTGACGAAACAGTTCGATGAAGACTGCATAGCTGGTATCGCGGTTGAAGGAGCGGCAGATCCCCTCGAGCACCTGGATCCGTTCCCCCTTGAGGAACTGTTTTTTCAGTTCCTGGTGGATACGGCTCTTGCCCACCCCCGCCGGGGAGATGAGGAAGGTGACCAACCCCTGGCCATTGGCATGGCGCTCCATGCAGGCACGCAGGGTCTCCATTTCGCGACCGCGCCCGACCAGCGGGGTGGCCGACTGCCCGGTATCGTTGCTCTGTTCCTGGCGGCTCTTGGCGCGCACCACCTCGTAGACGGCCACCGGATCCTTCTTGCCCTTGACCTTGATCGGGTCGTGGCGGATGAATTCGAAGTGCTGGCGGGTGAGGTTGTAGGTGTAGCCGGAGACGAAGGTCTGGCCGTTCTTGGCCAGGGACTCGAGGCGGGCGGCCAGGTTCACCGTGTCGCCCATGACCGTGTATTCCATTTTCTTGTCCGAGCCCACCCCACCGGCGATCACCATGCCGGAGTTGACGCCGGTATGGAGGGTGAGGGGGTTCTCGATGCGACCCTGGAGGCGGATGTTGTACTCCTCCATCTCCTTTTGCATGTCGAGGGCGGCGCGCAGGGCCAGTTCCGGATCGTTTTCATGGGTGACCGGCGCACCGAAGATGGCCATGATGCAGTCACCGATGAACTTGTCCACATACCCTTCGTAGCGGTGCACGATGTCGGCGAGCATCTTCATGCAGCCGTTCATGATGTTGGTGACCTCTTCCGGATCCATTTTTTCGCTCATGGCGGTGAAGCCGGAGATGTCGGCGAAGAGCACCGTGACATTCTTGCGTTCCGACTCCAGCGGAACCTGGGCGGATTGGGAGGTGGAGGCCTGAACCGTGCCGGCGTTGCTGATCGCGGTCGGTGTCGCCACGCGATTGGTGGAGGGGGCAGGCAGACGGATGCCGCACTCGCCGCAATAGATATCTTCCAGAGCGCGCGGAGCGCGACAGTGGGAGCAGACGGCGATCAAGGGGGAACCGCAACGGGTGCAGTAGTTGACACCTTGACGGTTGTCAAGTTGGCATTGGGAACAGTTCACCGTGGTATTCCTGTATGCTCAAAACAATGATGGACAAGAGAAAACCGAGCGGGAGATCCGGGAATAACACAACCTCGGACTCACACCCTTCCATAGATTAGCACGTCTCCGCCCCCCATGGGAACCATCTCCTTGCATTTGCCGGGCCCAGGATCCGCCCTGTCCCATTTTTTTCAGAAATCCCCCAAAACAACCCCTCCCCAGGGGTCGGGACGGCTTGTCATCCGTCGCGACACTCGGTATGATGTTTGCTCTCTCAAGTTCGTCTTGAGTGGCTGTTTGGCGCATCCTCCCAAGGATTCCCCAAACGCGCACGACTTCGAAGACACGAGTCGCAACCCATGCTTCACCCGTTGCCGCGCACTTTGGCGGGTCACCCATGACCCGCATCGGTTGTTTGGCCTTGACCAATCAGCCGCTGACCAATTCGGCTTGCTCCTGACTCTCTTTAATAGTGACCCTGCGCACGTTTACCATGCCCAATTCCCATGCCCTGGCGCGAAATCTCGCGCTGTTTTGGTTTCTGATCGTCTCTGTGCTGCCTCTGTCCGTGGCCCACGGCAAGAGCGAGGAGTCGGCCAAATCCAGCACCAAATACGCCAACGTCTCCTTCACCCCCCGGTTTCTCTATCCGGGTGGCGAAGTGGTGATGTCCGTCGATACCCTGACGCTCCCCGAGGAGCGGATCATGGCCCTCACCTTCGACGACGGGCCGGATGATCGGGATCTGGAGGTCGCCGCGCTGCTCAAAAAGCATGACATCCCCGCGGCTTTCTTTTATATCGGGCGCAAGGTCAAGCAGTTCCCGGAGGTGGTCAAGGAGGTGCATGCGAACAAGCATGAGATCGGCTACCACTCGTTCCGCCACCAGCGGGTGAACTGGTTCTCCCCGGAGAGTCTGAGTTCCGACTTCCGCCAGGGCATGGATGCCCTCACCAGCCTGGGCGTGCCGGTGACCCTCTTCCGTCCCCCCTACGGCGAGTTCAACGACCGTCTGGTGCATGCCGCCAAGGATCACGGCATGGAGACCGTGCTCTGGACCATCGACTCCCGCGATTGGACCGGCATCGCGCCGGAGATCATGGCCAAGAACGTGATTCGTCAATTCCATCCCGGCGCGGTGCTGCTGTTCCACAGTCCGCACATCAACACCCTGCGCGCCCTGCCGGCGGTGCTGGCCGCCGCCGAGCGCGAGAACTACCGTTTCGTCTCCCTCAAGGATTGGCGTCAGACGGTTCTCTCCGCCAACTGCCGCAAGGCTGGTCGCTCCCCCTGCGTGGCGGGTCCGGTGGTCGCCGCGCGTCACCCCGCCAAGAGCGTCGAACCCCCACCCGCCGCCCGCGCGGTGGAACCCGCGACCCGACCGGCCCGCAAGCCCGCCGCCTCGTCACCCCCGGCCCGCGTCGCCGCCCCGCCCGAGCCGGAACCGGTGGAGGAACCGCAACCCGTGGCCCTCGAGGCCGAACCCGTCGAGTCCGACGAGGAGAGCCCGCCCATGGCCTCGGAGCTTCCCTCTTCCACCCTCTCGCGGGTGGTCGAGCCGCTCTCCTCGGTTCTGACCCCGATCAGCGTGGTGAGCGAATAGCGACGTTCACGCGTTTCCCACGCATGAACCGCTGTTTCGATCCATCCCTTCAATGTCGCACATGGAGGTACCCCATGACCCGCTCGATGACGCAACGCTTGATTCTCCTGGCTCTTCTTCTGATCTCGGGTGATCTGATGGCTGCCGGCGCGATCGCCATCGACGAACGGGGCCGACGCGAATCCATGGCAACCAATCTCCCGAGCCAACGTCAGGCGGACCGTGAGGCGATGCACGCCTGCGGGCATCACTGCCGGATCGTGGGACGGTTTTCCAACTCATGCGCGGCGATCGCCTGGCCGAAACACGGCGGCGCCTGGGTCTGGAGCGAGGGCTTCAGAAGCAAGAACGCCGCCGTCAACGCCGTGGCCCGCCGCTGCCGCCAGGAGACCGGCGGCCACGCCTGCCGCGTCCAGGCCCAGTGCGACGGCGCATCCGGTCACGCCACCCCCCATCACCATCCCCACGGGTATCGGTGATACCAATCCCCACCCCGCCCCCTGGAGCGCCCATGCGGCATTCCCATGGGTGATGGATGACCCACCCCTTCCCGGTTGACCAGACTCGGGAAGAAGGGATTTTCCAGACCAGCCGGGATCTCTCTTCTTTCCGTTTCTTTTGCCTGTCATCATAATTAAAATAATCACATCCACCTGCCATCCAACCTGCATCAGAATTCCGTGCTTCGATCTTTGGAGGCATGGACCCGCGCCGAATCGATAACTCCTATCAACAATCCGCGCGTAAAAGTAGCTTACGAGCCGACATTCACATCTTAAATTTCACGGTAATCTCACTTTTTTCGGTTGACACGGCTGTTCCATGTCCTATGCTTCACCGACCGCATTGATCATCATTGTCATTGAAAAAATGACACCATTTCACATGATCGCACCTCTTGTCACAAACACCTCGACTGTCGGGAACCTGTTCCGACACCAACCAAGGGGAGTTCCATGCTCGAGACCAAACCATCCGAATCCACCGACGCCTCAACCACCACCCCACTCCAAAAAGGTCCGGCCCAATCCGAGCTGGACCTGACACCGCTGGCCAAACCCGAGCTTCCAGGACGGCTCGCGGCGATCGTCGCCACCCACCACCCCAAGCTGGGACACACCAAGATCGATGCCGGGCAGTTCGTGCGCTGTCTGAAAACCGTGCGCCGGGATCCGGAATTCACCGATGGCCTCTGTTCCCTGGCCATCGAGAGTCCCTATGGATTGGGAGCCACTCCGGGCGGGGCCGAGGTTGGCATCTCGATGGCCCTGGCCTGCGATCTGGGCTTGCCCGAGCCAGCCAGCGCCCTGGGTAATCTCGCCGCCGACCAACCGTTGGCCGGGGTGGAGGCGAAGGTCTGGTCTCCCTTGCGCGACGCCCTGGGTGGCCTGCGGGACCGCGCGCCGGCACACGTCACCCAGTTCGAAAAGCTGCTCTTCTTCGAAACCAGCGCTGAAGAGTCCCTGCTCACCCCGCTGCTCTCCCTCAAGTGGGTGCATGAGCTCAACCGCCGCCTTCAGGAGCGGGATGCACGCTATTTTCAGGCGAAAAAGGCCGGTGAGGAGCCCACGGCGCGCCGCGTGCCGCGTCTGTACGGTCCGGTTGGCGGGGCCAATCCCCAGAATGTCGGTTACGTGGTCAACAAAAACAGCCGCAACACGCGACGGGGCGCAATCCCCATGCTGGCGGTACGCTGCCCCGAGGATCGCCGTACCGATCTCCAGCGCGCCCTGGCCCGTGTGGGTGCGACCCGGAGTTTCGCGCGGGTGGTCGTCGATCAGCCCCAAACGCGGGAGGAGCTGCGCGCCTATGGCAGACGGGCGGCGATGAAACTGGAGCTTGCCACCCACCGGGATGCGGAGGCGCGTCACGCCCGCGAGATCGCCGGATTGTTCGTGGAGTTCCGGGAGCTGCTGCAACCGTGGATCGCGGCCCTGCCTCCCCTGGACCAGGGGGCGCCGTGGAACCGCCTCGACCCGAACGAACGGGCCTGGCTCGACCCGCGTGTCGGCCCCTTCGAGGTCGCCCCCCTGGCGCGCCGTTTCGCCGAGGTGGTGGGCGGACGCATCGCGCGGTTGCTTGACCCCCATCACGCCGACGCGGAGGAAGGGGAGCGGTTCGTGCTGCCAAATCGCTCCCAGGCTCAACTCAGGGCGACTTTCGAGGAGGTGCTCTAAGATGATCTTCCGTCTGCTCTTCCCCCGCATCGAGGTCAGCGGCGCCAATGCCCTGGCCGGACAGGGGGCCATGGGGTACCCGGCCCTCACCGCCTTTCTCGGCTTCTCCCAGGTAGTGGCCCGCGCCGTGGCCGGCCAGACCGAGGGACGCTTTCTGCACCGTTTCGCCGTGGTGCACCACACCGGGCGCGCCCGGTTTTTCGGTATATCTTGTGACAAACCGACCAAGGCTAGATACGTCTGGTTCGACAAAGAAGTACCAGGAAAAGCACGGGAAAAATATTGGTTCACCCCACCCGAGGAGATCCATCCCCAGGTCGATCTCACCTTCTCGCTGTTGCTCGAAACCGATCTCCCTGCCGAACGGGTTGCCCGGTTGCGCGACGACCCGGCACCGCTGGCAAGATGTCTCGGCCATCGCGCCCTGGGCGGGGTGATCCATCGCGCCGGGGAAAAGGTGATGATCGAGCCAACGGATGCCCTGGAGCTGCTCGCCCGCTCCGGTCGTGGTCATCTGCTGGTGGATCGCACGCCCGAGCTATTCCCCAACGATGGACGAGACGCCCTCGACGTGCTGTTGGACAAGCTGACCCAACCCGAGGAGCCCGACACGCCGGAATCCTTGGCCGGCGACCGGCTCTTCATGACCCACATCGGCTATCTGGCCATCTCGCCGCCCGCAGTGCGCACGCGGGCCCGCGGCGAGATTCCGCACCAACACGCGGAGCCGATTCATGGCCTGGCAGCCTTTCGGCGCACCCATGCCGTGAACAAACAAACACCCATGTTCTGGAAACCGATCTTCAATCCGACCCAGCAAACCTATACCTTGAAAGGGGAGCAACCATGAAAAAGCAAGCGGCCTCCACAACCATTCCCGATCCCAGCATGTTAAGCTTCAGCCGGAGCTTGGTGCCCACCGATGCCCTCTTCTTCTCCGTGGATCCAGGCGGTATGCATCTCCCAATACCGATCCTTCCCAAGACCGTACTGGGCACGGCATCTCATTATGACAAAAAAGGTCTATCAACTCCGGAACCTAATATTCAACGCATCGAATGCGCCATGTTGCCCCACGACAGCCACATCCTCAGCATCGAATTCGGCCTGAGCGTGGTCGGCGAAAGTCTCGCCCCCCACTCCTGCGATGTGCCGGAGTGGCGACGGGGTCTGATGGCCCTGGCCGAGGGGTATGCGCGCGTGGATGGTTTCCGCACCCTTGGGACTCTCTATGCCGCCAACATCGCCAATGGCCGCTGGGCCTGGAAAAACCGTCTGTTCGCCCACGCCTTCACCACCACCGTGACCATGGGGACGCGCACTTGGCAGATCGACTCCCTGGCCCATCGGCTCGGTGACCTTCAAACCTCAACGCACGACGAGCAGGTGCGCGCCCTCGGCGAGGCCATCGCCAGCGGCTTGCGCGGCGAGCAGGTAACCCGTTTCCATGTGACCGGTAAGCTGGATATCGGACACGGGGCCATGGTCTATCCGTCACAGGAATTCGTGGATACGGATGAAGGCAATCAGAACACCAAATCAAAAAGCAATCAGAACAAAATCAAAATCGGTAAGGTCTTGTTCGGTGTTCGCCATAAAGAAACCGACCGTTGCGCCGCATTCCACGAGCAGAAGATTGGCAATGCCATTCGCACCATCGACATTTGGCATGCTGGGATCAGAGATGAAACGGAATCGCAGGTGGTTAATGCGGGCAAGCCGTTGGCCATCAATCCTTATGGCCAGGATCGAGAGGCGTCTGTGGTGGTGCGGCGTTCGGGTGGCGGGAACGCCGACTTCTACACCCTGCTCAAAAAGGGGATCAAGATCTTTGCCCAGAGCCAGGAGGCAGATCAGGTGAACGATGATCTCCATTTCGTCATGGCCAATCTGGTGCGTGGCGGTGTTTACGGTTATGGCGGCAAAGAAACCACAACATCCAAGGCCGAGGCCGCCGCCGCGGAGGCGTCGTGATGGCGCTGGAACGCTACGTGCGCGGGTTCGCCCTGCCTGGGAGCGGACTCGACGAGGCGTTCATCTTCACCCAGGCGTTGCAGATGCTGCGGGATGCCCGCATCGGTCACTTCGCGCTGGCCTTTCCGGAGTGTCGGGAGGGTTTTGACAAGGGGGATCGCACCGGACGGGTGGCTCCAACCTTGGGCCGTGAGATCCAGCTCTTCGGACCGGCGGCGGTGATCGAGGCGGCGGCGCGGCTGTTGGGGGCGCGCTACGAGGATTATCTCGATCTGACGGTGGTTCGTCCGGTACGCGCCTCCCCCTATCATGTCTGTTACCAGCGCATGCGCGAGGCGGATCGCACCAAGGCGACCATCGACCGGGAGTTGCGTCGCACCTTGCGCCGCGTGGCCGAGGGCAAACGCGAACCCCCCAGTGACGCGGAGCTGCGGGAACGTCGGGGGTCGCGGCGCGCCAGCGATCAGCCCTTTTTGTCGGTGCGCAGTCACACCACCGGACGCACCTTCAACCTCGCCTTTTGCCGGATCGAATGCGACCAGCCGACGGTCGGGCCGTTCGACCCGTTCGGCTTTGCCAAGAACGGCGCCACCGTGCCGTTGGTGAGGTAGTCGATCGTTAGAGGCTGTTTGGCACATGCCAAACAGCCGATGCGGGCCATGCATGGCCCGCCAAATGGCGCGGCAATTTGAGAAGCACGAATCGATTTGTTCGATTCGTGCAGGTTTGGTG
>JADGAY010000040.1 GCA_015231775.1 Magnetococcales bacterium | reverse complement strand
TGCCGCCGCGTAGGCGGCCAAGAGAATCCACCACTTTCAAGGAGCGTCACATGCTGAGTTTGCCGCCGCGTAGGCGGCCAAGAGAATGCTCGGTGGATCGAGCAGTGGCAGGATGTAGTTTGCCGCCGCGTAGGCGGCCAAGAGATCGGCGATGTCGCGCGGGTTGCACCCGCCAGAGTTTGCCGCCGCGTAGGCGGCCAAGAGAGGTCGCCGCCGTTCTGATTGTCTTCGGCTTTAGTTTGCCGCCGCGTAGGCGGCCAAGAGAAAAACCCAAGGCGGAAATGGTTTTCACGGCCTGTTTGCCGCCGCGTAGGCGGCCAAGAGAAGAAACCCCGGCAACTCCCGCTCCATGCTCGGGTTTGCCGCCGCGTAGGCGGCCAAGAGACAATTTCCCGGCTGCGCGGGGCCGGGAGCGCGGTTTGCCGCCGCGTAGGCGGCCAAGAGAAAGTGGCAGCAGGCCGCCGGTCGTGTCGAGATGTTTGCCGCCGCGTAGGCGGCCAAGAGAAATAATTGCATGGTTCAACCCTTTTTGTGCGGGTTTGCCGCCGCGTAGGCGGCCAAGAGATCATCTCTTGGGTCTAATAATAGACAGATTTTGTTTGCCGCCGCGTAGGCGGCCAAGAGAGACCAGGCAGGCAATAAAAAACCATCCTATTAGTTTGCCGCCGCGTAGGCGGCCAAGAGATGGTCGGGCGGTGCCTGCCTGCCTGGTCGTTTGCCGCCGCGTAGGCGGCCAAGAGACGTAACCCCCGCCGGGGAGGTGATACAGAGATGTTTGCCGCCGCGTAGGCGGCCAAGAGATCGGAAAGCCACCGCCCGGTCTCGAAAATCCCGTTTGCCGCCGCGTAGGCGGCCAAGAGATGGGATTCCTGATTCAGGTTCAGCTCGCCAAAGTTTGCCGCCGCGTAGGCGGCCAAGAGAGCAAGATCATCTGCCGCGCATCCATGACTCGCGTTTGCCGCCGCGTAGGCGGCCAAGAGACAAATATCGCGTTCAAGAGTGATAGCAATATTGTTTGCCGCCGCGTAGGCGGCCAAGAGAAGGCAGGCACCGCCCAGGCAGGCACCGCCCAGGTTTGCCGCCGCGTAGGCGGCCAAGAGACTTGGCCATGGTGAACCCGAGGAGCTGGGATTGTTTGCCGCCGCGTAGGCGGCCAAGAGAGCAACCTCTTGAATGATAATCTGATCACCCCGGTTTGCCGCCGCGTAGGCGGCCAAGAGAGAATATCGAAGAATCCAAGATTCAAACGGAAAGTTTGCCGCCGCGTAGGCGGCCAAGAGAGATAACAAGCGCGCTAAAATATCCATGATTTAGTTTGCCGCCGCGTAGGCGGCCAAGAGATGCCTGGGCGGTGCCTGCCTGCCTGGGCGGTGGTTTGCCGCCGCGTAGGCGGCCAAGAGAATAAGTCAAAAGCAATATCGACATTGGTACATGTTTGCCGCCGCGTAGGCGGCCAAGAGAAATGAGTTTATTTTTCGTACCATTCTTGAAGAGTTTGCCGCCGCGTAGGCGGCCAAGAGAGGGAAACCCGTTCGCGTCCGTTCAGATGATGCGTTTGCCGCCGCGTAGGCGGCCAAGAGAACAATGAAACAAATATTGCTATCACTCTTGAAGTTTGCCGCCGCGTAGGCGGCCAAGAGAAAAAGCAAGGGCGATGCCGAGGTGGTGCTGGAGTTTGCCGCCGCGTAGGCGGCCAAGAGATGCCTGGGCGGTGCCTGCCTGCCTGCCTGGTTGTTTGCCGCCGCGTAGGCGGCCAAGAGAAACTAAATAGCAGAGTAGTATACCAATCCCGCGTTTGCCGCCGCGTAGGCGGCCAAGAGATACTTCCGGCGGTAAAGATCCAAGGTCGCGGCGTTTGCCGCCGCGTAGGCGGCCAAGAGACCCCAGGGGGTTCAGGGTGCCTCAGGCTCCACGTTTGCCGCCGCGTAGGCGGCCAAGAGAAACAAGGAGTAAGGAGTAAGAAGATGAATAGGGTTTGCCGCCGCGTAGGCGGCCAAGAGAGAAAGGGGAAGGATAAATATGAAGGTTGGCTGGTTTGCCGCCGCGTAGGCGGCCAAGAGACAGAAGGGAAGGATAAATATGAGGGTGGCTGAGTTTGCCGCCGCGTAGGCGGCCAAGAGAGCCATGCCGTTTACTGCAAACAACCTGCTCTCGTTTGCCGCCGCGTAGGCGGCCAAGAGAGAAAGGGGAAGGATAAATATGAGGGCGGCTGAGTTTGCCGCCGCGTAGGCGGCCAAGAGAAACGACATGGACGATACCTTCCAATCCCTGCTGTTTGCCGCCGCGTAGGCGGCCAAGAGAAGCGATAGACAAGATGCAGTGCAGACTGCACAGTTTGCCGCCGCGTAGGCGGCCAAGAGAGGCTGCCAAGGCACGTGCGGCACGAGCCTTATGTTTGCCGCCGCGTAGGCGGCCAAGAGATTAGTGATTGATTATGGGTGATCTATATTAGAGTTTGCCGCCGCGTAGGCGGCCAAGAGAAAGTCACCGCCCCACACGCCACCCTCGACCAGGTTTGCCGCCGCGTAGGCGGCCAAGAGATTGTCGTTCTGCCACGCCTCGACCCCCGCTTCGTTTGCCGCCGCGTAGGCGGCCAAGAGATCTACCTGCGCGGCGACACTGGGCAGGTCTACGTTTGCCGCCGCGTAGGCGGCCAAGAGAAGGAGCAAGCCGTAACCGACGCCCTGAAAAAAGTTTGCCGCCGCGTAGGCGGCCAAGAGACTGTTCTCTTGTCATGAGATGACGCGCATCGAGTTTGCCGCCGCGTAGGCGGCCAAGAGAGTGGTGGGCAAGGCGAGCGTGGCCCGGCTCATGTTTGCCGCCGCGTAGGCGGCCAAGAGAGTATGGGAATTTTGATCTTTTGAGATTTCCAAGTTTGCCGCCGCGTAGGCGGCCAAGAGAACGTTCTGGTGATGTGCAACCGGATCGCCCGCGTTTGCCGCCGCGTAGGCGGCCAAGAGATGGTGCCTGGCTGCATGCCTGGTTGCTTGCCTGTTTGCCGCCGCGTAGGCGGCCAAGAGAACAAATTACACGCAACATCAACATCACAAATTGTTTGCCGCCGCGTAGGCGGCCAAGAGAGTCAGCTCACCGGGGCGAAAAAGCAGCTTCCCGTTTGCCGCCGCGTAGGCGGCCAAGAGATGCTCCTGGGCTTTGTAGTCGTCGCCACCCACGTTTGCCGCCGCGTAGGCGGCCAAGAGAACAAAGCGCGGAATGATGCAATTAAGAACTCCGTTTGCCGCCGCGTAGGCGGCCAAGAGACCCCTGATCAAATCGGCGTGCTCGGCTGCGAGGTTTGCCGCCGCGTAGGCGGCCAAGAGAATCCAAGACATGGGCACCAAAATCGACACGATGTTTGCCGCCGCGTAGGCGGCCAAGAGAGGATCATCCGGATCTAGTGGAGATCTCCAAACGTTTGCCGCCGCGTAGGCGGCCAAGAGAAATCGGTGGCGATTTCAGCGCCTGCTGTTCCTGTTTGCCGCCGCGTAGGCGGCCAAGAGATGCCGCGACGAATCGCAATGCCGAGTGCCCGGGTTTGCCGCCGCGTAGGCGGCCAAGAGAAAGACTCCGGGGGGTTTGGTCATGTCCAAGCCGTTTGCCGCCGCGTAGGCGGCCAAGAGAAATCAAAGCGCTTGACAATCTCTTGACGAGTCGTTTGCCGCCGCGTAGGCGGCCAAGAGAGCAACCCCTCGCACATCTTCGCGCCACGGAATGTTTGCCGCCGCGTAGGCGGCCAAGAGAATCGAGCGCATGATCGTTTTAGCGCCACGGATGTTTGCCGCCGCGTAGGCGGCCAAGAGAGCCGAAATCTTCAGCGTGCATGCGGATGCAATGTTTGCCGCCGCGTAGGCGGCCAAGAGAAAAACGAAAAACGGGGAACAGAAAGTTTTCAAGTTTGCCGCCGCGTAGGCGGCCAAGAGAGATCGGCGTGCCGAGGATGTCGCGGATGGATTGTTTGCCGCCGCGTAGGCGGCCAAGAGATCATCAATCCGCCGCACGTGAAACCGCCCAAAGTTTGCCGCCGCGTAGGCGGCCAAGAGAATATGAATATTCTTTGGAATACCGATTCATCTGTTTGCCGCCGCGTAGGCGGCCAAGAGAGATTGGTAAAGAAAGGCGATGCAATGGTATCAGTTTGCCGCCGCGTAGGCGGCCAAGAGAAAATAGCAGTACACCAATCCCGCTATGGGCAAGTTTGCCGCCGCGTAGGCGGCCAAGAGATCACAGGGTAGACGGAGCATACTCCTTCAGGAGTTTGCCGCCGCGTAGGCGGCCAAGAGAACCAGTTCGCCCAGTTTCGTACCAGCCGGCCAGTTTGCCGCCGCGTAGGCGGCCAAGAGAGATGCGGTGATCAAGCCCACGGCGGGAAAGCTGTTTGCCGCCGCGTAGGCGGCCAAGAGATCACCGCGGATTGTTGTCGCGAACAGCTATGAGTTTGCCGCCGCGTAGGCGGCCAAGAGACGGAGATCGTCGAAATCTCTGGACACTATTTCCGTTTGCCGCCGCGTAGGCGGCCAAGAGAATCCGGACCGGATAAGTACTTCGAGTGGATCAGTTTGCCGCCGCGTAGGCGGCCAAGAGAGCTTGGCGAAGGGGAATACTACCTTCTCACCTGTTTGCCGCCGCGTAGGCGGCCAAGAGAATCCAGCCACGCCATCGGATGCGCGAACGACGGTTTGCCGCCGCGTAGGCGGCCAAGAGACCTTGGTCGTAATACGCGGCGTCAGCGCCGTCGGGTTTGCCGCCGCGTAGGCGGCCAAGAGAGATGACGACGAACACCATCCAGACCTGATAAGGTTTGCCGCCGCGTAGGCGGCCAAGAGATGAACAACCCAACGCCCAACAAGGGGCACGGCGTTTGCCGCCGCGTAGGCGGCCAAGAGACGACGTTGGGCAGGTCGTAACGGAAGAATTCCGTTTGCCGCCGCGTAGGCGGCCAAGAGACAAAGCAGGATATCCGCTTCAATCGGGAGACCCCGCTACAGCGTGCGGCGGGCTAGCGGTCGCTGTTGTTGATCCTTGCGACCAGATCTGCAAAATGGGGGCATTTTTCCAGGATGCCGCTGATATTCCCGGCGGCGCGGTCGGCTAGGCGGCGGTAGCGATCGGCTTTCTTCTTGGCCAGTGGCCGATTTTCGATTTCAGCGGCCCATGCCTGCAAGGCGGCGAAAGGCGTGCGGTCACGCTCCGGATCGGTTGTATGCATCAACCCGGCGATCAACCAGGTTTCAGTGGCTTCCACCGCCAGGGCGGTGCGGGTCCACACTTCATCCCCGCCGGGTTTGCCATCCGGCCACAACCACAAGGTCAGAACCGTTTCAACATACTTTCCGCGTCCATTCGGGGTGGAGAGATCAAAATTGTGCGCATTCACAGTCGTCGTTTTCTGGAACTCCTCATTCTCACAGAGGTCGGCGTCCAGATGGACCAGCAGGATATCGAAAGGGGTTGCCGGGGAGGTGGCGAACAAGGATTTGCCAAGGCGGGCATTGCGCCGGATTTCCGGCGATTTGCGCCGGCACCATTGCAGGACTTGCCGCCACCCCCCCTCTGCCTCACCGGACAAGGCGATTCTATCCCCGGTGGGCTGGACAGGATGAAGCGTTATACGCCGATCCGGCGCCAGGGCGGCAGGCAACAGGCATTCCAGTACGGTCTGATCGGTGACACCTTCGGCGACCACCAAAATCGAAAGCGGATTCATAAGCCGCCTTTGGTGGACATGCCAAGGGCATTGGGGATCAAACCTTCGATCCACAGTTCGGAGAGGTTTCTGCCCGCCTGAACCTGGATCCACTCGGCCCTGGTCATGCCCGGCGGGGGTTGCAGCCGCTCGATGGTGGTAAATCCGCTCTTCGGGGCGCGGCTGACCACGAAAATTCTCTGGTCATCGTTGAAGAGATCGAAGGCATCCAGCGAGGTCGGATTGTGGCTGGTCAGGAAGACCTGCTCCGGTCCAATGCCAAGTTGTTGATATTTTTCTTCATTGACCACAGAGATTAATTGCTCCAAGAAGCTCCGGGTGGCTGCCGGATTCAAGGAGTTGTCCACATTGTCGAGGGCGAAGATTTTAGGAGCCTCGGGATGGAAGATCAGGGTAGCCAGGAACAGGAGGTAGAGGGATCCTTCGCTGCTGTCGTAGGCGGACAGGATGTTGCGCTTCAACGTCATGAAGCGATCCCGGAAATAGAGCGTTTTTTCACCGGTTCTGACTTGTGAGGAGACCATATCAGGCATGGACTCTTTAATCGAGATTTCATCGGCCCAATCAGGCATAAACGTCAACTCAAAAATATCTAAAAATAAATTATCAACATCTTTAGTCTTGTAATGGTAATAAAAAGTGGTAGCAAAGGCGGCTTGCGGGAGTCCTCCTCCCATGAGACCGATGGGCTTGACCGGGGACGATTCGATATCGATACCACGCAAGAAGGAGGTTTGTGGGGCATAAATGCAGAATTTTGCCAACTGGTTCAACGAATCGGACAGTTCGGTCGGGGTATCGATGAGTTCACGGAAGCGGTCCCATAGACCACGCTCAGGTGCGATATCCGGGCGCGTTTCCTGGAAGCCCCGCAGGGTGATGCCCCGATTGCTGCGGCCAAAATAACGCTCATCATTATAGGTTAGATCTTCAGTAAAGAAACGCAGTGTCTGAAATTGTTCTCCAGCCGTGATTCTGACATGATAGTTGACTGAACTGTCCAGTTCGGCTTGCAGGCTGAACTGGGCTGGCAATTTCCGATTCTTGAAGGCCGACTTGAACAGGGTCGGCACGGACAGCCTGACCCCTTTGCGTTGCAACTCCATGTCCGTGATGTCCCGGCTCAGCGCGGCGCTGAGGACACCAATCGCCTCCAGGGTGTTGGACTTGCCCGAGCCGTTCGCCCCGATGAAAAGGTTGACCTTGCCGAACGTCATCTCCGCCTTGGCGATGGACTTGAAATCGGTGATGGTCAGTTTTTTCAGCACGTTGCGCCCATAAGACCGGAAAGAGTGGTTGAATCAACTTTAAATTAATAGCAACAATTGGACCATAATTGCATCAGAATAAACGAGTCGCTTAGGAAAATTCAATGCCGCACGGCTGCTGTCAGGCGAGATGAAAAACGGAGGCATCCCCCTTCATGACGCGCCACAACAAGGCGGTATGACGCTTGCCGCCCCATACCGCATTTGATACCATATCGCCCCATGAACACCTCGAAGAACATTCACGATGCCATGGGTCGCAACCCGTTGGATTGACGCATCGACCAACTGCAAACCGTGGCACGGCAGCATGGAATCACGGGCACGGCGCGAGGGGGTGCCTCTCAACGCCCTGGTGTCCGGCCTCCTGGCCGAAGGGATCGGACGTTCCGAGGGGATGCGGAGCGGCAAGCATGCCTGACGGCAAGCCACCCCTTGCGGCAACCCCCCTCCCGGCAACCGAGGAGTCCAGACGATGACCACCGGTTTCACCCCCGACACGATCCGTTTTCTCCTCGACCTGCGCGAGAACAACAACAAAACCTGGTTCACCGACCATCGGGAGGCCTTTGACCGGCATGTGTTGAACCCCATGGCCGAACTGGTAGGCGAACTGGGACCGGCCATGCTCGACATCGATCCGGATATCGAGACCCGTCCCCTGGTGGGCAAGACCATTGCCCGTGTCCATCGGGATACCCGTTTCTCCCGCGACAAATCCCCCTATCGGACCAACCTGTGGTTCTCCTTCAAACGGCTCTCCAAGAACTGGCAGGAGAATCCGGCCTTCTTTTTTGATCTGGGCATCGAACAGTGTCATTACGGCATGGGGTTCTACGCCGCCTCCCGCGCCACCATGGACAACCTGCGCGCCAGGATCGACGACACCCCGGAGGCGTTTTGGGAGGCGACCGCGCCGGCCCGGAACCAGAACCGGTTCACCCTGGCGGGCGAGATGTACAAAAAATCCCTCAACCCCACCCTGACCCCGGAGCTGGCCGACTGGTATCAACGCAAGACCCTCTACTTCATGCGCCGCGAGCCGGTGGGAGCCGATCACTTCGGTCCCGGTTTCGCCAGTCGCCTGCGGGAGGATTTTGCCACCCTGGCGCCGCTTTATCAGCTCTTTTGGGCGCTGCGTGACGGATCGTGGGCAGACTGATGCGCATCGGGATGCGCGTTGACCGGAGCCTGCCCACGACGATGCGCCTGGTGCTTGGCATCGCCTTCTGGCTCGCCGTGACGCCGGCGGCTGCGAGTGCCCCACTGGATGCGGTGTGGGCCCGATGGCTGCCGGAGACGGTGCGACCCGGCGGATTCATGCCGCTCTCCCAACCAGATTCCGACCGGATGGAGCTGGCATTTCGTGACACCCTGAACGGCGCGGACAACCAGCAAGCGTGGATGAGACTCGGATTCGCGCTTGAACGGCCCGATTCGGCAACCCTGCTGATCCGCGAACGCGACAACCAGGGTCGCGGCCTCTATCTGCTGCGCCCCAGGCAGGCCGGAGGGCTGTTCATCCAGGCGCCGCACCGCTTTTTCGACCATTTGACCGGAGAGATCACCCAGCGTCTGTTCGAACGCGGCGGGGTGACGGGCGCAAGCTGGAACACCCGGCATCGTCACGAAACCGAAAACAGCGATCTGGCCCATGTGGATCCATCCCCCTTCACCGCCTTCGGACGCGCCATCGCCGCGACCGATCCCAACGCGCGCATCGTGCAACTGCATGGTTTTAACGAACTGAAACGGTCTCGGGAAGGCAAGGAACCCGCGGATCTGATCATCAGTTCCGGAACCAAACAGCCCTCGGCACTGGTCCGGATTCTGGCCAACTGTCTGAGAAAAGCCCAACTCGGCACGGTCAGACTCTACCCCACCGAGGTGGATCATCTGGGCGGCACGACCAATGTCACGGGTCGGGCGGTGCGCGCCATGGGCTTTTCCGGCTTTGTCCATATTGAGACCAGTCACGCCCTGCGCAAAAAACTCCTCGCGGATCCAGAGGCGCTCGATCGTCTGGCCACCTGTCTGACGGGGTGATCCGGGGGGCAGACTCCCGAGGATCGAACCAAACCACGCCGTGGCGTGTCCAAACGTTGTATCGACGCTCTCCTTCCCGTGTCCGAGGTCACCATGCCCGCACCCGCCCTTCATGCCGTCCTCAATACCCCCCTCGACCCCCCCTATCCGGAAGGATCGCAACAGGCCACCTTTGGCCTGGGCTGCTTCTGGGGGGCGGAACGACGCTTCTGGCAACAAGCGGGGGTCATCACCACCGCCGTCGGCTATGCCGGAGGTCGGAATCCCGATCCCACCTATGAGCAGGTCTGCACCGGAATGACCGGGCATGCCGAGGTGGTCTTGGTGCTCTTTGATCCGACCCGCATCGGCTACGAGGCGCTCCTGGCCCTCTTCTGGGAGAGCCACGACCCGACCCAGGGAATGCGCCAGGGCAACGACATCGGCACCCAGTACCGTTCCGTGATCCATACCCACTCCGACGCGCAACACCAACAGGCCCTCGCCTCCCGCGATCGCTTTCAAACCCGGCTCGCCCAGGCCGGATACGGTCCGATCACCACGGAGATCCTCCCCGCGCCACCCTTCTATTTCGCCGAAGCGTATCATCAGCAGTATCTGGCCAAAAACCCGCGCGGCTACTGTGGACTGGGTGGCACCGGAGTGAGATTCTCACCATGAATACCGATTCCACCACCCCAGGCGCGACGGTTGAAGCCTATCACCGCCACTCCAAGCACCAACCCGACCGCCATGCCCCTGGTCCGGGCCACCTGGATTGGGCCAACCAACCCGATCCATTCCGTACCCACGCCGGCGCGCCGCTTATCCAACTGCCCCTCGTGGCCGACCGACTCACCACCGCCTTCGATGGGCTCTACACCCCACCGGGAGAGGTGCCGGTGGCCTCCCCGCATCTGGCCTCCGTCGCGGCCCTGCTGGAGTTGTCCCTGGGGCTCTCGGCCTGGAAGGTCCACGGCGATTCGCGCTGGGCGCTGCGCTGCAACCCCTCCAGCGGCAACCTCCACCCCACCGAGGGGTATGTGGTCTTGCCCGATCTACCCACGGAAGGGGATCTCCCGCGCCTCGAGGCCGGGGTCTATCACTACCTCAGCCGCGACCATCGCCTCGAACAGCGCCGCACCATCGCCAGTGCCGACCGGGCGGCGTGGAACGCCCTTTTCCCGCCGGGAACCCTGCTGATGGGCCTGACCTCCATCCCGTGGCGCGAGGCGTGGAAATACGGGGATCGTGCCTTTCGCTACGTGCAACTCGACACCGGCCACGCGGCGTCCGCCATCCGTCATGCGGCGGCCACCCTCGGCTGGCGGGCCCGGCTCCTGACCGCCCCCGCCACCCGCGACGTGGCGCGCCTGCTCGGCATGCTCACCGCCGGGGTGCGCTTCGGAGACGATGGCAATACCCCCGAGGCCGAGGAGGCGGAACTGCTGCTCCTGGTCGAGCCGTCCACCACCCCCTGGCGTCCGTTGGGAGCGGCGGTGGAGGCCCTGGCCGATCTGGCGGCGCGGGGACCGTGGCTCGGGGTGCCCAATCGTCTGAGCCGCCGCCATGGCCATGCCTGGCCGCACATCGAAACCATGACCGAGGCCACCGTGCAACCACGCCTGGAGGAGATGCCGCCCTGGTCGCCCAATCTGGCCACCCCCTTGCCGGCAAGCGCAAACCCCAGCCCGGCGGCAGCCCTGATCCGCCAACGGCGCAGCGCGCAACGGTTCGATCCCGCCGCCACCCTTGCCGCATCGGCCTTGTGGCGCCTCCTCGATGCCACCCTGCCCCGCGCCGGGGCGGCCCCCTGGGATGCCCTGCCCTGGGCGCCCCGGCTCTTTCCGGTCTTCATGCTCCACCGGGTCACCGGGGTCGAGGCCGGGCTATATATTCTGCTACGGGATCCGCGACGGATGGATGAACTCAAGGCCGCGCTGGGTGAAGCGCTGGAATGGTCACCGGTGACGGGGGCGCCGGAACATCTGCCCTTTTACCGGTTGAGATGTGCATCTCTCGAAGAAACGGCCTATTGGATCTCCTGTCAACAGGAGATCGCCTCGGACGGGGTGTTGACGTTGGGGATGCTCGGGGGGTTTCCGGAGGGGTTGACCTCGGAACCCTGGCTCTATCGTCAGCTCTATTGGGAGGCCGGAATGGTGGGACAGACCCTCTATCTGGAGGCCGAGGCCGCCGGCATGCGCGGCACGGGCATCGGCTGTTTCCTGGACGATCTTTTTCACCAGGTGATCGGGCTGCGCTCGAACCGCTTCCAGAGCCTGTATCACTTCACCCTGGGACGCCCCATCGTGGACAGCCGCCTGCGCACCGAAGCGCCGTATGGAGGGTGAGGGATCGGATCAATCACGGAAAGGGAAGGCCGTGGCGGGGAAGCGGGACGCACCCTGTCCCGCCTCCCCCGACCTTGATTCATCCCCAGAAAGCGCGGTTCACGCCTCCTCGGGCTGCTCCAGAATCGACTTGACCTGCTCACGCAACCAGATGTTGGGCGGGCTCTTCTCGGTGCGTGGATGCCAGGCGATGGCCATGCGCAATGCCGGGGTGTTCACCGGCACCGGCGCGATGCGCAAGTTGAGGGGTTTGGCGACGCGCTTGGCCACCCGGTCCGGCAACACCGCGATCAGGTCGCTCTGCGCCACCATGAAGGGGATGTTCCCCAGCGAGTAGAGCCGCGCCTTGATGCTCCGCGACCGTCCCATGTTGGCCAGGGCCTCGTCCACCACGGTGCTGGTCATGCCGCGCGGATAGAAATGGATATGATCCGCGGCCAGGAACGACTCCAAGGTCAACTTGCCGTCCGGCACCAACGGATGATCCTGACGGAAGATGCAGACGAACTGCATCTGGAACACCCGATGCAACAGGATATTCGGCGGAACCCACTGGAACCGGCTGAACACCAGATCCGCCGCGCCGCTCTCCAACACCGTGCGCTCATCCTCGCCACCGATGTCCACCAACTCCAGGGCCACCCCCGGAGCCTTCTTGCGCAACAGCTCCACCAACGGGGCCAGCAGCAATACCGAGGCATAATCCACCATGCCGATGCGGAACAGGTGTTGCGCATGAATCGGATCGAACCGCTCCTGATTCAACGCCTGCCGCACCTCCTTGAGCGCCCGTTCCACCGGTCCGGCCAGCTCCAGGGCGCGGGCCGTCGGTTCCATGCGCAGACCGATCTTGACGAACAACGGATCGTCGAAGATGTCGCGCAAGCGTCGCAACGTGTTGCTCATGGCCGCCTGCGTGATGCCCAAACGTCGTCCCGCGCGCGTCACACCCCGCTCGGTCATCAGCACATCGAAGGCCACCAGAAGATTCAGATCGAACCGAACCAAATCATGCATGGGTTTACCCTTCCTGCCCGTCGTGAATACGCCGGGTTCCTAAAATAAATTTGCCCTGGATACAGTTTGTACGATAATTCATACTATGAACGAATACCATCCAATCTTCACCTTTCGTTCATCACGGCATGTCTGATGGCGCCAGGCGACTTTGTCACCCAGCGTTGTCGCGAACCGGCCCGGTAGGGGTCTCCCCCCTCTGAGACCTCAACCTGGCCGGTTCGTTCTTGCTTTGTCCCACCGGCTCGATCCTGATTCACGTTCCGCCCCCTTCCCATCTTCCATCTGGATCCGTCACACGCGACGGGTTCTGTTTTTGTCCGTCACGCCCGACCCAGGTTACGAGCGGAAATTATTTTCCAGAAAGATAACGATAGATGTCAGAAGAACCACCCGCCCCTCTCCCGCGACTCCCCTTCCGGTCGGCAACGTTGCAACTGCTGCCGATACTTCTCGGCGTTCTTCCCGACGCGTCGCGCGGTATCCAGCAGCCACCCCTTGCCCGCATACGTGCGCCGGTTGTACCCCTGCTGCCCCTCATGGTAGGCGAGATACTGGGCATGGGCATCATCCTTGGCGATGCCGCACTTGCGATGGCTCAAATCCACATACCAGCCGATGAAGTCCACGGCATCGGCGAAGTTATCCCGACTCGCGCCGCGGGCGCCGGTATTTTTCTTGTAGTTCTCCCAGGTCGAATCCAGAGCCTGGGCATAACCGAACGCCGTGGAGGCGTGGGTGCCCGGAACGAACCAGAAGAGTTTGAAGCGTGGCGGTCGGGCATCGTGGCGGAATCCGGACTCCTGATGGATGATCGCCAGTTGCACATGCACGGGCACGCCCCACTTTTTGGCCACTTTGCGGGTTTCGTCGTACCACCCGCTCCGATCCTCGAAGATGGCGCAGGCGTCGTTGACCTTTTTGACCGGCCTCGGCGCGGGCGGGGTGGTGGCGCAACCAGCCAGCACGCCACAGAGCACCATGCCACCCATCAGACGACCTCCAGGCCTGAAGAATCCCCCTCCCACGCTTGGCAATCCCACCTTGAACCTATTCATTAGGTTTTGTCAGTGAACCGACACTGACAGACCTAAAAGTAATGATATGCTAGCTATTGCTTGCGAGAATGCGAACGAACACCACTTTTTATTGCACAAACGCGAAAAAAACGCAATAGTCCATGGTGAACAATTATCAATAAACCAAGTATTGATCCTTCCCGCGCAACCCCCTAAACTGCCAGGGCCCACGCTTGAAACCGCCAGCTTTGCAAAAAAGGATGCTTGCGTCATGATACGCCCTCTGTTGGGTTGCCTGCTCCTCCTGTTCTGCCTGCCGCGCTCGGGTCAGGCCGACGAACCGCTCCAGGTCACCACCAAACCTCTGGAAGCGGTGCTGATCCACCCCCGCGAGGAGGCCCCCGCCGAAACGCGCGCCATTCTGGACGGGTTGATCACCGCCCAGGTGGGAGCCACCGTGGTCGAATTGCCGGTGCAGGTCGGGGATACGGTCAAGAGCGGCGATCTGGTGGTGCGCCTGGATCCCTGGGCCTACCGTCTGGCGGAACGACGCGCCGCCGCCGAATTGGATGGGCTGCGCGCCCGCCTGGAGACCGCCCGCAAGCGGGCCGAACGGGCCAGACAGTTGCACGCCCAGAAACAGGCCTCCGAAGAGCGGGTGGAGCAGAGTGAAAGCGAGGTCAAGGAACTCTCCGCCCAGGCGCGCGCCGTCGAACTCTCCATGGAGGAGGCGCGCACCCGCGCCGAGAAGTGTCTGGTCAAGGCCCCCTTCGACGGGGTGATCGTCCAGCGTCCGGCCAGGGTGGGCATGGATGCCGCCCCCGGCATCCCGTTGGCCCAACTGGTGGATCATCGCCAGGTGGAGCTTTCCGCGACCCTCGCCACCGGACGCATCGACAGCCTGACCCGCGCCCCATCCCTGCTCTTCTCCCACGAGGGGCGCGACTTTCCGGTGACGCTGCGGGTGGTGGTACCGGTGGCCGATCCCGCCACCCGCGCCAGGGAGGCCCGTCTGCTCTTCACCGGGGAGAGGCCGGTTCCCGGCGCCGCCGGTCGCCTGGTCTGGTCCGACCCACGCCCCCATCTCCCACCCTGGCTGCTGGTACGCCGCGACGCCACCCTGGGATTCTTTCTCGCCCAGGGGGACAAGGCGGTGTTCCAGCCCCTCGCCCAGGCTCTGGAGGGCCATCCGGCCCTGCTCGATCCGCTCCCGGAGGGGGCGGTGGTGATCTCGGGACGCGAATCCCTCACCCACGGCGCGACGATCCAGCCCCTTCCGGCCTCACCCTGAACCCGACCCGTGCCCCACGGATGGCTCCTCCATGACCCCGCACCCACGCCACGCCACCATGAGATCTTTCGAAAACCCATGATCCGCACCTTTCTCGGCAATCACGTCCTGGCCAACGTCGCCTTTGTCCTGGTGCTGCTGCTCGGCCTGCTCGCCTACGGGCAGTTGCCTCGGCAACAGGATCCGGACATGAACTTCAACTGGATCAGCATCGTCACCATCCTGCCTGGCGCTTCCGCCGAGGATGTGGAAAAACTGGTCACCGATCCTCTGGAGGAGTCGCTGCAAAAGATCCCGGACATCCGCTTCGTCATGTCGAGCAGCAGCGATGCCACCTCCAGCATCCTGATCCGCTTCCAGGAGATGGATGACCGCACCTTCGACAAACGGGTCACCGACCTGCGCCGCGAAATCAACCACAAACAGCGGGAAATCCCCACCGAGGCCGAAGATCCGGTCATCCTGGAGATCACCAGCGCCAACGGCTGGCCCACGGTCATGGCCGTGGTCACCGGCGAGGCGGATGACGAAACCCTGCGCCAGCAGGCGCGCCGGGTCCAAAAGGATCTGGAACGGATTCCGGGGGTCGATCAGGTGATACCTCTGGGACTGCGCGATCCGGAACTCCAGGTGCGCTTCGATCCCCTCCACCTGGCCCTGCTCGGCGTGGATCCGACCCGACTGGCCGGCACGATCACCACCCGCTTCCGGGATCTGGCCGGCGGCGCCGTGGC
Source organism: Magnetococcales bacterium (assembly GCA_015231775.1). Lineage (GTDB taxonomy): Bacteria > Pseudomonadota > Magnetococcia > Magnetococcales > Magnetaquicoccaceae > Magnetaquiglobus. Next base: position 8,739 of record JADGAY010000040.1, on the reverse strand, counting down.
CATGGGCGAGGGGAATCGCATGCTGCGCTATCAGGGCACCACCCCGGATCCGGCGGAGCTGTCCACCTGGCCGGTGATGGGGCGTGACGGGGAGTTGCAGCTCAATCGCCTCGCCGAGGTGGTCCGGGAGCGCAAGAAAGCCGATCGCATGGTGCGCTATCAAGGCAAACCGGCGGTCTTCCTCTCCGTCACCAAGCGGCCCGGGGTCAACTCCCTGGAGTTGACCAACCGCATCAAGGCCTACCTGGAACAGCGCCAGACCCTTAAAGATCAAACCGGGGTCCAGACCCTGCTCGCCGATGATCAGACCGCCATGGTCAAGAACGCGCTGTCGATCATGGAGAGCAACGCCCTCATGGGGCTGATCATGGTCTTCTTCACCACCTGGTTCTTCCTTGGTCTGCGCGTTTCGCTGCTGGTGAGCCTGGGCATCCCCTTCGCCCTGGCCGGCACCTTCATCATTCTGCACGGCCTCGGTCAAACCTTGAACGTCATGGCGCTCCTGGGGGTGGTGATCGCCCTGGGCATGCTCGTCGATGACGCCGTGGTGGTGGTGGAGGCCATCGCCCTCCACCTCACCAAGGGGGTCCGCGCCATGGACGCCGCCATCGCGGGACTCCGGGAGGTATGGATCCCGGTCGCCTCCTCCTCGCTCACCACCATGGCCGCTTTCCTGCCCTTGATGCTTCTGCCCGGCATCCTGGGCAAGTTCATGAAAATCATCCCCATGGTGGTCTCCGTGACCCTGGTCATCAGCCTGGTCGAGGCCTTCTGGATGCTCCCCGCCCATGTCGCGGCCATGAACTGGAAACACGACCGTCCGCCCACCCGCATGGAACTCTGGCGCGCCCGCCTCATGCACCGCATCCGCATCCTCTACGTGCGCCGGCTGGTTTCCGTGCTGCGCTGGCCCAAACTCTCCATGGGCGCCGCCCTCCTGGGACTGGGGCTCTCCATCGGCGTGGTGGCATCCGGCATGATCCGGGTCGATTTCTTCGCCATGGATCCCATGCCGCTCTTCTACGTCAACCTCAAGATGCCCGCCGGCTCCTCCCTGGAACGGACCATGGCCACCACCCTGGAAGCCGAAAGACGGGTGCGCGCCGGACTCAAACCCGAGGAGACCCGCACCGTGGTCCCCTACGCCGGACAGATGATGACCGATACCGAACCCTTCTTCGGCGACCGCTTCGGACAGATCCTGGTGAGCCTGACACCCGATGCCCAGACGCGACGCTCGGTACGCGAGATCATCGACGGCATGCGCGCCTCGGTCCTGGCCACGCCGGGTCCGGACAACATCACCTTTCTGCCGATGTCGGGCGGGCCGCCGGTCACCAAGCCGATCAGCGTCAAGGTGCGCGGCGATGACTACACCCAACTGCGCGAGGCGAGCGGCGCGATCCGAAAAATCCTGGCCGACATGCCGGAGGTGAGCGACATCACGGACAATTTCGCCTTTGGCAGCCACGAGTTGGTGTTGCGTCCAGATGCCGACGCCCTGCGCCGCGCCGGGGTGGATGCCTCGCTGGTGGCCCGCCTGACCCGTCTGTTGGCCGATGGCGAGATCGCCGCCGCCTTCCAGCACCAGGGGGAACAGGTCAAGGTGCGGGTGATGGCCAAGCCCTCCCGGCCCCTCGGCGTCGAGGAGATCCTCAACCTGCCGGTCGCTCTGCCCAACGGCACCTCGACCACCCTCGACACCCTCACCCGCCACGAAACCCGCCAGGGGGTGGACACCATCCACCACTACAACTTCCGCCGCGCCATCACCGTGGAGGCGGATCTCGATCGGGCCCGCATGGACGTGGTTACAGCCAACAACCATCTGAAACAGGCGTGGGTTAAGCTCCAATCCCGCTATCCGGGGGTGGACCTGGACTTTTCCGGCATCCTGGATGACATCCAGGAGTCGGTGGATGCGATTCTGTGGCTGTTTCTGATGGGATTCGGCCTGCTGTATCTGATCCTCGGTACCCAGTTCAACAGCTATTTCCAGCCACTGTTGATCCTGACCACCGTGATCCTGGCCTTTGTCGGGGTGGTGATCGGATTGCTGATCACCGGCCATCCGCTGAGTCTCTACACCCTCTACGGGGTGGTAGCCCTCGCGGGAATCGCGGTGAACGCGGCCATCGTGCTGATCGCCGCGGCCAACGACCGCCGCCGCGAGGGGATGGGGCCCCTGCACGCCATGATCTATGCCGCCCGACGCCGGGTGGTGCCGATCCTGATCACCACCATCACCACCATCGTCGGACTGCTCTCCCTGGCCATGGGACTGGGTGGGAAGTCCCTGCTGTGGGGACCGGTGGCCACGTCGATCGTGTGGGGATTGGGTTTTTCGACCCTGTTGACGCTGTTTCTGATTCCGCTGCTCTATCTGGTCTTCAACCACCGGAGGAAGAAGCCGGCTTAGTGACCCGAACAGACCCAAGGAGCAGGCAATCGCCGTCACGCGGCAATTGCCGCTTCAAGACAAACGCTTCCAGGTCACTCCGGCGTGACCTCGCGCATGCCGGGAAACTGATTGACCATCTGCCGGGTCAACTCCTGGGCCTCCTTGATCTGATCTGGTTTCATTTTACGCCCGATCTCATCGCGCTTGGCCGCCGCGGTTCCATCCCCATTCAGGGCTCCCAAATTGTAGTAGGCATAGGCATGCACCGGATTTTTGCCAAGGTTACGCCAACCACCAACACCTTTCTCATACATCAGGGCCAGACTGCTCTGCGCTTCCGGAATCCCCTGTTCCGCGGCCTTCTGCAACCAATAGGTTGCCAACTCGAGGTTGAAACGGACCACTTCCCCTTTGCGATACATCTCGCCCAGGGCCAACTGCGACTCCGCGATCCCCATCTCGGCGCCAAAGCGGGCCATCCAGAAATCCAGCTTCGTCTCGGCGTAAGCCTCGGGATACGGCGCGATCAGGATCAAGGAGATGACCACCACAGAAAAAAAAATCTCTTTCCGCATGCTGCCTCAAAAAGTCAAAGAAATACAACCATCCGGAACGTGACAACCATCCGGAATCAACCCACTCATGTCAGATCGGCTCCCGGCTTCCACCAGGTGTAGACGCACGGGAGTCCTCGGAACCGTTGATCCTCATCCATGCCATAGCCGACCAGTCGCAGGTCGGGCACCTCGTAACCGAGAAAATCCAGCGGCAGGGGTTCGGGATCGAGCACGGTCTTGTGCAGCAACACGGCAATGCGGATCGAGGCGGGCTGACAGGCGTCGGACAACCAGCGGTGGAGCCGTTTCAGGCTGTCGCCGCTGTCCAGGAGAATATCCACCAGGATCAGGTCGCGTCCGCGCAGAAAGGCCTGATCCTCGACGGTCATGACGATGCGCTCCTCCTGGGAGCGGGTGTGGACGAAGACCACGGGAATCGGCCTGGAGAGCTGTCGCAAAAGATCACTGGCAAACAGGAACGCCCCCTTGAGCACCACCACCATCACCGGATCCCGGTCAATGGCCGCGGGTGCGATCACCTCGCGATTGATCCGTTCGGCCATGTCGGCGACCGCCTGCCCGATCTGTGCGGCATCCAGCATGACGGTCATGTGATCCAAAGCCTTCATCGCGCGCCCCCTCCCCTGCCTATCAGCCATCCCGCTTGAGAAAGCGGCTCAAGAAATTCAGATCATAACGACCACGCACGAAGGCGCTGTCGCGCAGAATGCGCTGATGCAACGGCAAGGTGGTCTTGACCCCGCCGATCACATACTCATCCAGGGCGCGACGCATGCGCGCCACCGCCTCGGTGCGGTCCGCGCCATGCACCACGAGCTTGGCGATCAAGGAGTCGTAGTAGGGTGGAATCCGATAACCGGCATAGGCCGCCGAGTCCACCCGCACCCCGCCACCGCCTGGAGGGTGGTATTCGGTGATCAGGCCGGGGGATGGGATGAACCGCTCCGGATCCTCGGCATTGATGCGACACTCGATGGCATGGCCGGTGAAACGGACCTGCTCCTGGGTGAGGGCGAGGGGAAGCCCCGCGGCGACACGGATCTGCTCCTTCACCAGATCCAGACCGGTGACGAACTCGGTGACCGGATGCTCGACCTGGATGCGGGTGTTGACCTCGATGAAGAAGAATTTTCCCTCGGATTGCAGAAACTCGAAGGTGCCGGCCCCGGTGTAGCCCACCGCCAGGGCAGCCTTGGTGGCCAGACTCCCGAGATGCGCGCGCTCCTCCGGGGTGACCATCGGCGAGGGGGACTCCTCGAGAAGTTTCTGATGACGCCGCTGCAACGAGCAGTCGCGTTCGCCGAGATGGATCGCGTGGCCATGTTTGTCGGCAAGGATCTGGATCTCGACATGGCGGGGATTTTTCAAGAACTTCTCGATGTAAACCTCGTCGTTCTTGAAGAACTGCTGGGCCTCGGTGCGGGCCACGGTGTAACTGTTGATCAGGGCGGCCTCGGTGTGGACCACCTTCATGCCGCGACCACCCCCGCCGCCGGCGGCCTTGATGATCACCGGAAAACCGATCTCACGGGCCACCTTGACCGCGGTCTCCTCGTTGGCAATCGCGGAGGAGGAGCCCTGCACCACCGGCACGCCAGCCTCGATCATCGCCTGACGGGCACGCACCTTGTCCCCAAGCAGACGGATCACCTCCGGTTCCGGGCCGATGAAGGTGAGACCCGAGGCCTGGATGATTTCGGCAAAGGCGGCGTTCTCGGAGAGGAAACCGTAGCCCGGATGGATCGCCTGGGTGTCGGTGATCTCGGCGGCGGCCATGATCGCCGCCATGTTGAGGTAGGAGTCCTGCGAGGGAGGCGGACCGATGCAGACCGATTCGTCGGCCAACTTGACATGCATGGCCTCGGCATCCGCGGAGGAGTGGACCGCCACGGTCTGAATGCCAAGCTCCTTGCAGGCACGATGGACCCGCAGGGCGATTTCGCCGCGATTGGCGATCAGGATTTTATTGAACATGGGCATGGTCAGCTCGGCTCGACCAGAAACATCTCTTCCCCGTATTCGACCGGGGTGGCGTTTTCCTTGATGATGCTCACCACCCGGCCATTCACCTCGGATTCGATCTCGTTCATGAGCTTCATCGCCTCGATGATGCACACCACCTGCCCCTTTTTCACCATGTCGCCCAGTTTCACGAAGGGGGCGGATTCAGGGGAGGCGGATTTGTAGAAGGTGCCCACCATCGGCGCGGTGATGGCCACGGTGCTCTCCTTGCCATCGTCCGGGGAAGAGCTGGGCATGAAGGAAGCCGGTGGCGGCAGGGCGACCGCCGGAACCATCATCGGCGCCGGACGACTCGGGGCCGGTGCGTGAGGTTGCGGCATGGCGGGCGCCGTCTGGGCGGTGGCGCGCGTGATGCGCAGCGAACGGCCCTCCTCCTTGATCTCCACTTCGGCCACGTCCGTGTCGGACAGAAAGCGGATGAATTGTCGAATGTCTCTCAGATCAAAAGCCATATGACCTTCCTCAACTAGGGTTTCCATGCGCCGCGCGCGCGGCAAGTCGTCCAGCCCCGGCCTCCAGGGCAAACAGATAACCATCCGCCCCCAATCCCGCGATCACCCCCTCGGCGATATCGCTCACGTAGGAGTGATGGCGGAAGGGTTCACGGCGGTGAATGTTGCTCAAATGGACCTCGATCACCGGAACGTTCACGGCGAGCAGGGCATCGCGAATCGCCACCGAGGTGTGGGTATACGCTGCCGGATTGATGATGATCCAATCGACGACCCCGAGGGCGGCCTGAATGCGGGTCACCAGTTCGCCCTCGTGGTTGGACTGGTAAAATTCGATTTCTACTCCCAGACTCGCCGCTTTTCCGCGACAGGCCCGTTCGATGTCCGCCAGGGTCAGGGCGCCGTAGATTCCGGGCTCGCGCAACCCCAGCATGTTGAGATTGGGGCCGTTAAGCACCAGGAAGCGTTTTTTTTCCAGGGTATTCATGCCGCCAGTCGCTCCACCCACGCCTCCAGAGACGAGGCGATCCGTTCCACGCGCGGATCCCGCATCTCCGCGACATCCGCTCCCACGTCAGGTGACCCCTGGTCCAGCCCCTCCCCTTCGGGAGCATCCGAACGCCCCGTGGCACACCCGCCGCGCACCTTCTCCAACCACCCCTCCAGACGAAGCGCCGCCCGCATTGGTTTCGACCGGTCATCCGGTAGATGCGCCGGCGCTTCCGCCTCGACCGGCACCGACACAAGTTCCGGTTCGCTGGCCGGCGCTTCCGGTTCGCTCACCGGTGGCGCCACCTGCGCCAACCGCTCGGCCCGAATCCCATCCAACACCCCGGTGGTCCGCTGGTAGGCGGCCAGGGGCGCGGATCCGAACGCACGCAACGCGGTGGCGAGCACCTGGTCCCAACGGTCGGGTTGCAGCGCGACCAGTCGGGCCAGCAGCAGTTCCCGCGCCGCGATCTCGGGTTCCGCGACGATCCAACCCTCCAACAGCGCCTCGGCCTCCTCCAAACGCCGCTCGCGCAGCAGTCGCGGCACTCGGGCCAAGGTCCGATCCCACGTCTCCAGACTCCCGCTCATCGAGGCTCCTTAGAGGTGAAGGGAAAAGAGTCCTTGCGCACGGGGCGAAGGTTGCGGACAATACAGCGGATGCCATCCCAGATGGGAGTTTATCGAAAATCAACACCAAAGGGCAACCCATTGCATGCGCGGGATCCCCTTTTGGATCGTGATCAGTATAAAGAGATCCAGACCGAACGGCAATCGGCTCGGTGGAGCGTACCTAAAGAGAGGCCAACGGGCATGCGGATAGAACTCAACGGAGATGCCACCGAACTGCCCGAGGCGATCAGCATCGCGGCATTGTTGCAACAACTCGGATTCGATCCGCGGCGGGTGGCGGTGGAGCGCAATTTGAACGTGGTGCCCAGGGATCGGTTCACGGATACCACCCTGGAGCCCGAAGATCGCATCGAGATCGTCCATTTCATCGGAGGCGGCATGGAACCTTTGACACAATCCGACCCATGGGTGATCGCCGGACGCACCTTCACGAGTCGTTTATTGGTGGGAACCGGAAAATACAAGGATTTCGAAGAGACCGCCCAGGCCGTGGCCGCCTCGGGGGCCGAGATCGTCACCGTGGCGGTGCGGCGGGTGAATGTCAGCGATCCCAACGCGCCGATGTTGACCGATTATCTGGACCCGAAGAGATATCTCTATCTGCCCAACACCGCCGGCTGCTACACCGCCGACGAAGCGGTGCGCACCCTGCGTCTGGCCCGTGAGGCCGGCGGGTGGAATCTGGTGAAGCTGGAGGTGCTCTCGGATCCCAAATACCTGTGGCCGAACAATCCGGAGACCTTGATCGCCGCCGAACGGCTGATCGCCGAGGGGTTCGAGGTGATGGTCTACACCACGGACGATCCCTATCTGTGCAAGCGGTTCGAGGAGATGGGATGCGTGGCGGTGATGCCGCTGGCGGCGCCGATCGGATCGGGTCTGGGGGTACGCAACCCCTACACGATCAGGATCATCATCGAGGAGGCCAAGGTGCCGATCCTGGTGGATGCGGGGGTGGGGTGCGCCTCGGACGCGGCCTTCGCCATGGAGCTGGGTTGTGACGGGGTGCTGATGAACACCGCCATCGCCGGAGCCAAGGATCCGATCCGCATGGCCGTGGCCATGAAGAAGGCAGTCGAGGCCGGTCGCGCCTCGTATCTGGCGGGACGTATCCCACGCAAACTCTATGCGTCGGCCTCCAGTCCCCTCGATGGACTGTTTTTCTAGGTCGGACGCGCGAGGCGGGCATGGACGAAGCGATCGACGCGCAGCCAGACCATCAGGCCGAGGATCCGGTCTGGGATTGTCGCTGGCCCGATCCGGTGGCCCTCAAGGTGAGCGCCACCCGCATCCTGCGGCAGATGCCGGAGAAGAGCCCGGAGCTTAACCACAATCTGATCATCACCGTGGAGATGGAGCTTAACGACGATTTCACCGGCGAGTTTCGCGCCCTGCTGGTGACCCCCTGGGCCGTGGAGCGGATCTTCTGGCACTCCCCGACCCTCGGTACCGCTCCGCCGGTCAAGCACGCCATGTCCCTGGACGCGGATGAGTCGGGTCGCGTGGCCGCCGGACAGGGGGTGCTCCTGGAGGTGGAGGTGGATCGGCTGGTGCCGGTGGTGATCGCCTGGGAGCCGGAGACCGGCCACTACTTCGTCGAGACGCTGCTGCATCACACCCAAGGTTTCGACACCGCCCAGTCGGCGTTGGATACCGCCCTGGGACGCACCCAGGCACGCATGGGGCCACAATCGGTGACAGCGGTGATGAACCGGACCGTGAGTCGGCGCGGATTATTGAAATTCTGGGGTCGTTGAATCTCGATAATTGGCATAACATTTGCTGAAACACTGAACATCGTCAACGAATTGTCCGCCCCGGTAGGTCGCGGGTAACGATTTGATTTGACAGTATAATCTGTTATATAGCAAGTTGTGTGCCGATTGTAAAAGTAAAAAAAACCTCGGGAAATCTAATTTTTTATGGGACTTTTCCCCTTTTTTACGGTATGATGGGCAAAATGTGGTTCAAACACTTATTTTCGCTTTAAATCAGTCAGCAAAAGGAGACATTGTCATGAAGGGTTACAAAATCATCCCCGTTCTGTTGCTCGCTGGTGTCCTGGGCAGCACCCTGCCCGGCTGCGCCACCCAACCCGATGCCGCCGACATGCAGGCCGCCGAAGCCGCCCGCAATGCCCGCCTCGAAGCCGAACGGGCCGATG
>JADGAY010000259.1 GCA_015231775.1 Magnetococcales bacterium | reverse complement strand
GAACCGAAGCGACGGCTACCCGCCCAAAAATTTACAGCAGTTTACGGACTCAATCGCGGCAAACAGGCTGTTGTCGCTGCTCTCCAAAATTTTCAATTTCGCCCAAGAGACCGGACTGATGGAGACGAGCAATCCCACGCACGGCATCCGCCGATTCAAGGAGATCAGCCGAGATCGTTTTTTGTCGGAGGAGGAGATTCAACGCCTGCTCATCGCTTTGCAATCCGAAACGCCAAGCATGCGTATTTTGTTCATGCTGGCCCTGCTCACCGGCGCGCGCAAGCGGAATCTGATGGCCATGCGCTGGGAAGAGATCGACTTTGCGCGCGAAACCTGGCGCATCGAGGTGACCAAAAATGGCCAGCCGCTCACGGTCCCCCTGGTGCCGCAAGCGGTGCGGCTGCTGCGTGAGTTGCAAGAGACGCAATGCGGCGAGGCGTGGGTATTTCCATCGTCGCGGGCACAATCGGGGCATAGGTCAGATCTGGAAAGCGCATGGTGCCGCATCCGCGCCCGTGCCAAGGTCGCGGGGGTGCGCATCCATGATCTACGCCGCATCTGCGGATCGTATCAAGCCATGACCGGCGCCTCGTTGCCAATCATCGGACGATCCCTGGGGCATCTGTCACAACGCACAACCGGCATCTACGCCCGTCTGGACGAGGCTCCGGTACGCGAGTCGATGTGTCGGGGGGCGGAACGCATGTTTGGAAATGGACATGCTTGACAAGCTCAAAGCCCCTTTTTTGCGCTTGTTTGTTAATACTGCATTCGGTACTATTTATTCATGAACACCTCCGCCAAACTTCTTGAGGCGATGAGCCGCAACCTTTTGGACTGGCGCATCGACCAACTGCAAACGGTGGCGCAGCAGTATGGCATTGTCTGGAGACAGCGTGGGACGAGTCATTGCTATTTCATCCGTGCGGATGGGAACGTGCTTTCCGTGCCAGCGCACAAACCAATCAAGGCCATTTATATCAAGAAATTCGTCCAATTCGTGCAAGGGGGATGAGCCATGCGCAATCTTGAGGATTACCCTTTTGAGATACGCCCACTCTCCCCTGATGAAGGGAGCGGCTATTTGATCTCGTTCACCGATTTCAATGAATGCATCTCCGATGGCGAGAGTGTGGAGGAAGCCATCGCTAACGGCATGGATGCTCTCAAAGGGATGATCGAAACGCTTGATGAGCTGGGAATGCCGGTTCCCGCCCCGCTGTCAGGCGGCTATTCCGGAAAATTCGTGGCCAGGGTGCCAAAGACCCTCCATGCCAGACTCGTCTCCAGGGCGCGGCGTGAAGGGGTCAGCCTCAATGCGTTGGTGACCGCCTTGTTGGCCGAGGGGGTCGGGGCTGGCAAGACGGATGGAGCGCTTTCACGTCCTTCGATGTCATGACGCTCATGGGAACAGGGGGTTAATCAAGATCTCCCATCCTGGAATTCTCTTTCCCATGCCGTCTCAATTTGGGCAGATGCAGTGTCTCCTGCACGGTGACATCCGTCTTGCCACGCCGGGATTTGCTTTTGCGGGCGCCATCTCGGTCTGTCGGATCCACTTTGCGCTGCGTGATCCACTTTGTCAGATCGTCCTCATCGTACCTGATTCCGCCTCCAACCGGCACGTATTTCGGACCGAACCCCCGTGTACGCCAGTTGTCCAGGGTGCGCGGTTTGAAACGCAGCAGCGCGGCGGCCTCCGCGACGGTCAACAAACGTCCCATCACGCCTCCCTGGCGTTCAGGTGGCCGGCGATCCGCTCCAGGCCATCCCGGCAGATCCGCTCCAGGGTCTTGCGGTCGTGCTTGTACGCTTTGGCCATCTTCCTCCCTGACACGCCACACGCCCGGTCCCACACCATGCGCCGCACTTCGGGCGATTTGATCCACCCCAGCCACCCCATGGCCTCCTCGGCCAAGGTGATCTCCAAAGCGGTGGGCAACTCCGGTCGAAGCTCCACGTAGTCCAGGCCGAGCCGCATCACACGCGATGGCCAGGAGGAGCGCAACCCGTCCGGTCGCAGCAACAACGGCGGGACGGCGGCGTTCCACCTCGGCGGCCTGTGCCAGACGCTCCGCGACCCGCTCCGCTGTCCACTCTGGAGTACGAGCGGAGGGCGGGGGGCATCTCCACCATCCCCTTGTTGGTGGAACCCTTCTGGGTCTCCTGATAGGAGAACTGCACCTGCCCATCCGAGAGCCGGGTGGAGGATTGGAACTCCACGTTCCGCTTGACTTGCAGGGTGGTGGCCACCTCCAGTATGATCTGGTCAATCCTGTAGACCGTGCATCCGTACATCTCGGCAAGGCTCTCGACGGAGACGAAATCCTCGACATACCGCCGCACGATCTGTTGTTCATCAAACGGTTCAACGGTATGATCCGGTTTGAACGCGACCGCTGAACCCCGTATGGGGATCCGGTGTTTTCTCAAGATTCGACGGATCACATCCCGGTGGCATCCGAACCGCCCGCAAAAGCGGGATCGCGAGCGCGGGAAGGCGAGCAGCGCGGAGGAGAACGTCATCCACCTGCGGGAGTATACGGACTTCTTGAAGGCTGCCAGCGCGTGAGCCTGACGGTATGATCTGTTGTTGAGGTAATGTCTGGCATAATGAGACGCGATCTCATTTTTCTATTGAAACGTTGCATCACCTGTTGGATACTTGCCTCATAAATCACCCTCGGGAGCAAGCCCCATGCAAACCGTTTCCGTTCACCTCCCGGATGACCTGTCCACGCGCCTGCACAACCTGGTACAAATCGCCGGCCACAGTGCGGATTTTTACATTCTGGAGGCCATCCAGGACTACCTGGATGATCTTGAGGATCGGCATCTCGCCGAGCACCGTCTGGAGGAAATCCACGCGGGCCGTGTCAAGCCCATTCCTCTTGAAGAGGTGATGAAACGCCATGGCCTGGAAAGTCTATCTTGATCCGTCTGCGGATCGGGAATTGGGTAGGCTTGATCCAGGGGTTGCGAAAAGGATTCTGTCATTCCTGCATGACCGCGTGGCCGTTCTGGACAACCCGCGCAGCATCGGGGAAGCCCTCAAAGGTTCCCGTTTGGGTGGTTTCTGGAAGTACCGTGTAGGCGATTACCGCATCATTTGCGCAATCGAAGACGATGTTTTGCAAGTTCTTGTTGTCCGGATTGGCAACCGACGCGAGGTGTATCGATAAAAATCGGTCACACCGTGTAGGAGGTAAACGGAAATGCGTGCAAATTTCAGAAGAATAATAAAATATATTATAACATTTAGAATATTTATAAGTATTACGGTTACATCATACGCATTCATGCATTTTGCATATCTTCATTATACAGCAAAGAATGGGAATGTTTCTTCTCAAATCAAATTGGCTGAATGGTATAGTGAAGGTGATTTTATAAAACCCGACCAAAAGGAATCAGAAAGATGGTATCGAGAAGCTTCCAGGCAAGGCGATCCGGAAGCGATGTATCAAATTTTTTTGGTAACCGTTCAGCCGAGTAACGGATCGCGCCAAGCCTTGACATAGTAATTATTGA
>JADGAY010000258.1 GCA_015231775.1 Magnetococcales bacterium | reverse complement strand
GGGGCAGCGCGACACGAAAGGTCGAACCCGCATGGGGTTGACTTTGGACCTCGATCGTGCCCCCCATTTTGATGACCAATTGCTTGACGATGGCCAATCCCAGACCCGTGCCGCCAAAGCGACGGGTAATCGAGGTATCGGCCTGGGCAAAACTGTTGAAAATCCCCTCGAGCCGATCCAGGGGAATGCCGATGCCGGTATCCCGCACCGCAAAGCTCATCCAGACCCGCCCGGCTTCATGGTGAGTCCCCTCCGGCGGATCGACGGGCCGGACCGTCAAATGGACGGAACCCGTCTCGGTGAACTTGATCGCGTTGCCGAGCAGATTGAACAAGATCTGCCGCAGGCGCATGGGATCCCCCCGCATGACCTCCGGAACGATGGGATCGATCTCCAGATGGAGCGTCAGCCCCTTTTCCCGGGCACGGGGAGAGAGGATCTCGCGACACACCTCGAGCAGTTCCGCAAGCAGGAATGGGGCGTGCTCGAGGGTGAAGCGCCCGGATTCGATCTTGGAGATGTCCAGGATGTCGTTGATCACGCCGAGCAGATTCTCCCCCGCGGAACGGAAGATCCGAACATAACCGCGTTGCACGTCGTTCAACTCGCTCTCCCAGAGGATATCCGCCATGCCGAGGATGGCGTTCAACGGGGTGCGAATCTCGTGGCTCATGTTGGAGAGGAATTCGCTTTTGGCTTGATTGGCCGCCTCGGCCAACTCCCTGGCCTGTCGCAAACGTCGGTTCCAATACAGAATCGCCCCAAGGAGTCCGGCGATCAGGAGAAGCCCGATCAAAACCCAACGCCACACCTCGCTCCAGTCGATGCCGAACTCGTAGCGGATCGCCAGCCAACGGTTTTTGATGGCCGCCTTGTCCGCGTGGGTCATGGCGTCGAGCGACTCGTCGAGCAAGGTGACCACCTCGGGCGGCAGATGCTTGCCAACACCGATGGCCAGGGTAAAGGAATAAGGGGTCGGGGCAGCGATCTTCAAATTCGCCAGCCCCAATTGATCGATGGTGTAGGTGATCGAGCCCAGATTGTCGATGAAGGCGTCCAGGTTCCCGGAGGAGAGATCCTTCAGGCCCGTCTCCAAGGTCTGGTAGGGAATCGGATTGAGTTCCGGATGGTCCTGTTGCAGATGTTCGTGGACCACATAGCCCTGGACCACGCCAAATTTCAGGCCGACCAGATCCCCGAGGCCACCGATGAAACGTCCCTCATCCTTGCGGGAGATGATCACCGCCGGGAAATGGATGTAGGGCTTGGTGAAGCGGATGTAACGGGCGCGCTGTTCGGTGGGGGTGATGGCCGGGATCAGATCGATCGCCCCGGTACGGATTTGTGCCAACACCTGAGGCCAGGCCAACCCCTGGACGGGTTGCGCCGTGAATCCGAGTCGCTGGGCCAGAAAACCGATGAATCCCGAGGCAATGCCGGCGTATTGTCCCTGGGGATCGAGATACTCGATCGGCGGCCAGGCCGGATCGATGCCCAACCGCAAGCTCTTGCCATGCAGCGTGGCCAACGCCTCCGGGTCGAGCTGATCGTGGTCATGCTCGATGGCGGGATTCCCAGGACGCCCCTCCGGGTCGTGGGCGCCGACCGACATGGGGATACAGAGCCAGACGGCCAAGGCCAGGATCAGAATCCATGACACGACGAATGGGACAGGATGAAACATGCTTGGCGACTTGTATCCAGAAATGGCGATTTGCCAAAATTGCATAATAGTTCCCGCGTTCCCGCTCTGTCAACACTTGGACAAGCGTGCCAATTTAAAGTAAAAATGCCCATTGGACCACGCCTGTTGAAGGTGAGGGCGCAGTCGTGTTGGGGCGGAATGAAATGAGCATGCATCTGATTCTGGGCGGGGCGCGATCGGGCAAGAGCACGCTTGCCACCCGATTGGCCGAGGCGAGCGGACGACCCGTCGCGCTGATCGTCACCGCGCGGGCGGACGATGCGGAAATGGTCGCCCGCATCCAACGGCATCGGACGAGCCGTCCGACGACCTGGACGGTGATCGAGGAGCCGTTGGCCCTTGGGGAGTCGCTGCGGCGATGGGTCGGACCGGATCGGTTCGTGGTGGTGGATTGTCTGACCCTCTGGTTGACCAATCTGTTGCTGGATGCGGACCCCACCCGCTTTCAGCGGGAGCGACAGGCGTTGTTGGAGGCGTTGTCCCAGGTATCCGGTGCGTTGGTGCTGGTGAGCAACGAAACCGGACTCGGCGTGGTGCCGATGGGCCCCCTCAGCCGTCAATTCGTCGATGAGAGCGGCTGGCTGCATCAGGATCTGGCCCGCATGGCCGATCGGGTTACCCTGATGGTCGCCGGTCTGCCGATGCCTTTGAAAGGAAGCCCCTCATGAGACCCGACTGGATCAACGACCCCATCCCCTGCCCCTCCCTGACCCACCAAACACGGGCCATGGACCGACAGAACCAGTTGACCAAGCCCCCCGGCTCCCTGGGACGGCTGGAGGAGATGGCCATTCGGATCTGTGCCCTGCAAGGCCGGGACGCTCCCAGCCTCGACCAGGTGCGCATCGTGGTGTTCGCCGGGGATCACGGCGTGGCGAGGGCCGGCGTCTCCGCCTATCCCCAGGCGGTGACCCTGGAGATGGTGCGCAACTTCTCCCGAGGAGGAGCGGCGATCAACGTGCTGGCTCGTCAGCTCGGGGCCCATCTCGAGGTGGTGGATGTGGGGGTCGCCGCTGATCCCGGACCGCTTCCCGGTGTGATCTCCCGGCGCGCCGGCTTTGGCACGGCGGATTTCCGCGCGGCCCCGGCCATGTCCGAAGCCGCCCTGGCAGTCGCCTGCGCGGCAGGAGCCGAGGCGGTGCGACGGGCACGGGAGAGCGGCTGCGAACTTTTCATCGGTGGGGAGATGGGCATCGGCAACACCACCGCCGCCACCGCCCTGGCCTGCGCCCTGCTCGACGAGCCCCCGCAACGGCTGGCCGGTCCCGGCACGGGGCTCGATCCCGCCGGCGTGGCACGCAAGGTGGCGGCACTCGAGGAGGCTCTCACCCGCCATGCGTCAGCCCTGACCGATCCCTGGGAGATGCTGCGTCATCTGGGCGGATTCGAGATCGCCGCCCTGACCGGATCCATGCTCGCGGCAGCCCAACAGGGCATGCCGCTCCTGGTGGATGGCTTCATCGTATCCGTGGCCGCCCTGACGGCGGTGCGTCTGCGACCCGAAACGGGCTCCTGGCTCCTGTTTGCCCACGAGTCCGCCGAACCGGGTCATCGGGCTGTGTTGGCGGCCCTGCAGGCCGAGCCGCTCCTGCGGTTGGGGATGCGTCTGGGCGAGGCGAGCGGGGCCGCGTTGGCCGTGCCGTTGTTGCGTTGTGCCTGTGCCCTGCACCGGGAGATGGCGACCTTTGTCGAAGCTGGCGTGTCGGGGGGGGTGAATAAAGCGCGTAAAAAAGGGATTTAACCTGCGCCGAGCTTGGAATGGGTTGTTTTTACTATTAAAAAAAAAGAGAGCGTCTGGGAGATTCCTCTCCCAGGGTTTTGATTTTG
>JADGAY010000257.1 GCA_015231775.1 Magnetococcales bacterium | reverse complement strand
GTGGGGGAGAGCCGCTCCAGGGAGAATCGCATGCTGCTCAATCAGCAGTCGTGAGGGGGACTCTGAGTGGCCTGAAGAATTTCCATGCCGACAAGATTTCCGCTTTGATCATAATCGAGAATGACTCCCGTCTTCTCTTCGTCGCTCTCTTCGACGGGAGCGTCGGAGAAGAGGATGCGCAGAACATCCACTTCCGGGTCGTATGTCACCTTCACGCCGCCCTCCAGTGTCCTGCTTTTACGACTTACCGACATCCCGCCTGGCGGTGGAGATGGTGACGGTGAAGCCGGCCACCACATCGAGCAGCGACATCAGGGTGATGGTCAGAAACAGGATGGTGCCCGCCGGTTTGTAGATCAGGAACTCGATGAGAAAACAGACGAAGACGATCATGGAGAGCAGATGATCGACGATGGATTCGGTGCCGGAGCGGGTGGCCTTGAAGATCTCGACGTAGAGCGACACCACGCCGAGCATGATGAGGATATCGGCCACCGTGAAGGTCAGTTGCGCCCCCGCTGAGAGCACAACACTGATCAACGGTGCGAGGGGATTGAGTTCCGGATAGGTTTTTTGACCGAAGATGATGCCGTTGAGCAGGGCGAGCATCACGGCGAACAACGGGATCGATTTGGCGAGCAGCATGGCAGAACCTCATGGGGCGAAATCAGAGCGAAGCTGACTATTGATAAGCTATTTCACGTCAAAACAAAACCGATTGCGTGGCGCGCGTGGGAAAAAATCGTTCCCCCTCTTGCAACCTGCAACGATTGTTCCCATATCAAGCTAAGATATTTTTCCCTTGGATCGCCAGTCTGACGATCGGTGGCGGTGGGATGTTTCGTGAACCCAGGATGAGGAGCAAGGCAAGCCCATGAGCACGTTGGAAGGTAAACAGACCCGTGCGTTTCAGACCGAGGTGCGGCAGTTGTTGGATCTGATGATCCATTCGCTGTACAGCAACAAGGAGATTTTTCTGCGTGAACTGATCTCCAACGCCTCGGACGCGGCGGACAAGTTGCGGTTCGAGGCCATCGCCAACGATGGCATGTACGAGGGGGATGCCGAGCTTGCCATTCGCATCACCTTCGACAAGGATGCCAAAACCTTGACCATCTCCGACAACGGCATCGGCATGAGCGCCGAGGAGGTCGAGGCCAACATCGGCACCATCGCCAAGTCGGGCACCAAGGAGTTCCTTCAGTCGTTGCAGGCCGACCAGGCCAAGGATGCCAATCTGATCGGTCAGTTCGGGGTGGGGTTCTACTCGGCCTTCATCGTCGCCGATCGGGTGACCCTGGTGACCCGGCGGGCCGGTCTGCCGGCTGGCGAGGCGGTGCGGTGGGAGTCGGCGGGGGATGGGGTCTACACCCTGGAGAACACCGACAAGCCTGGGCGCGGCACGGATGTGATTTTGCATTTGAAGGATGATGAGAAGGATTTTCTCGATGACTGGCGTCTGCGTTCCACGGTGCGCAAGTTCTCGGACCATGTGCCCTGGCCGATCCTGATGATCCAATCCAAGGGATTTGAGCCGGAAGAGGATGAGGAGTCCGGAGAGGAGCCGAAAGAAGAGCGCGACGACACCCCGAAGTGGGAGACGGTCAACAAGGCCTCCGCGCTCTGGGCCCGTCCCAAGTCGGAGATCACCGAGGAGGAGTACAACGCGTTTTACCAGCACGTCGGGCACGACTTCGAGGAGCCGTTGGCCCATATCCATGCCCGGCTCGAGGGCAAGTACGAATACACCGTGCTGCTCTATGTTCCCAAGCGCGCGCCGTTCGATCTGTGGGACCGGGATCGCAAACACGGGGTGAAGCTCTACGTGCGCCGCGTCTTCATCATGGAGGGGGCCGAGGATCTGATGCCGCGCTATCTGCGCTTCGTGCGCGGCGTGGTGGACTCCACGGACCTGCCCCTCAACGTCTCCCGGGAGATTCTCCAGAAGAATCCGGCGGTCGATGCCATCAAGAAGGGGATGACCGGCAAGATCTTTTCGCTGTTGGAGGATCTGGCCAAGAACAATGCCGAGAAGTACCAGACCTTCTGGGATACCTTCGGCGTGGTGTTGAAAGAGGGGGTGATCGAGGATTTCGCCCATCGCGAGCGGGTGGCCAAGCTGCTGCGCTTCTCCAGCACCCATGCCGATTCCAAGGTTCAGGATGTGTCGCTGGAGGCCTACGTCTCCCGCATGCGCGAGAAACAGAAGGCGATCTACTTCGTCAACGGCGAATCCTTCGAGGCGGCCCGGCATCATCCGCATCTGGAGGTGTTCCGCAAGAAGGGGATCGAAGTGCTGCTGCTCTCCGATCGGGTGGACGAGTGGCTGGTGACCCATCTGCACGAGTTCGACGGCAAGCCGTTGCAGTCCGTGGCCAAGGGCGGGTTGGATCTCGGCGAGCTTGAGGACGAGGCCGACAAGCAGGAGCTGGAGAAACAGCAAGAGGCGTTCAAGGATCTGCTGGAACGGGTCCAGAAAGGTTTGGGCGAGCAGGTCAAGGAGGTGCGCGTCACCAATCGCTTGACCGACTCACCGTCGTGTCTGGTGAGCGGCGAGCATGATCTGAGCGCTTCGATGGAGCGCATCCTGCACGAGGCGGGTCAAAAGACCCCGGTGACCAAGCGCACCCTGGAGATCAATCCCGTCCATCCGCTGGTGGTGCGTTTGAAAGGGGAGACCAACGATCAGCGTTTCGACGATCTCTCCCATGTGTTGTTCGCCCAGGCGTTGTTGAGCGAGGGTGGACAGTTGGAGGATCCGGCGGCATTCGTGCGCCGTTTGAACGGGTTGTTGTTGGGGTGAGTTGTCTCGGACGCCGGGAGCGCCCAGCGCTCCCGGCGCTCTTTATAAACCGCGTCTTGGCACCCATTCGGGGGAGTCGATTTTCCGCTCCTGCCGGAACTGGGATGAACGCTCCTCTGATTTTCCCGGATTTCAGCTCAAGGTGGCGTTAGGCTGCCGTTCGGTATGGCCAAGGCCAGGATCTTTTCCGCTTCAATGAAAACCAGCCCCTTGTCGTTGAGGGTGGTCATGATCCCCTCGAAGCGTTCACCCGTGATGCGGTCGGCGAAGCGTGCCTGCAACCGGTCGATGCGGATCGGTTCCGCAAGCTCTTTATAGATGAGGGACTCGATCGGATCGAGCGTATGGGAGCGCTCCTCGGATTCGCGTGTGTCGAGGATCGTCATGCCAGCATCATGTTCGTGGTAGACAAGGTGTACAGCCCGTTCTTTCAAGGCTGTTTTCCATGCACGAACGAGACCTTCGAGTTGGATGTAGCGCCGATGCAATTGCGGGGAATTTTCGAATGGTCGCTCAAAATAATAACAAAAATCATTAAGATCAAATCCGGTTGTCTCGAGAAACGTTTCAGAAAAGATCAGATTGTAAGATGGGTCATGACTGCTGGCGTCGATACCGAACCGTTCCGGGTTGACCTGCATTGGGGCGTAGCGTGTGATCTGGACGGGGAGGCAGGTTGAGGGGGGCGCATGGTGATGACCGATCCTCTTGCAAGCCTGCTGACCCGATTGAAG
>JADGAY010000256.1 GCA_015231775.1 Magnetococcales bacterium | reverse complement strand
GCTCTCTTTTTTTTCAACGGTAAAAACTACATATTCCAAACTGGGTGCGGTTTAGTTGTGGAGGATGGCCCGCCACCAAGGATCTTTCAAGGTCGATCGGCTCAACGGTTTCGACTCGGGGGGAGGATCGAAACACCGAAAAAAAGCCGGAGGATGACTCCTCCGGCTTCATGACACCATCGCCGACCAGACCGAAACTTACGCCCCGCCGGTCTGCTCGTAGTTGGGGATCTGATGGAAGTTCAGATACTTGTACACATTGGCCGCTTTCGGGGTGACCCGCTCCTCCATGGTCTTCATGTACTCTTCCACCGTGGGCAGGCGTCCGAGTTGCGAGGCGATGGCCGCCACCTCGGCTGAGGAGAGGAACACCTTCGAGCCATTGCCCATGCGGTTGTTGAAGTTGCGGGTCGAGGTGGAGACCACGGTGGTGTTGTCACGTACCCGCGCCTGATTGCCCATGCAGAGCGAACAGCCGGGAATCTCCATGCGGGCGCCGGATTTGCCGAAGGTGCTGTAGACCCCCTCGGCGATCAGTTGCCGCTCGTCCATGCGGGTGGGCGGGGAGATCCAGAGACGACCCGGAATCTGCGGTTGACCGTCGAGAATCTTGGCCGTGGCGCGGAAGTGACCGATGTTGGTCATGCACGAGCCGATGAACACCTCGTCCACCGGGGTATTGGCCACGCTGGAGAGCAGCTTCACATCGTCCGGATCATTCGGGCAGGCCAGGATCGGCTCTTTGATCTCGTTGAGATCGATCTCGATCACCGCGGCATACTCGGCATCCCGGTCGGGTTGCAGCAGAACCGGATTGGCCAGCCACGCCTCCATGGCGGCGATGCGCTTCTGGATGGCTTTTTCGGCCTTGTAGCCCTGATTGAGCATGTTCTTGAGCAGGGTGACGTTCGAGCTGATGTACTCGATGACCGGTTCCTTGTTCAACAGCACGGTGCAGGCCGCCGCGGAACGTTCCGCCGAGGCATCGGAAAGCTCGAAGGCCTGTTCGACCTTGAGATCCGGCAGACCCTCGATCTCCAGGATGCGACCGGAGAAGATGTTCTTCTTGCCGGCCTTCTCGACGGTGAGAAGTCCTTTCTGGATGGCGACATAGGGGATGGCGTTGACCAGATCCCGCAGGGTGACGCCCGGTTGCAGTGCACCGGTGAAGCGCACCAGCACCGACTCGGGCATGACCAGCGGCATGGCGGCGGTGGCCGCGGCAAAGGCGACCAGACCCGAACCCGCCGGGAAGGAGATGCCGATCGGGAACCGGGTGTGGGAGTCGCCGCCGGTGCCGACGGTATCCGGCAGACACATGCGGTTGAGCCAGGAGTGGATGATGCCATCGCCGGGACGCAGGGCCACGCCGCCACGCTCCTCGAAGAAGGCGGGCAGGGTCTTGTGGGTCTGGACATCCACCGCCTTCGGATAGGCGGCGGTGTGACAGAAGGATTGGATCACGAAATCCGCGGAGAAGCCCAGGCAGGCCAACTCCTTGATCTCGTCGCGGGTCATCGGACCGGTGGTGTCCTGGGAGCCCACCGTAGTCATGGTGGGTTCGCAGTACTCGCCGGTACGCACGCCGGCCTTGCCGACCGCCTTGCCGACCATCTTCTGGGCCAGGGTGTAGCCCTTGCCGGTATCGACCGGATTTTCCGGGGCAACGAACAGCTCGGTCGGGGCCATGCCCAGCACGTCCCGGGCCTTGGCGGTGAGTTTGCGACCGACGATCAGATTCACCCGGCCACCGGCGCGCACTTCGTCGGCCAGGGTGTTGGGGCTGATCTGGAAGCGGGCGACCACCGCGCCGTCACGGCTGATGGTCCCCGCGCGGGTGTTGATGGTGACGACATCACCGTTCTTCAAGGCGCTCACGTCGCACTGGATCGGCAGCATGCCGGAGTCCTCGGCGGTGTTGAAGAAGATCGGCGCGATCGTGGCACCGATCACCACGCCACCGGTGCGCTTGGCCGGCACATGGGGGATATCCTCGCCGATATGCCAGATGAGGGAGTTGGCCGCCGACTTGCGCGACGAACCGGTTCCCACCACGTCGCCGAGATAGGCCAGGGGATGTCCCTTGGTTTTCAGGCGGTTGATCTCCTCCAGGGAGCCGGGCTGACGGGTGACCAGCATGGAGAGGGCATGCACCGGCACATCGGGACGACTCCACGCCTCGGAGGCGGGGGAGAGGTCATCGGTATTGGTTTCGCCGGCGACCTGGAACAGGGTGACGGTCACCTCCTCCGGCATCGGCGCGCGGGAGGTGAACCAGGTGGCATCGGCCCAGTTCTGGAGCACCTGTTTGGCGTTGGCATTGGATTTCGACTTTTCCGCCAGGGTGTCGAAGGCATCGTAAATCATCAGGGTGTTGGACAGCGCGGCCACGGCCTCCCCAGCCAGTTCGGCGTCATCCAGCAAGCGGATCAGAGGCATGACGTTGAAGCCACCGATCATGGTACCCAGCAGACGGGTCGCCTCCTGGCGGGAGATGACCGAACAAGCGGCCTTTCCCTGAGCCACGTTGTCCAGGAACTCCGCCTTGACCTGCGCCGCGTCATCCACACCCGGCGGGACTTGGTTGGCCAAGAGATCTTTCAAGAATTCCGCTTCTCCCGCCGGGGGATTGAGCAACAGGGCAGCGACCTCGCCGGTCTGCCGCGCATTGAGTGGCAGGGGCGGAACGCCTTGGCTGGCACGTTCCTCGACATGTTGACGATAGGCTTCGAGCATGAAATCGTTCTCCTTGTTGTGAAGTTCTGGAGCGTTCGCGCACGCGTCCAAGATTAACGCATCATCCAAATTTAGACCAACTTTGGCACGGTGGCAAGATTTGGCGTATTGACTGACGCCAATCCGAAACCCATGACCGTTGACGAGGCATGCGATCAAAGCGCGAAAAATTTATAATGTAAACTGTTATCTGTCCGGATCACCTTGAAATCATTCTTTAAATCTTTATAACCATCACGTCAGCCATGAATCATTGACTGTTTTGAAATTTCATGATAAATATTTAAAACATGCGACGCTTTTCTCAATTCATGGTATACGATCAAGGAGAATTCGATATGAGCAACTGTGACATTAATCAAATCATCCGGAAGGATCCAGCAGCCGTTCAGGATTATCCGAATTACGTTGCCAACAAACTCGCATCCACCACCGATCCATTCATGTTCTTCCGTTCTTTCGTGCCGTGTTTCTATTGTGTGCTCGATCAAGACATAACATGGAACAGCCCGGCATTCCGCAAAATCCGGCAATTCGAAGGCTGGTGCGTTGGCGATGCGCATCCGGGTAATTTTGGCGTACTGCCGCTCTATCCAACCAGTGGAGATCCGAAACTCGTATTTACCGCCAACGATGCGGATGACGGTACCCGCGGGTTGCCTGTATACGATATCCTTCGTTTGTTGACTGGAATCAATTATCTCAATGTCCAATATAATCCGAATGATCTGATCTGTGCTTATCTGTCTGGATTGAGGTAACCGTTCAGATCAGAAACGCTGGTGCCAAGCCTTGACAAGGTGATTAT
>JADGAY010000255.1 GCA_015231775.1 Magnetococcales bacterium | reverse complement strand
CCCTCACCCCTCGCTGGCCGCGTATTGCGCCGCCTTCTGGCGGATGAATCGCCGCCAACCCGGATCATCCAAGGCATCGGCAATGGTGAAGATATCCTTGTCACCCCGCCCGGAGAGATTGATGATCACGATCGCATCCTCGGGGAGGTTGGGCAGCTCCTTCAAGGCCTGGGACACGGCATGACTCGATTCGAGCGCCGGAATCAACCCCTCGGCCCGCATCAACGCCTGCAATGCGGCAACCACCTCGCGATCGGTGGCCGCCTCGAAACGAACCCGACCGGTCTGATGCAAATGGGCCAAAATCGGCGACACACCGACATAATCCAACCCCGCGGCCACGGAGTGGGTATCGAGCATCTGCCCATCGCTGTTCTGAAGGAAGAAGGTCTTGTATCCCTGCGCCATGCCGATGGTGCCGCTTCCCGAGGCCAACCGCGCGGCATGCCGACCGGTCTCGATCCCCAGGCCGCCTGCCTCGACCCCGACCAGATTCACCTCCGGATGGTCGAGAAACCCCTGGAAGATCCCCATGGCATTCGAACCACCCCCCACGCAGGCATACACATGGGTGGGCAGACGCCCCTCGGCGGCCAGGATCTGCGCCTTGGCTTCGGTGCCGATGATCGACTGGAACCAGGAGACCATGGCCGGAAACGGATGGGCGCCACAGGCCGTACCGAGGAGATAGTGGGTATCGTCCATGCTGGCAACCCAGTCGCGCATCGCTTCGTTGACCGCGTCCTTGAGGGTCTTGGAGCCCGAATGGACCGGTACCACCCGCGCGCCGAGCCGCTCCATCCAGAAGACGTTGGAGCGCTGCCGCTCCACATCCTCGGCACCCATGTAGATGACACATTCATAGCCCATGCGCGCGGCCATGGTGGCGGTGGCCATGCCATGCTGTCCGGCGCCGGTCTCGGCGATGACCCGCCGCTTGCCCATCCGTTTCACCAACAATCCCTGGCCCATGACGTTGTTGGCCTTGTGGGCGCCGGTCTGGTTGAGATCCTCGCGCTTGATGTAAACCCTGCGACCGTATTGGGCCGAAAGATTCTCCGCGAAGGTCAAGGGCGTGGGACGCCCGGAGTAGTTCTCCATCAAGCGGACGTAGCTGTTCCAGAACGCCGGGTCGGCGCGCGCCTCCTCGTAGGCCGCGGTGAGGCGACGAAAGGTCTCGTGGAGGATCTCCGGGATGAAGGCACCGCCGAAGTCGCCAAAGTAACCGGTTTCCATGTCTGTTTCCCAAAGGTTCGATGCGCCAGGATTATCCGGATGACGTATCCGGACGTGGCGGGTACTATAGCGGTTCGCTTCCGCTTGAGAAAGTGTCACGAGGAAAAAAATGACCACCACCATCCATCAGGTGCGACTCTCCGACATGACCGTGCGCTATGCCCTGCTCCGCCATCCGTTGCGCAAGCGGTTGGCGCTGCGCGTCACGGCGGACGGGACGGTCGAGGCACGGGCGCCCATGCGCATGAGTCAGGCCACGGTGGAGCGGTTTCTGCGTGAACAGGCGGCCTGGTTGACCGGGCAGTTGGCGCAATGCCGGTTGCACCCTCCGACCCGCCCGGTGTTGGCCGATGGGACGGTGATCCCTCTGCTCGACGCGCACCTGGTGTTGCGCGTGGCCGGCGAGGGGGTGACACGCTCCAGGAGCGTGGGGGACGAACTGTGGCTCCCCGCCCCGCTCTCCCCGGATGGCCTGGAGTTGGCCCTGGAGCGGTGGTATCGCCGCCGCGCCGCGGCGTATCTGCCGGAGCGGTTGATCCACTGGGCCACCCACATGGGTGTCACCTGGAAAACGGTGACCATTCGCGGTCAGACCGGTCGCTGGGGAAGCTGTTCGAGTCGCGGGGCCATCAACCTCAACTGGCGCCTGATGCGTCTGCCCGCCCGGTTGGTGGATTACGTCCTGGTGCACGAACTCTGTCACCGCTTCGAAATGAACCACTCCCCGGCCTTCTGGGCCCAGGTCGCCGCCGTACTGCCGGATTGGTCGCATCTCAGGCGTGCGTTGCGGGGGTACCCGATCAACCCCCACGCCGCAAACGGGCGATGAAAAAGCCATCCAGGTCGTGCAGGGCCGGCTCGAAGCGCAGATCCCCTTCCGGGGTCAGGGCCGAGACGGGCAGATGGGGGGTATCGGGCGCAATCGGTGCGCGGCGCCAGTCGGGATGACGGGCCAAAAACGCCTGGATCTGATCGATTCCCTCCTCCGGCTCCAGGGAGCAGACCGCATAGACCAGCACGCCACCGGGCAGCAGTCGCCCGGCGCAGGCTTCCAGGATGCTCTTCTGCGTCTCGGCCATGCGCGCCGGATCCCCGGAGTGGCGACGCCAGCGGATCTCCGGGTGACGCCGGATCACCCCACTCGCCGAGCAGGGCAGATCCGCGAGAATCTTGTGAAAATGCCGTCCTTCCAGAAGAGTCGTCTCCGCCGCGTCCCCGGTGACGATCTCCACCCCCTCAATGCCCAACCGGGTCAGATTCTCCCGCAAGATCCGCAACCGTCCCGCGTGGTTATCCACCGCGCAAATGCGCGCCCGGTTTTGCGTCAGGGCAGCCAGATGGGCGGTCTTGCCCCCTGGCGCGGCGCAGAGATCCAGAATCGCCTCGTCCGGGCCGGGATCGAGCAGGCGGGCCGGCCACTGGGCGGCGCCATCCTGCACCAGAAACCATCCTTGCCCATAACCGGGTAGCGCCTCGATCGCCGGGGCCTCGTCCACGATCACCCCATCGGGTGCGTGGGGGTGAGGTCTGCCCTGTTCCCCAAGGGCGGCCAGCATGGCTTCCCGATCGGTTGCCAGGGTGTTGACGCGCAGCATGCGCGGTCCGGGGTGTTGGTTGGCCGCCAGGCGCGCACGGGTGGTGCTCTCGCCCACGGTTTTCAGCCACCGGGTTACCAGCCAGAGCGGATGGGAGAACTCCACGGCCAGTCGGGTCACGGGATCGGTCAGGGCATCCAGGGTTGCCGTGGGATCGACTTTGGTGGCGGCGCGCAGCACGGCGTTGGCGAATCCGGCCAGGGCGCGATCCGGAGAGCTTTTGATCAGGGTAACCGCTTCGTCGATGGCGGCATGGGGTGGCACGCGCAGGAAGTGGATCTGATAGAGCGCGGTGCGCAGAACCGCCCGTGTCAGGTGTTTGTTGGACGCGAGGGGACGCGTCAGGCAACGGTTGAGGATGGCATCCAGCAGGCTGAGATGACGCAGCGTGCCGGCGGCGATCTCCAGGGCGAAGTGGCGATCCCGGGGTGGGAGTTGGTTGAGTTGTGGTTCGTCGAGGCGCAGGGCCAGGCCGTCGCGGCAGACCCGTTGCACCGCCAGGGCGGCCAGACGGCGGGCGGTGTTGGGTTGGGCGTGTCGGGATGGTGGGGATGATGATGTCGATGCGCTGATCATGGCGTCCAAAGAGCGAAAATTCCCCACGTTCGCAGGGTTCCGGGGCGTGGGAAGTCCCCGTCAAGAACGAGGCAGCGCCCCGCGACATTATTTAGAGGCTGTTTGGTGATTCCATGAATGGAATCACCAAACCTGCACGAATCGAA
>JADGAY010000254.1 GCA_015231775.1 Magnetococcales bacterium | reverse complement strand
AGGGTGGCGCCAGGCGGGAGTTGCGCGCGGAGCTTGTCGTGGGTGGTCATCTCCAGGGTGTTGGCCATGGCCACCACCAGATGGCCTTCAGCCGGACTCCAGGAGATCGGGGCCACCCGGTACCGTTTGGCCAGGGAGGCGGGGATGAGCCGCGAGGCGGCGGGGTCGAGCAGATCCGGATCCAGATCGATGCTCTCCTGGCGCCACAGATCGCCGAGCAGATCGCGCAGGGTCCGCTCCGGGACGAAACCGAGCGCCACCACGATCTTGCCGAGGGGTTGGGGTTGACGACGCTGTTCGTCAAGAGCGATGGACAACTGGTCGGGGGTGATCACGCCGCGGGTGACGAGCAGATCCCCGAGCCTGGGGGTGACTTGGGATGCCGGGCGTGTCGCGGTGGATGGCGCGGGGGGAGGGCGCCAGAGTCGTGCCGCCAGTCGCCTGTGCCAGGAGAGGGGTTCGGGGGGCGGATAGCCGGTGGGCGGGCGTCGCCGGGTGAGCAGCAGGTACATCAACAGCAGGTTGGTATCGTCTTGGGTGCCGGTGGGGGTGAATCCCAGGGCCCGGGCGGTGGTTCCCAGGGGCAGGGTTTGACAGGATGCGCACGGATGGGTGCGTCGCGCCAGCGCGTCATCGAGCGCGGGAAGCCAGCCATCCGGGGCGAGGATGAGCACCTGTCCGGGCAGTTCGTTTGGCATGCGGCGCAGACTGGCCAGATAGAGTCGGGTCCGGTCGATCTCGGAGAGCACCAGCTCCAGGGTTTCGCCGTTGGCGTCGCAGCGACCGGGGATCAGACGGCTGGAGAGCGGCGCTCCCAGATGGAAGAGGGTCTGCCGGTGCCCTTCGGGGTGAAAGGTGATCAGGGCGGTCCAGGCGTCCGGCGCGGAGGGCAGGGCGGCGCGCAACAGGGGGCTCAACAGCGGCACGGACCAGATCCCGATCACCGGGCGGTTCCGGTCGCGCAGGAGATCCAGCCAGGGTTGCAGCCGTTTGGGGTCGGTGATGGCGCGCAGCAGCAGCCGTTCGGTTCCATCGCTGTTTTTGCCCTGGGATTCGGCCCCGCGAAACGGGGTGGCGCGAAAGCGTCGCTCCAGGCGGCGGACGATCAGTTCACGACGGTTGCCTCCCCACAAGGAGGGGATCGACTCCAGATGCTCCTCCTCTTCCTGGATGTCGATGAGCAGATGGACCGGCAGACCTGGGGCCAGGGTGTCGAGTCGCGCGGCGCCGTTCGCCACCCCTTCCGGGGTGTTGGCAAAGGGGGTGAGATGGATGCGACGCGCCGGATCGACATGCGCGACGACCACCGTTCGATCGCCGACGATCAGCGTCAGACGGTTTCGAACCGGTCGCCTCATGAGGGATGACGGGAGGGAGAGCCTGGGAATCATGCCTGCGGGTGGACTCCTCGTGGGTGCGCGCCGATCCATTGACAAACGTCGGGTTGCATGGGAATGATGAAATTTTTCGATCCTGGAGGTGCGTGGTGATCACTCCTGAACTGCTGTTGAAATGCCTGGTCGATGAGACCCGTCTGCGCTGCGTGCATTTGTTGATGCGCGAGAACGAACTGTGTGTCTGCGAGTTCGGTTTCGCCCTCTCCGAGGTGCAGCCAAAGATCTCCCGACATCTGGCCACCTTGCGCGAACACCAATTGGTGCTCGATCGACGCGCCGGCCAGTGGGTCTATTACCGGCTGCATCCCGAGCTTCCCGCCTGGGCGCTGGAGCTGCTGCGCGCCCTGGATGCGGGGTTGAAGGGGTCGGAGCGCCATGAGGCCGATCATCTCCGTTTGCGCGAGATGCCGGATCGTCCGAGCCGCTGCGCGGCCTCGCAATTCACCATCTGAGACTCACGAAACCGCGCAAGGTTTGTTTTGGTCAATCCGCGCTCACCCCCAACCGGGTGGCCACATATCCTCCCGCCGCCCGGTTCTTCAAGAACATCCGAAACATCAGCGCAAACTTCTCCGGAATCGATTCCGCCACCACCGTCTCGCCGCGCACCCGCTCCGACCAGGCGCGCACCCGTTCCAGACCCGTCTCCGGCCACAGGGTCACCTGTCCCTCGAGGTGGGCGATGCGGGTAAAGAGCGGGGCCATGGCCACATCCACCAGGGAGAGTTTCGTGCCGTTGAACCCGGCGGCGTCCCGTTGCAGCGGTCCCTGTTCGAATTTGTCCAGAGCGTCGATCAAGGCCTTGCGGGCACTCTCGAAGGCGGCGGCGTCCGGGGCCAGACAGCACTGGGTGAAGAGGGTCTGACACTGGCCAGAGTGGTTGATCCAGGCGCGACAGATCCCCTTGGCGATCGGATCATCCGGCAGCATCGTCCCCTGGGCCAGGTCGTTGAAGAACTCATTGATCACGGATGAATCGAAGATCGCCACACCGTCGGCGCGCAGCGCGGGCACGGTGGATTGGGGCGACACCTCGGCCAGCCATGCAGGACGGCTGGCCAGATTGATCGGCGTGGCCCGATGGGCGATATCGAGATGACGGGCAGTGATCACCACCCGTTGGCAGTAGGGACAGAGATCATTGACGAACAGTTCGATATCCATGGCGATCCTGATGAATGGCGCGAGAGGCGTGGGGAGCGAGTGGAAAACGCCCTGCGCTGAAAGCGCGTGGGCGTTTGGCCAGGTGGTCACCTTCGAAATACCCGGTTGGGGGGGTTCAGGCGCCACACGACTGCAAGAGTAACCAAGGATCAGGCGTCAGGGAAGGAAGTTTGCAGCGTGAAGATGCGACGTTGAATCCGGTTGGGGTCGAATCCGGCCCAGCCACGGTGGGCGCGGGCGCGCAACGCCTCGCGATAGTGGGTCAGGGCCTCCTGACGCGCCCCGGTGTGCTCCAGGGCCACCGCCAGGTTGTGGTGCAGATCGGGATTGTCGGCGTCGAAGCGCAGCGCGGCCTGAAAGGCGTCACGGGCCGCCGGCCAGCGGTCGCGAGCGGCCAGACGGGTGCCCAACACGAACTGAAGCGGCGGGATGTCCGGGGAGCCGGCGGGCAGGGCGCGCAAACGGCTCTCCAGGGTTTCGGGAGCGCTGGAGCGGTCCAGGGCATTGAGCCCCGCCAGGGCGATCGGGGAGTCCGGTTGCAGACGGGCCAGCTCCTGATAGAGATGACGCGCCCGATCCTCGCGTTGCTCGCGCATGGCCAGGGCCGCCAGTCCGGCCAGGGCGGAGGGGTTGCCCGGCTCCTGGCGCAGCACACGCTCGTAGAGTTGACTGGCCTTGGCGTTCTCGCCCTTGTTGAGCGCCTCGCGGGCCAGGTTCAAGGGGGTGGGCTGGTTGGAGAGGAACAGATAGCGGGCCGGACGGGCCGGGGAGCGGCTCCATGCGTGACTGGGGTTCTGCTCCTCGATACGCTCCTTGGCGTGGAGCGAAGCCGCGGTGATCGGTTCGTGCTCTCCGATCTCCGGCATGCGGGTGAGGAGCGGCAGGGATTTGGGTATGCGCGTGCTGGCCGCGGTCTGGCTCGCCGCTGGATGTGACGCGGGCGTGCCGGCAGGCGGACGGGCGGCCACGGTTTGGCTCGGGGCGGCGGACGGACGGG
>JADGAY010000253.1 GCA_015231775.1 Magnetococcales bacterium | reverse complement strand
GAGAGCGCCGCCGCCGCGGCATCCCACGAGCCGGGCGCGCCCACCTGGAACTGCCCGGTGGAGAGTTCGAGGGCCGCGATGCCGGGTCCACCCTTCGAGCGTGGCGCGGGCGGGGCGATGGCCACCAGGAAGTTGTCGAGACGTGGGGTGAGGAGATTCTCTTCGGTGAGGGTGCCGCGGGTCACCACCCGCACCACTTCGCGGCGCAGCGGACCCTTGTTGGCGCCGGGCGGTTCCATCTGTTCGCAGATGGCCACCTGACAGCCGGCCAGGATCGCCTTTTTGAGGTAATCATCCACCGCGCGTGCCGGCACGCCGGCCATGGGGATCGGCTCGCCCCCCGACACCCCGCGCCGCGTCAGCGTCACATCGAGGATGGGGGCGGCCTTTTTGGCGTCGTCGTAGAAAAGTTCGTAGAAATCCCCCATCCGGTAGAAGAGCAGCATATCCGGATAGTCGGCCTTGATGGCCCAGTACTGGGCCATCGCGGGCGTGTGCGGGGGGGTGGTCATGCGCGGATGGCGTAGATCAATCCAGGCGGCAGGATCAGTTCGGCCTGGTCGGGGATCTCCAGACAGACACACCCCTCGGGCGGCGGGGTGAGGGCGATGCCGGAATAGTCGGCGAAGCGGTTGTCTGGCGTGCGGATCCAGGCCGGAATGGGTACGTGGCGGAACTGTCCGACCGGTTTGCCCTGATCGACGATCGCCCAGGGTGGTTTGTGCAGGATGATGCGACCACTCGGTCGGGTCGGTTTGGTGGAGAAGAGGATCCTGGCCGGTTCACCCGCCATGGGCTGGGGTGCGGGGGCGGGTTGTGGATTGGCTGGAGGATACGGTTTCGAGGCCGCGGGCTGCCTGGGCGGCGCGGATTGGGTCGGTGGCGCGGGGGAGGTCGCCGGCGGGGACGAGGGGCCCCGTTCCATGGGGGTTTCCGGTGTGGTGGCGCGTGGCGGTTGCTGCGTCGGGGGGGCGGCACCACGGTTGCGACGCAGCACATGCCAGATGTAGGCGAAAAAGGCCAGCGTGAAGAGCAGGTCCGAGGTGAAATTCTCATTTTCCCGCTGGTTCAACAATCCCAGCACGAGAAAGACGGCCATGGCCGTCAATAACAGGAGTCGCAGTTGGTTCACGTTGGCATCCTGACCAGGGTTACCGTGTCACGCCCGCAAGGTCGTTCCACGGGTGGGGGGGCTCCACCCATCATGCAAGTTCGCGGCGGTTGAGACGTCCGCCGTTGACCATAATCTAACCCTTTCCGGTCCGTACTGCCAGTCTCTCGTGCAAAAAGGTCCAGATCGTCAGGGTTGGGCGGTCGGGTTGGCTGGTTGATCCGTCCCGTTGGGAAAGAGGGTGGCGCGCACATCGGCGATATGCGGGCGACCGGGCAGGATCGCCTCGGCCTGCCGGAGATACTCCCGGGCCTTGTCCGGATCGTTGCCGAAGCGCTTGGCCAGACTCAAGAACCGGTCCACGATCTCCTCCAGACCCGCCTTGGCGTCGCCATTCTCCGGTTCGATCTCCAGCACCGCGCGGAACCGTCCCAGGGCGTTCCCCTCCTTGGGCTGGATCAGGCGCCATTCGTCCAGATCGGTGCGGCCAAGCTCCAGAAGACGCGCGACGATCTGCTTGATCCGGGTGGCGGCCTCGGAGCGCAGGTTCTCGGATTGCAGGAGTTTCTGATAGATCTCCAGGGCGTTGCTCCCCTTGGGACGGGTCAGGCGATCCTCCCGGAAGTGATCTTCGGCATCGCGCATGAGCTCCTTCTCCTCGCGCTGCTTTTGCAACTGGGCACGCTTGGCCTGACGCTCACGGGCGGTCAGCTCCTTGGGATCCATCTCCTTGGCCGTCGATTCCTTCGAATCGGGCTCCTTGGCGACGCTCTCCCTGGCGGTGATTTCCTTGGCCGGGGTTGGGGTGGCGTGGCGTTCCGAAGGGGCCGCATCCGAGGTGACGTGGGTGGTGAGGGAGGCAACCAGCTCCCGACTCTTGTTGGCGGTTTGCTCCTCGGTGACGATGATCTTCTCTCCCGAGGAGGCGCCCTTGCGCAGCGCCGTGGGGGGCGGTGGGGGGGTGGGCAGACTGTCGAGGGTCAGATCGACCACCGTGTCCTCGTTGAGTTCCAGATCATAGGAGACCGGGCTGAAGTGCTCCTTTTCCAGGCGCAGGGCGTGCATGCCGATCTTGACGCGGCCCACGGTGAACGGCGTGGTGCCGAGTTGTTGACCGTCGAGAAAGATGGTGGCGCCGGGGGGTTTGGTTTCGATGCGCAAAAGCAGGGTTTCGGAGGGGTTGCCCGCGGATTCCGGCGGTGGGGGCGCGGGAAGATTGGCCATGGGTACGGCGGCTTCCGTTGCGGCTGGCATGGTCGCGCCAACGGTGGTTTCGGCAGTGGGAGAGGGGGCCGCCATGGGGGGGGTCGCGACCGCCAGCCACAGGATCGTGGCGGTGAGCAAGGCCCCGCCGCTCATGGAAAACAGGCGCGTGCGCAGGCCGTTGGCAATCGACGGGCGGGCGCGTGAGAATGTGAGTATGCGTCGTATCATGGCGTTCATGGTTGGATCCTTCCCCTGTTGATCAAACCTCTCATGCCAAGGGTGTGCCATGCTGTCTAACATAACGGGATTTCAATGAAATGTCAGGATATTTCTTGTCAATTCGCCAAATTAATCGTGCTGGGCGTGGCGTGGGTGTCAATAATCGGATATTGTAGATGGATTGCATGGAGATTTTAGAGGCGGTTTGGTGATTTCATGACTGGAAGCACCAAACCAGCACGAATCGAACCAATCGATTCGTGCTTCTCAAATGGCTGCGCAATTTGGCGGGCCATGCCTGGCCCGCATCGGCTGTTTGGCAGGTGCCAAACAGCCTCCAAGATTCATGGGGTGTGTCGGCAGCTCGTGAGCCTGGGTGGATCCCGTCCCGTGTGATCGTACCGAAAGCCTAAACCACATTCAGGTGGAAGTGCAAATACTTATTGATGTTGATCGGCTGTCGTTCCCGTGCTTGTGCGCGGGGTGTGCGAGGATCCCTTCGGTAAAATCAGCTCAGGTTTCGTGGTCAATCGGACGATATGCCCTCAATGGAGGCGTGTCGTGCGGCGGCGGGTGTGTCGCGTGCTTCCGGAAATGGGGATTATCGCCAAGGATTGGATACCATGTCGGAACGGTCAATACATCCTGGGAAAATGGAGCGGTTCTTGACCGGCGTCCTGCTATGTCTGCTGTTCGTGTTGCCGGCGGGTGGGGCGCGGGCCGATGTCGCGGCCTTCTGGCGCGCCGTGGATACCGCCCAGGCGCGCAATCCCCAGATCCAGCGCTCGGAGGCGATGCTGCGCGCCGCGCGGGAGTCCAATCCCAAGAGTCTGGCCCGCCTTCTGCCCCAGGTCAACGTGCGCGCCGTGGATGTGCTGCGCGAAGGAACCCACTACATGAATCGCGGTACCGCCCAACACGCCGATCCGCGCACCGTGGCCCTCACCGTGGATCAGAGAATCGTCAATGCCCCCTCCTGGTTGGGCTACTCCCAGAGCGATCATCGCATCGAGGGGGCCTATGCCGA
>JADGAY010000252.1:2221-3572 GCA_015231775.1 Magnetococcales bacterium | reverse complement strand
AACCGGGGTCGCCGTCCCGGCGCTGGAAAAACTCGGGGCCACCTCGTCGAGATTGGTGATCGCCAGGGTCACCGCCTGTTCGACCGCACTCCCGGTCACACGGGTCGCCACCACCGTGAACGCATAGCTCGCCTGGCTCTCGAAATCCGGATTGCCGGTCAACCGCACCACGCCGCTCGTGTCGTCAATCGAAAAGGACGAAAAATCCCCCACGCCGGGTTTCAAACTGTAGGTGACCCCATCGGTGATGTTGGTGATCACGGTGTAAACAGAAGCATCGGCACCACTGTTCTCGTTAAGCGACGGGGCGGTCGAACCAGAGGTGATGGTCAGCACCGATTCATCCATATCGGTGATCCCCAACACAACCGACTGCTCCACGGCATGCCCGGCACCATCGGTCGCCACCACCGTAAAGCTATAACCCGCCTTGGTCTCGAAGTCCGGATTGTCGATCAGGGTGACATCACCGGACATGGCGCTGATGGTGAAGGAGGCGAAATCATCCACCGATTTCAGGCTGAAGGTGACCCCCGTGCTCACATCCCCGGCATCGGTCGCAAGCGCCGAATAGACCACCCGCCCCGCGCCACTCATCTCCAGAATCGGCGTGGCCGTGGCCGAGGAGATGATCATGGGCGCCACTTCGTCCAAATTGGTGATCGCCAGGGTCACCGCCTTCTCCACCCCGGCATGCACCCCGTCCGAGGCGATCACGGTAAAGGCGTAGCTCGCTTTGGTCTCGTAATCCGGATTGCCGGTCAAGGTCACGGCACCAGTCGCGGCGTGGATCGAAAAAGCCGCCGCGTCGTCGCCGGACTTGAGGCTGTAGGTAACGCCCTGACTATAATCTTTATCATCAGCCGCCAGGGCGGTATAGACCAACGGGTTGGGGCCGCTGTTTTCGTCCAGGGAGGTCGCAATCGCGCCGGAGATAAAGATGGGCGCCACCTCGTCGAGATTGACGAGCGTGATCGCCACGGCCCTGGTATCGGTCAACACGCCGTCCGAGGCGGTGAGCATGAGGTGATAGACATTATCCGCGCCGGCATCCACCGGGGTTTCAAAATCCGGCACATCGACAAAGCTCACGACACCGCTGGCGGAGATGGCAAAGAGCGCCGCATCCGTCCCGCCCAGGGACCATTGGATCGTCGTTCCGGGATTGGGATCAACCGCCGTCGCCAGGTACACCATGCCCGTGGCGTTCTCATGCCACGAGGCCACGGAGGCCGAGGTGATCGTCGGAGGCAAGGGGATATCGAGGGGGATGTCATCGGCGGGATCGTTGGCAACGGTGATCGCCACCGTTTGCGAATCGGTAAGGGTTCCATCCGAGGCGGTCACGACC
>JADGAY010000252.1:0-2121 GCA_015231775.1 Magnetococcales bacterium | reverse complement strand
CCGTGCCCGCGTGGTTCTCGACGACCGCGACAACACCCCCGGAGGTGACCGACGGGGCCTCGTTTTCGTTCTCCAGGGTGATCGCCACCGTTTGCGAATCGGTAAGGGTTCCATCCGAGGCGGTCACGACCAGATCATACACCCGGTCCCCACCGCCATCGCTGGGCGACTCGTAATCCGGCGCGCTCTTGAAGCGCACGGCACCGGTCGCCGAGATCTCGAACAACCCGGCATCCGCCCCGGATAACGTCCAGGCCAACGTGGTCCCGGCATCCGGATCCAATCCTGCCGCCTGATAGACCGTGCCCGCGTGGTTCTCGACGACCGCGACAACACCCCCGGAGGTGACCGACGGAGCCTCGTTAAGATTGGTGACCGTGACCTCGACCGTCTTGGATACCATCGGTTTCGACACCGAATCCGCAGCGAACCGTCCCCCCACGTCGGTAACGGTGACGGTCAGATTGTAGACGTTGCCACCCACGCCATGGCTCGGGATCTCGAAATCCGGCGCGGACTTGAATGACACGAGGCCGCTCTCTGGATCGATGACGAACAACTCCGCGTCCACCCCCCCCGTGATCGACCAACGCAGCTCGGCTTGAGGGTGCGGGCTCGTCGCCGTCAGGATGGTGATCTCCGGGCTGTTCTCCGCCAACTCCAAAACCAGCCCATCCCCCCCACCCGCGATCTCCGGGGTGAGGGTGTCGCGAAAATGGGAATAGGCCTCCTCGACCGGGATCAGTTCGGTGATCCCCTCCTCGGCCAGCAACCCCTTGAGCTGGGCGTTGTTGGCAAACGCCTCGGGCGCCACGGTCAAATCGAGTTCGAGATTCCGCGCGTGTTCGATGGTGGCAGGCGAAATCGAAATCCCGTTGTCCGGATTGCCGTCGCTGTCCAGGGTCTGCAACAACCGCAACAGATTGGTCAGAATGTTCTCGTTGATCGCGCCCGAGGTGTTGCTGGCCAGATCGACCGGCGTGATGATGACCGAAGATCCATCCCCGGTTTGCACCTGGCCCAACACCAGATCCCCCAGCTTGAAGACGATCTTCTCCCCCGGATGATAGGTGAAGCGTCCATCGGCATCGGTCTGCCCCTCGATGTCGTCGGCGAAATAGGTAATGCCGCCCACGGCACTGTCCAGAAACACCCCCTGCCCGACATCCACTTGCGCAGAATCCGCCAGCCGCGCCGTCAACGAGAAGGTATCCGACACCTGGGCCCCGGCCCGGTCGGTTGCGGTGATGCGCACAGTGTAACTGCCCAACTGAGCCGGCGTGATCCCCTCCACGGTCAAACGACCGGTGCTGACATCCAATTGCATCCAGGTTGGCAGGGCCGATTCATGCCCATCCGAATCGATCAGGGTCGCCGAGAGGGTCAATGTTTCGTTCGGATCAACCGCTTGATCGATATCCCGGAAGGTGTTGGAGGGAACGGTGAACGAGAAGGGAGAGCCATCCTCCAGTTGTGGAACGTAGTGGTCTCCCACCTGTTTCAACAACACCGCCCGTGCGGCCCTTCCAACCGATTTGGCGACCGTGTGGGCAACCTCCGGGGCGTCGTTGACATTGGCCACCGTGAGGGTGAAAACCTGACTGGTGGCGTAATCCAGGGGATCCGTGGCGATCACCTGGATGGTGAACTTCCCCACATCGCTGTTGGTGGGGGTTCCGGTGAAACGTCCGGAGGTCGCATCGAAGTGCAGCCACTCCGGCAACTTCCCACCGCCCTCCAACTGGGCCTTCAAGGTGACATCCTGACCGTCCGGATCCACGCTTCCACCCAGATTCAGGGTAAAATCGACCTTCTCGGAGGCCTCCTGATTGGAAACGGATGGCAAGAGCGGCGCATGGTTGACAAACGGAATCAGTTCGATCTCATAGTCGCCCAGGGAGACTTTCAATGTTTCGGGCAGACCACTCTTTTCCGGTGTGCTTGGCTTGGTAGCCTCCTCGACTCGGTTGATCGCGTTCAACAACGTCTCCGCGAACGCCTTGATCTCGCTCTCGGTCACCTTGGACTGCACCGCCTTCCAGGTGACCTCGCCACCCTTCGCATCGGCTCCCGGCTTCTCTTCCTTGGGTTTCTCCTCGAGCGGTTTCTCTTCGAGGGGTT
>JADGAY010000251.1 GCA_015231775.1 Magnetococcales bacterium | reverse complement strand
CCCGTTCGCGTCCTTCTCTTTGGTGACGGCCATCGCCTTCTTGCGTGTCGGGAATGGGCCTTTCAGCACGCCCACGCCCAACTTGCCCGCGTCGAAGATCACCTTCCGGACGGAGGCCGTGTAGTTCATCTCAACCAGTTGATCGTGCATCCGCGTCTGGGCCTTGTCGCTGGCGTCCTTCGCCTTATTGAGGGCTTCTTGCGCCAAGTCCTTCACGGTCAACGGCACACCAGGCGCTTGTCCCGGTACCGGCGAGGCTCCCGCTGGTCCCGCTGTTGCTGGAGGGGGGCCAGCCGCGGCAGGGGCGGGAGTCGCCGATAGCGAGTCAGCCGGGAGGGGGCCCGGCTGAGGGCTCATCGCCTGTATTTCTTCGTCGGTGGCGTCCCGCGTGGCAGGCTGTTGCGTGCCATCTTCCTTCGTGAGCATCACCTGTGAGGTATCTTTGAGGGCGTCGATCAGGTCGGGGATCGGGGTCGGCTCGGCGCTGAAGCCCTTGTCGTCGGGAGGCAGGAGGATTTCGCCCAGCTTGGCCGTTCCGGCATCGACATAGCGGGCAGGGACCGGGACAAAGACGTTGCTTTGCACTTGCTCGCCGGGGTTCGGATCGTTCGAGGTCAACGGGGCTTCCATACTGACGGGCTTGCACCAGCGTTTCCCGATGAACTCGTGCCGGTTCGCGTCGTCCATGCCGACATAGGACTCCTCGGCGCGCATCAAAGACTCTTCAATGCCGGAGGCTTGCCGCTCAGTGATGGCGTGCTCGCGCTTCTCAATGATGGCCTTCGCAATCGCGTCGAGGCGCTCCTGTCGCGTGGCCTGCTTGGAGGATTCCCCGTCTGGCGACTCGCCCTCCATGGCGTCCAGCTCGGCGAGAATATCGGCCGGCAGCTCGTCCAGTCCTTCGTCGTCGATCACAGCGGCGTCGTTCATGGGCTAGTCTCCTTTAATGGCTCGCAAGAGAAACGGAGCGCTCGATCAACATTTTCACATTCACTTCTTGCCCCTCCGCTTGCGCCGCCCGGTAGCGTTGGCTTCCACCACGTCAGCGCTGATTTCGTCGGCAATGGCCTGAATTTCCTCGATAGCCTCTACATTTGCCTCAACAGAAGGCTCTAGGACGGGCGTTTGTAACTCGCCCGGTAGGTAGGTCAGGCCTGTTTCACGGTAAATCTTGGCGCACACGGCCCGTCGAATCTCCTGTTCCTCACCCTGTTCGCCGACCAGCAAGGTAATCACGGAGGACAGATAGCCCCACCGCGACGGGGAGACTTCGACGTGCACGCGCACCCGCCGCTCAGTCGGGGAGACAGAAGCCACGTCGATCACTCTGAAACTCGCCCGATGCTGCGTCTTGTCAGGTTCGTTGCTCATCGTCGTCTCCTTCTAGCTGTTGCCGAATGTGCGCTTGCCACTCTTGCTCGCTGTGCGGATGGAACGTATCCGACATGGAGGCCCAGGCGTATCGCCACGGCACCGCGCGCCGTCGAATGCCGGGCTCACGAAGATCCACCATTTCATGGTCCGTGAGTCTCCCGGCATTGACGAAGCGGCGGCATCGCATCGGTGGCCTATTCGGTGTACTGCTTCACTTGCCGGTTACAATCCATCGTTGTGTGTTCGCTCACGACCTTGATGGTCTTGCGCGTCTCAGTTCCTTCTTCGAGATGGCCGCTCACGCTGAAGTATCGCCAGCCCGGAATCACTTGCTCGACCGTCTTGAGATTCACGTCTACCTTGCCTTGCGTACAGCTCCAATCCTCTCTAGGTGCCGCCGCCGCCTTCTCGATCCCAGTCTTGAGGGCTTGATACTCGGCCTTGATCGCTTCGGCTTGCTGCCTGTCGGCCTTCGACGGGCTTCCGATGAGTGCCCCAATGAGCACCCCGACAATCAACGCCACCACCACAAAAACTGCCCACGCGCCCGAGTTGGCCTCTACTTCTCTCCCGAAACCCTCCTGCATCGTCGCCCCTTGCTTCTTCATGCGTTCCCCTTCAGTGAAATGTGATGAATGCTCGACGTTCAGCCAGCGTTAGGGCCTGAACACCCATGGCGCAGGCGTGCCGCGCATCGACACCCATCCCGGCGCTGCGACAACCTGCTCGCCATTTGCCGTCTCCAAATACTCATAGCCTCCCGCGTGACGAACCTTGACGACGTTCTCAACGACAACCTCTTGTCCGCTCGGATAGGTATACGCTCGGACTATTTGCGGAATACTGAACACGATGAACCCTGAACCGTCCTCAACTCCTGGCATGTGATACCCTCCTGGTAAATGAAATGAATGAACTACTTCGGCCCTAGCGCGCCTTCGCGCTGCTGCGCAATCCATCGCTGATGGAGGGCTACCGCAGCCGAAAGGGCCTTTCCCATCTGTCGCCCCGCGCGCCGACGGAAATTCCGCCGCGCCTTCACTTCGGCCTTGGTCGGCGTCAGCTTGATGAACACCACGCCCGCGCACCTCATGCACTGGCACACCAACCGACGACACGCATAAAAGCGCGTCTCCGGAATCTTGTTGACGCGCTGCTCGTGCGTCTCCATCCCGATCCGGCAGCGCTTACACACCATCGGGAACCTCTTGTTCTTGCTCCACGAGGAGCACCGTGCAATCCTTAGTCAGGGCGCCACCGCCAATCACAGTAAAGCCCTTAAACTCGCGAATCGTGGCACGGCGCATCCGGTAGCCAGAGAGAGGCCATTTCTCTTGCGTAAGCACCTTCCCGTCATGGCATAAGTCGCCATCTAAATCGATAAAGCAGTCCTTCGTCACATCGACCCAGCGCTTTACTGGCGGCACCAGCTCGTACTCGGACTTGGGGAGGAAGTGAAAGGTGTTGCTGCTCATCGGCTCATGCCGCTTACCCCTCACGCACCACTCATGCGGGGATAGCCTGCATGGGAAAATGTCGCGCGGTACCTCTTCCATCACTTCCCACTTCTCGCCCTTCCCCGAGACATGCCGCACATAGCGCTTCTTCGCCGCAGGTTGCGGCGCGCTGCCGCAGCCATTCGCATACTGTTCTTCTTTGTCGTCCATGGTTTCCCCCTGGTTAATAGTGAACTTCCGCACCAACTCCTTGACGTACTGCCTGCGAATATCGTCACAACTCTCTGATAGCGCTCGCTCCGTGATGGCCACGAAATCCCCGTATAACTTCATCACCCTAGCGCTCCCATCCCTGAATCCATCGGCCTGGGCGGGGCCATTACTGGCCGCCGTAGGTCCGCCTGATCGTCCTCGTTCGTGAACTTGTCCACCACCAGCGCGAGGTATCGGAGTGCCGCACCACCATGTGAAAACTCGTCGTGCTTCTCCTTGCCCGCCTCGTTCGTGACCTTCGACACGTTGCGGCAGTAGCGCTTCAGCACCTCAACGAGTCGCTCAATCCCTGGTCCGCCCTTGTTGAGGTACGTCCGGCTCAACATCGATCGGCAGGCCCGAATACCGATTTCCGGCCCGAGGTTGGGCACGGATTCATTCTCGGCGCGCACCTTTCGGCCCGCAGCGCGCAGGATTTTGTAGTCGCTCGGCCCGCGCCGGTCGCCGTTGTAGCCATCGAACGGCAGCCA
>JADGAY010000250.1 GCA_015231775.1 Magnetococcales bacterium | reverse complement strand
AGGGCGTTGCCCTTGGATCCCACCAGGGGCCACTGGCCCCTGGACCCCGCCAATTGGGGGTTGGATATCCCCCGCCAGTTGGGGCCACGATTCCTCGCCCACCCCCCTCACGAACGGTGCTTGTTGCGCCGCTCCGACCAACCCATCACATGGGTCTGATGGGCCCGTGAAATGGCCAGCGAATCCGGTGGCACATCCTTGGTGACCGTGGTGCCCGCGCCAATGGTGGCACGCGCGCCGATCTGCAACGGGGCCACGAACTGCACGTCCGAACCGACGAACACCTGATCGCCGATCACCGTGCGGTGCTTGTGAACGCCATCGTAGTTGCAGGTGATGGTGCCCGCGCCGATATTCACCCCACTGCCAATCTGGGCATCGCCGATATAACTCAAATGGTTGACCTTGGATCCCGCGCCAATGGAGGATTTCTTGATTTCACAGAAATTCCCCACCTTCACCTTCGGAGCCAGCCGGGCACCGGGGCGCAGA
Source organism: Magnetococcales bacterium (assembly GCA_015231775.1). Classification (GTDB taxonomy): domain Bacteria; phylum Pseudomonadota; class Magnetococcia; order Magnetococcales; family Magnetaquicoccaceae; genus Magnetaquiglobus. The sequence goes on along the minus strand of JADGAY010000250.1, from coordinate 3,125 downwards.
CGGGCATGGGGGCCGATCACACACTCGGATTCAACCTCCGCACCCTCCAGATGGCAGAATGGCAACACCACGCTGTCCGTCGCGATCATGCTCTCCACGATGTGACAAAACGGACCGATGCGACACCGCTCGCCAATCCAACTCCCCGGACCGAGCACCACATTCGGCTCGATCACCGTATCCATGCCAATCTCGACATCCGCCGCCACCCAACACGAAGCCGGATCCACGAAAGATACCCCGCGTGCCATCCACTCGGCGATCCGCCGGTCGCGAAAGGCCCGTTCCAACTCCGCGAGCTGGGCCCGATCGTTCACCCCGGACAACGAGACCGGATCCCGCAAACACCAGACCGCCGCACCCCCCTCCGCCACGGCCATGGGCAGAATGTCGGGCAGATAATACTCGTTCTGGGCATTGGCATTGCCAATGCGCGCGATCCAGCCGGGCAGACGCTCCAGGGAGACACAGTAGAAACCGGTGTTGACCTCGGTAATGGCCCGCTCCGCGTCACTGGCATCCTTCTCCTCGACCACCCGCGCCAGCTCCCCCGAGGCTTCGCGTACCACCCGGCCATAGCCGAGGGGATTGTCGAGTTGCGTGGAGAGCAGCGTCACCGCACGCCCGCTCTGCCGATGAAAGGCGAGCAGATCGGCGAGTATGTCGGTGGTGATCAGGGGATGGTCGCCGTTGAGAATCAACAGGTCACCCGAAAGTCCACGCAAGGCCGGAAGCGCGCACCGCACCGCATGACCGGTGCCAAGCCGCTCCTCCTGCCGCACCCAGTGGATATCCGAGTCGGCCATCTCCCGCTCGATCTGCTCGGCGCCAAAACCGGTCACCACCACCAGCCGCTCCGGATTCAGTCCGCGCACCGCGCGCAGAATGTGCCACAACAAGGGACGCCCAGCCAAGGCATGCATCACCTTGGGGAGATGAGACCGCATCCGGGTTCCCTGACCCGCGGCCAGTACCAGGACCGAACAACGCTTCATGGAGGCAACCGTTCCCTTCCGTCAAACGCCCTCTCTGTCGGCATCCGGACATTCATGGAGAGCATGCACGACAACGGGGTCAAAAGGCTTGTGAAGCCTCGACCCCGCTGTCAGAAAAAAACATCACTGTGTCAGGGAGAACCGATCAACCCTGCTCTTTTTTGAGCAACTCCTGACAAACACAAACAAAATCCATGCGCGCCTTCCAATAGGCGATCAGCGTGGCCTCCTGCGCGCCCTCGGCATGAGCCAGCTTGGTCTCGGCCTCGTGCTTCTCGTTCGCCACCAACTGCTTGGTGATCTGCTCCCGGGGCAGGGCACGCTCGGTGAGGATCGTCACCTTGTCGGGCCGCACCTCGGCAAAACCACCGGAGATCACAAACTGCTTGGCATCTTCATCCCCCGCACCCGCGGAGAGAACCCCCGCCTTAAGGAGCGTGACGAACGGGGTGTGACCGGACATCACCCCGAAATAGCCATCGACACCCGGTGCCGTGACCAGCATGAACTCCTCGGAGAGCACCAACGCTTCCGGTGTGACGAGTTCGGTTTGAATGACAATGCCCATGGACGCTCCCCCGTGCTACTTGGCCAAACGACGTCCCTTCTCGATGGCGCTGTCAATGTCGCCCACCATGTAGAAAGCCGCCTCGGGCAGGTTGTCATGCTTGCCCTCGACGATCTCCTTGAAGCCGCGAATCGTCTCCTTCAAGGGGACATAGACACCCTTCTGACCCGTGAACGCCTCGGCCACATGGAAGGATTGCGACAGGAAGCGCTGAATCTTGCGCGCCCGGAACACGGTCATCTTGTCCTCTTCGGAGAGTTCGTCCATGCCGAGGATGGCAATGATGTCCTGGAGCGACTTGTAGGTCTGCAACACGCGCTGCACTTCACGGGCAACCGTATAGTGCTCCTGGCCGACCACCTGCGGGTCGAGCATGCGCGAGGTGGAGTCGAGAGGGTCCACCGCCGGATAGATGCCGATCTCCGCGATCTGACGCGACAACACCGTGGTGGCGTCCAGATGGGAGAAGGCCGTGGCCGGAGCCGGGTCGGTCAAGTCGTCGGCGGGCACGTAGATGGCCTGCACCGAGGTGATCGAACCGCTGGTGGTGGAGGTGATGCGCTCCTGCAGGGCGCCCATGTCCGTGGACAGGGTGGGTTGGTAACCCACGGCGGAGGGGATGCGACCCAACAGCGCCGATACCTCGGAACCGGCCTGGGTGAAACGGAAGATGTTGTCGATGAACAGCAGCACGTCCTGCTTGGCCACGTCGCGGAAGTACTCGGCCACCGTCAGGCCGGTGAGGGCGACACGGGCACGGGCCCCAGGCGGCTCGTTCATCTGGCCGTAGACCAACGCGGCCTTGGAGTTTTTGTAGTTGTGGGGATCGATGACCTTGGAGGCGATCATTTCGTGGTAGAGGTCGTTGCCCTCGCGGGTACGCTCGCCCACGCCGGCAAAAACCGAATAACCACCGTGTCCCATGGCCACGTTGTTGATCAACTCCATGATCAACACCGTCTTGCCCACGCCGGCGCCGCCGAACAGGCCGATCTTGCCACCCTTGGCATACGGTGCCAGAAGATCCACCACCTTGATGCCAGTCTCGAGAATCTCGGACTCCGTGGATTGCTCCGCGAAGGAGGGAGCCGGACGGTGCATGGAGAAGGTCTGCTCGGTCATGATCGGGCCAAGCAGATCCTGCGCGTCGCCGACCACGTTCATGATGCGGCCCAGGGTCTGCTCGCCAACCGGAACCTGGATCGGCATGCCGGTGTCGGTCACCTCTTGACCACGCACCAGACCATCGGTGGAGTGCATGGAGATGGTACGTACCTGGCTTTCACCCAGATGCTGGGAGACTTCCAGCACCAGACGGTCGTTTTCGCCCCGGTTGATGTGCAACGCATTGAGAATGGCCGGCAGCTCGCCGTCAAACCGCACATCCACCACAGGTCCCACCACCTGAATCACCCGTCCAACACTTTTGCTCATTGATCGCTCCGTCTTGCGCATGAATGAATCGCCATGCCCGCGCCATTCGTCGGCGCGGGGGAGATTACCAGATCATCATCCCTTCAAAGATTCAGACCCGCCGATGATTTCCATCAGTTCGGTGGTGA
>JADGAY010000039.1 GCA_015231775.1 Magnetococcales bacterium | reverse complement strand
AGAGGTCCAACGCCTGGCCGATGGACTGGATGTCGAGCACGGCCTTGGTCTGCCGGGCCTCGTCCGGGCGGCTCATCACCTTGGGGATGATCAGGGTGGCGAGGATGCCGAGGATCACCACCACCACCATGATTTCGATCAGGGTGAAGCCGGCTTGCAACATGCGGGGCGGCGGGGGGTTGACGGTTGGTTTCATGGGTTGATCTCTCTTTAGGCGGTATGAATGTGGGTGCGTCACGGTCTGGGCAGCCAGAAATCGTTGGCCGCGAGGGGGTCGAGGAGCCGTTGCGCCCCATCCGGGCCCATGATCCTCGGCGCCCGATCGATTTCACCCCGTTCGTGGATCAGTCGGTCGATGGTGAGCATGAGTCCCGTGAGCGCGCCGTGGCGTTCGATCGCCTGTTTGGCGTACTGGGAGCAGTTGGGGTGCGATGGACACCGATCGCCATCCACGCGGCTTATGGTATGGGAATAGAGGCGCAAGGGGAAGAGCAGCCATGGGGAGAACGGATCGGCGTGGGCCTGTTTGCCCACGGGAAGCGGACGGTATTCGAGGGGATTTGTCTCGGCGCGCGCCAGGCAGGCCGTGCCGCAGAGGGCCAGCAGCAACAGGTTGGCGACCCGGCGGGAGCCCCCGCGTGGGCGTTTGGGTGGCATGGCATGGGGGTTGATTCGAGGCATGATTGATGACTCGCGCGGGTCTGATTGCGTTGAACGGCGGGAATTGGGGCATTTCGACCGTTCCATCATGCAAATTTGTGATGCGGCTGGCAAGATGCCATGACGCAGAGGCGCGAATGATCTCAATATGTTGTAAGATTTTGTGCGGGTTTGAAAATAATTTCCCTGTTGTTGCATTTCGTGTTAGAATGAAAAATGCCGAGTTAGATTTGGATAAATGGGGGTTTATCTTGACCGGCCATTTCTCTGCCGTGATACCCCCGTAAGGGAGGTCCACGGTTGGGGGTTAGGGGGGATCCCTCTATCGTACACGTTTGTTTTGTCAGGGGGTCGTTCGTGGGTGTTGCATCCAACGGGGATCCTGTGACCGCGCTCTCCCTGGGCATGCGCCCTGGCTTGTCGGAGCTGGTTCAGGCCCATCTGCCCGGATTGACGCGCCGGATCATCGGCGAGGAGGTCGAGCGTCTGCGCGCCGAGGCCTTTTCCGTGCCCGTGGAGCCGGCCCTGCTGGCCGAGGCGTTGCGGGGGGCCTTCGAACCCCTGGTGGAGCGGATCGCTCGTGAAACCGCTCGAATCATGCTGCGCGAGATTCTTCCCGAGATGGCCGAACGCCTGGTCCGCGAGGAGATCGCGCGGATTGGCCACCCGGAGTGATCTGCTTTGAATAATATCGTTACATAATCGCATCGGAGAATTCGACCATGGGCATGGTGAAACCTCGCCTGTCTGGAAAGCGTATTGGCGTGGCGCGCGCGTGGGGCGTGCCAAGCCTTTTGGCGCTGACGTTGTTGCTGACGCCCGCTTCCGGTTTCGCGGCGGATCCCCCCGCCAAGGAGGCTCCGGCCAAGAAAGAGTCCGCCAAGGAGGCTCCGGCCAAGAAAGAGTCCGCCAAGGAGGCTCCGGCCAAGGACGCGGTGGTCGAGGCGCTGCGCGCCGCCGCCGAGGCCGAGGGCAAGAGGGATCCCAAGGCGGTGGAGCTGTTTTTGAAGGCAGCGGGTCTGGCCGCCGAGGCCAAGCGCCAGCCGGATGTGGCGGTGGCCAACGAGGCGATTGTGCGACTGCGCGAGGCGTTGCCGGGCAAGTACGACGAGAAGTTGGCCAGCGTGGCCGGTTTCGCCCCCGAGAAGGGGATCGCGGCGCGGGCCTGGTCCGCCCTGAACCAGGAGGCCGCGGCGCTGATGGCGCGGGGTGATGCCAACGGCGCTCTGGAGCGGGCCACCAAGTCGGTGGAGATGGCCAAGAGCGAGTTCGGGGAGAAACACTACACCCTTCTGGTCGCCCTGCGCGAGCGGGCGTTGCTTTCGTTCCAGTTGGGGGTGGTTCCCGATGCCGCCGCCGGACTGGAGGCGGCCCACGCCTTGGGGGTCGAGATCCTGGGGGCCGATCACCCGGAAACCTTGAAGCTGCTTGGCCAGCAGGCCGATCTGCACGAGGCCGCCGGCAACCTGCCCAAGGCGCTCGGTATTCGCGCGGCGGTGGTCAAGGGCTGGAGCGAGGCGTTCGGCGCGGATCATCCGCAAACCCTCGACAATGGCATGGCCCTGGCGCGTCTGCACCTGAATGTGGGGGAGGTGGAGTCGGCCTACAAGCTTCTGACCGGCGCGCGCCCCTTGTTCGAGAAATCCCTGGGCGTCCATCATCCGCGTCTGGCCGATTGTCTGACCCTGACCGCCGCCACCCTGGCCCGCAAGGGGGATATCAAGGGGGCTCTGGCGCTCTACGAGCAGGCGGCGGGGATTCATCGCGTGGCGTTGTTGCCCAGCGCGCCGAGTGCCTTGAGCGCCCGGGTCGAGGCTGCGGAGTTGATCCGCAAGGATGGCCGATTCGACGAGGCGCGCAAGAGCCTGGAGGAGGTGATCGAACTGGCCAGGCAAGATCCGGCCAGCCAGCAGGCGCTGCTCGATGCCCTGGGCGCCTTGGCGTCGGTGCACGAGGAGGCGGCGGAGTACGACAAGGCGGAGCCGCTGATCCAGCAGGTGCTGAAGGGCGAGGAGGCGCTGCTGGGGGTCGAGCATCCCAATCTGTTGGCCACCCAGAACCGTTTGGCCGGTGTTTATCGCCGCCAAGGGCGCCTGGCCGAGGCCGAGAAGCTCTATGCCAAGGTGCTGGATGGCTACCGCAAGATCGTCGGCACCGAACATCAGGCCTCGATCAACGTGATGAACAATCTTGGGCTGGTGCTCGAGAACGAAGGGCTCTACGACGAGGCCGAGCCGCTGTTGCGCGCGGCGGTGATGGGGTCGAAGAAGGTGGCGGGGGAGGATCATCCCGAAACCCTGGCGACGCTGAACAATCTGGCCCTCCTGCACGAGAGCCAGGGCAATTTCGACAAGGCCGAGCCCCTGTATCGTCAGGCGATCGTCTCCTCCGCGAAGAAACTCGGGGAGAAGCATCCGGACAGCTTGGCCTTCGTGAACAATCTGGCCTATCTGATGCTGCTGCAACAGAACTACAAGGAGGCCGGGCCGCTCTTCGAGAAGGTGCTGGCCCAGTGGACCGAACTGTATGGCGAGGGGCATCAAAAGACCCTGAAGGCGATGAACAATCTGGCGCGGGTCAAGCACAAGCTCGGCGCCAAGGAGGAGGCGGAAGCGCTCTTCAAGAAGGCGTTGGCCAAGCGTCAGGAGGTTCTGGGCCCCAAGCACATGGATGTGGTGCGCTCCATGCGCGACCTGGGTGTCCTGTATCTGGATCTGGGGCGTCTGAAAGAGGCCGAGGAGTTGTTGCGGCAGGCCATGGAGATGGCCGAGGAGGTGCTGGGCAAGCAGCATCCGTACACCTTCGAGGCGCTCAACGCACTGGCCGACGTGCTGGAGGCCAAGAAGGACGAAAAATCGCTCCAGGAGGCGTTCACGGTGCGGCGCGAGGGGTTCGACCGGCGCACGGAGTTCTTGAACCGCATGTTGTGGGCCACGGGTGACAACGCCCGCGAGGGGTACATCCGGCTGCATCGCGAGGAGCTGAACACCTTCATGAACCTGGTCACCCGTCAGGATGCCAAGATCGGGGGCAAGGAGTTGATGGATATCGGCGTGCAGCGCAAGGGGATGCTGCTCAAGGTGACCGCCGAGATACGCCAGGTGGTGCAGTTGTCGAAGAACGCCCAACTCGAGGCGATCGGTCGGCGTCTGACCGCGGCGCGCAAGAAGCTGGCCGCCCTGACCCTCTCCGGGCCCACCCCCGAGACCAAGGATAACCATCTCAAGACCCTCCACGAACTCGAGGATACCGTCGATCGGCTGCAACTCGAGCTGGGACGGGCCAGCAAGCGGTTCCGGCGTTCGGTGGATGCGGTGACGGTGGACAAGCTGGTGGCCCATCTGCCCGAGGACGCGGCGTTGGTGGATTTCCTGATCTACGGCGATCAGGGCAAAAGCCGTCTCGTGGCCGGCGTGCTGCGGCGCGAAAAGGATGGTCCGGTCTTCGACATGATCCCCTACAAAACCGACATGGAGACGATGCAAAAGGCGATCGTCGCCTATCGCACCTCGATCCAGGAGGAGGGAATCGAGGACGAGGAGTTGATCAAGGTCGGACAGGAGACCTATGATCTGATCTGGGCGCCGATCAAGAAGGCGCTTGGTGACCGGGAGAAGGTCTATGTGGTGCCGGACGGGATGTTGAATATTTTACCGTTCAACGCCCTGGCCGATGAAGAGGGGAACTGGCTGGCCAAGTCCCTGGATCTGCATATCCTCACCTCGAGCCGGGATCTGATCCCCTCGGAGATTCCGGCGGCCAAGGGCGGATTGTTGATCCTGGCCGGGCCGGATTACAATTCGGACAAGGTGGTGGAGCGGGAGGTGATCGCGGAGATCGCCGGCAAGCGTTCGGCCTCCTCGGGCGAGGTGAAGGAGGGGATGCGCGCCTTCTCCAGCGGCATGCGCGGTTTGCACTTCGATCCCTTGCCCGGCGCCGAGAAGGAGGGCAAGCTGATCATCAGCCAGGCCAAGGGTGTCGATGAAAAGCGGGAGAACAAGATCTATCTCCAGAACGATGCCCAGGAGAAGGTGGTGCAGTCGATCGAGGAGCCGCCGGAGATGCTGCATGTGGCCACCCACGGCTTTTTCTTGAAGCCGGATGACAGCCTGCGCAAGCGGTTGCTGAAGATGCAGCGCGGTGGCGATGTGCCTCTGCCTCCGCCGGGCGATAATCCATTGCTGCGTTCTGGTCTTGCTTTTGCAGGTATCAATGGAAATGCCACTTATCTTGGTGAGATCGATACCCGAAATGATGGGGTATTGACCGCGCTCGAGGTGTTGGGTCTGGATTTGACCGGTACGCGCTTGACGGTGCTGTCGGCCTGCGAAACCGGATTGGGCGAGATCCACGAGGGCGAGGGGGTGTATGGTTTGCGCCGCGCCTTCCAGGAGGCCGGCTCCGAAGCGGTGATCGCCTCGTTGTGGGAGGTGAGCGATGCGGGCACCCAGGCGTTGATGACCGGGCTCTACAAGCGGATGTTGCAGGGCATGAGCGCGCACGACGCCCTGCGGGAGTCGCGTCTGGAGATGATCAACTCCCAGGAGTGGTCCTATCCGTATGTCTGGTCGGCGTTCATGCTGGTGGGAAAATAGGGTTGGACGGTCATTGAATTGCCACGACCCCATCGGCGCTCTGTCGGTGGTTGAACGAGAATAATCGGGCTGAAGGACCAATCGGGAATTCAAGCTGGTGGGTAAACCGTAAGGAGAGAGTTGATCATGGCCAAGCGCATCGAAATGACCCCGTTTCGTCCCCTGGAGATCTTTTCGCACACCCTGCAACGTGCTCAGGAAGGGGTGCGGGTCGATGTGCCGGGCGACGAGATGTTGCTGAGGGCCGAATACCTCCGCCACGGGCCGGATCTGTTGCTGCGTGGTACGGGTGAGCATGCGAGCCAGACGATCCTGATCCCCGGTTATTTCCTGCTGGCCACCCCGCCGGACCTCTACACCGCCGACGGGGCGCGCATCACCGGTGATCTGGCCGCCCGCCTGGCCGGTCCGGTTGCTCCCGGCCTCTACGCCGAGGCGGCCCCAGGCGCGAGTCAGACCGGCATCGGCACCGTGGACACGGTCTCCGGCGAGGCCTCCATCATGCGTGGCGGGGTGAAGATCCCGGTCACCCAGGGCATGCCCCTCATGGAAGGGGATATTGTCCAGACCGGCGACAAAGGGGCCGTGGGTCTGATCTACGCGGACAAATCCACCGTCGCCCTGGGCGACAACGGTCGTCTGGTGATCGAGAAGATGGAGTTCGATCCCGACGCCGGGACTGGCAAATCCTCGACCAACGTGGTGCAGGGTGTGTTCACCTTCACCAGCGGCGCGGTCGCCAAGATGGGACCGAGCAACATGGTTTTCAAGACCCCGGTGGCCGAGATCGGCATCCGGGGCACCACGGTGGCCGGTCAGGCCCAGGCCGAGGGCAAGGAGAACACCATCACCCTGTTGCAGGATGCCGATGGTGGGGTGGGTCACATCGCGGTCACCAACGCGGCGGGTACCCAGTTGCTCAACCAGGTCAACCAGACCACCGCGATCAAGAGCTTTACCCAAGCGCCGGCCCAGCCGTTCATCATGCCCGCCAACCAGATCGCGCAACGGTACGGCTCGGCCACCAAGGCCCTGCCGCCGCCGCAGCAGATCCCGACCTTCAAGGGAGATCCGCGCCAGGCCCAGGATGCCAAGAAGGGGGAGAAGGGCGAGAAGGGCGAGAAGAAGGAGGGTGAAAAGAAGGAAGGCGAGGGCGAGAAGAAAGAGGGGGAGAAGAAGGAAGGCGAGGGCGAGAAGAAAGAGGGGGAGAAGAAGGAAGGCGAGGGCAAGGAGAAGGAGGGGGAAAAGAAAGAGGGCGACGCCAAGGAGGCTGCCGCCAAGGAGGTCGCCGCCCAGGAGCAGCACGTCGAGGCCCCGCCCGCCGAGGCGCCCAAAACGAGCGCCGAGCCCGCCCAGGAGAGCAAGGTCGTGCCGATTGCCGGCGGGCAACAGGATGCCACGCTGCTTGGCAAGGGCGGCCAGGAGATCGCCGACAAGAGTTCCCAATCCCTCAAGGATGACCTGGCCGAACACGGCATTCGCGCGGTGACCGACAAGGATTCGGGAACGAGTCTGAAAACCGATCTGGCCTCATACGGCATCGAGGCCGCCGGCGGCAACAAGAGCGCCGAGCAGATGGCCATCAATGATCAGCAGACCAAATCCAACATCCTCCCGGACAGCGTCAAGGGGCTGTTGTCCGACAGCGCCAAGGCCGTTTTGAACGACAGTGATCTGAGCAACATCGTTCAGCAAGGCTCCAGCGCGCTGACCTCTTCGTCGAGCTTGACGGCCCTTCTCGAGGCCACCAACAACCAGAAAGATGTGCCGGTCGTGGACGATACGCCGGTGGTCATTACGCCGGTTGTCACCTCCAGGTCGTTCAAGGTGGCGGATGACTACCTGAAGTATGCGGAGGTGTTCATCGATGTCAATGGTGACGGCGAGGGGCAGGGAAATGAATATGTCGGCATGACCGACCAATATGGTGCCATCAGCTTCTCCAGCACACTCCAGGGGGATATCCTGGTCGAAGGCGGCATCGAGGTGACCACCGGCATTGCCAACACCATGGTCCTGAAGGCGCCTTCCGGTTCGCTGATCGTCAATCCGCTCACCACCCTGGTGCAGGAGTTTATGGAGCGGAACGACACGCTTGATCAGGCTGAAGTCATGACGGTGATCCGGAACACCTTCGGATTGTCGGACATCGATCTGACCACCTTCGATCCCCTGGCCAATCCGCACAGCAGTGCCGCGCTCGCCATGCAGAAGGCGATTACCCAGATCGGCACCATCATGCATTTTGTCAAGCCCGGCAAGTTCGCGGATGCCATGAATGCCTTGATGGAGACGATCGAGGATCGAGGTGGGGATCCCCTGGATCTGGGGGACAGCGCGACCCTGACGAATCTGTTGCACACCGGGGGGTTGATCGACATGAATGATCTGAGCAAGATCATTTCGGTCAACAGCAAGATCAAGCACGCTGAATCCATGGGTGATTTGGGCAATGACGGGCCGACCGGCGTGGTGACGATTGCCGGGAGTGCCGTCGAGGATGGGGTGCTCAGCGTTACGAACACCTTGGGCGATGATGACGGTCTTTCCGATGAGATCTCGTATCAATGGTACGCCGATGGCGTGCCCATTTCCGGTGCCAGGGGAGACGAACTCACCCTGACCCAAGCGCAGGTGGGCAAGGCGATCACGGTCAAGGCCAGCTACACGGATGATCGCGGCAAGGTGGAGTCCAAGAGCAGCGCCGCCACCGACGAGGTGGAGAATGTCAACGACGGGGCCATGGGCAGCGTTTTTTTGAAAGATTACGCGACCCAGGGGACGATCGGCAGCCAGACCATCGTCAAGGAGGGTCAGACGTTGCAGGCCGCCATCTCCGTTCTCGCCGACGAGGATGGTGTGGGAACCCTGCATTACCAGTGGTTCGCCGATGGGCAGGCGATCGCCAATGCCAACAGCGCCCTGTTCACCCTGCACGAAGCCGAGGTGGGACGCAAGATCTCGGTGAAAGTGAGTTTCCACGACAACTATGAGCACGAGGAGATGCTGCCCGTCTCTGCCGAGACGCGCACCGTGGCATCGCTCAATCCGAATCTCAACGGCAAGGTCTCCATTGTCGAGACCACCCCGCAATATGCCACGGAGGTGGATGATTTCAGCTCCCAGTGGTCGTTAAGCCTCTGGTCGGCGGAGCAGGCCCTGGGCGCGCCGAACACCACCGCCTATGGCGACTTCTCCACCGCCTGGGCGCCGGGCGCCAAGAACGCCATGGAAGAAGCGTGGCTTTCGGTGTTTTTCGACACCCCGGTGCATGCCAATGGCGTGACCATTCACGAGAGCTGGGGCAATGGCTTCGTCACCGCGCTCGATCTGTTGGACCTGCATGGGGATTGGCACAGCGTCTGGACGGGGGTGGATCCCAGCCAGCCGGGCACGGTGGAGGCGTTCACCGCGGAGTGGACGACCACCGAGTATGCGGTGTATGGCCTGCGGGTGCATGTGGATACGGAACACAACATGGATACCTGGGAAGCCATCGACTCGATCGAGTTGCATGGCGGCGTGGCCACCTTCCAGACCCTGAACGCCCATATCGATGACGTGGACGACATTGACAGCTTCGTCAGTTATCAGTGGTATGCCAACGGCACCGCGATTTCAGGTGCCACGGGTGAGACCTACACCGTGCGGCAGAGCGATCTGGGCAAGGCGATTACGGTGCGCGCCAGTTACACCGACGGGGAGAACAACGCCGAGAATCCGCTCAGCGTTGCCACGTCGCTGGTGGTCACGGGCGAGAACCAGGCGCCGACGGTGACGAGCCCCACCTCGGTCACGGTGCCCGAGAACAGCTACGTCACCTTTGACACCGAAAGCGAGTTGGTCAACACGACCTGGAGTTTCGGGCGCAACGACGGCTCCACCATCGCCAGTCACATCACCCTCCGGGCAGGCGGGGTGATCGAGGGGTATTCCCATGCGAACGAAGACCACTGGGGGGTTGCCAATGGTCATCTGATCTTCTACAGCGCGACCAACCAGGTCATGACCGAGTTCAACGTCCAGGATACGTTGGACAACACCACGGTGCTCACCGGCGTGTTCGACGGGGTCGCGGGACGGCATGTCCTGACGGGCGAGACGCGCAGTCAGGTGATGACCGCCCAGGCCACGGATCCGGAAGGTGGCGCGGTCACCTGGTCGGTGTCTGGAGTGGATTCCGAGCAGTTCACTATCAACCCGAACACCGGCGTGTTGTTCTTCAAGGGGATACCGGATCACGAGCATCCGGTTGACTCGGATCATAACAATTTATACCAGATTGAATTGATCGCCACGGACAGCGCGGGGGCCGAGAGCGCGGCCAGGCCGATCTATCTCTATGTGAGCAATGTCAACGACATCCCCAACAGCACGTTGACCATTGCCGAACTCACCCAGTATGCCAGCGCGGTCGAGGGGCACAGCAGCGAATATCATGCAACCGGGAGTTGGTCCGCCGAGCAGGTGCTGGGCATGCCCGACACCTTCGGGTATGGCGATATCTCCACCTCCTGGGCGCCCAGTGACAGTAACGGCACCAGCGAGTATCTGTGGGTGTCGTTCGATACCCCCGTGCATGCCACCGGGGCCACGATTCGCGAGACCTATGGCAACGGGTTTGTCACGGCGATCGACTTGCAGGATACGGAAGGCACCTGGCATACCAACGTCTGGACCGGCACGGATCCGAGTCAGCCTTTGGAACCGGTTGATTTCACGGTCCATTGGGCGGCCACCGACTATCTGGTTCAGGCCCTCAACGTGCATGTGGATACCGACCACAACCTCTCTGCCTGGGAGGAGATCGACTCGATTCAGCTCCATGCCGCGCCTTTGGTGGGAGAGACCCTGACGGCGCAACTGCACGACGCGGATGGAACCCCGAGCAGCGTGCAATACCAGTGGTACGCGGATGGGGTGGCCATCACCAATGCCACGGCCTCGACCTTCGAGATCTCTACCGCCCAGGCGGGCAAGGCGATCACGGTCAAGGCGACCTACACCGAGAATGGCGGCGTCCATTCGGTGGCCACGAGCGTGGTCACCTCCCCGACCTTGAACATCGCCGGCACCTTCACCGCCAACAATCTCAACGTGGCCGATTCGTTCACCGAAGATGCGAACACCGTGGTGTTGACCGATGTTTCCATCACCGATGCGGATCCGCTCGTCACCTTCACCGCCACCCTGAACCTCTCCGACTCCCGTGCCGGGATGTTGTCCACGGGTACGCTCAACGGCGTCACCTCCTATTTCAACGGCCTCACCTGGATGGTCACCGGTGACGCGCCGACGGTCAATGCCCACTTGTCCGAGGTCGAGTATCTCCCGGCGGACAACTGGAATCAGGATTTCTCCATTCTGACCGCGGTTCGCAATAATTTGGGATTCGAGGCCACCGGCACCAAAACCATTGCCGGCACCGCGGTCGATGACGCGCCGATGGTGACCAATCTGGGCGCTTCCATCGGCCTGGGTTCGGGTACGACCCAATTCGATCTGCCGAATCTGTTCGTCACTGATTCAGACAGCACCAGCGTGGCGGTGAGCTTGACCCTGCCGGGCAGCGTGGTCGGCAGCTTCTCCACCGCGACCGCTGGAACCGGAGCGACCGCCGTCACCTCGACCTATGTGAATGGGGTCTGGAGCGCGAGCGGCGACATCGCCAACGTCAACACCCTGCTGGCTGGGGTGGGGCTCACCTTGACCAGCGCGCCCAACACCGACACCACCATTCCCATCGCCGTTTCGGTGAATGATGGCCAGGTGAGCGGTTCGTTGTATCTGCGTGGCGCGATTCTCGGTACCTATAACAATGATCTGCTGGAAGCCCCGGATGGCACCGGTTGGACCTTGCGTGGCAATGACGGCAACGACACCCTGCTCGGCGGGGCCGGCAACGACACCCTGGAGGGCAACTACGGCAACGATACCCTGGATGGTGGCGCCGGAACCGATATCCTGCGCGGTGGATACACCACCACGACCCCATCCAACTCGGATTATGGCCGCGATCTGTTCGTGCTCCAGCCCACCAGCGAGGGGGCGGATCTGGCCAAGGCGGACAGGATTCAGGACTTCCACGTCACCGATATCTGGTCCGGCTATTCGGGCATCGACTGGAACGGCGGCGATCGGATCGGCCTGAAGGGGAGTGTGACCTTCAACGACATCGGTTGGGAGCAGGGAACCGGCACCTACCAGAACGACACGATCATCTTCTTGAAGTCCAGTCATGATCCGTTGGCCATTGTGAGTGGTGTCACCGCCACGTCGCTCACCGCCCAGCACTTTATCCACATGTCCACCACCGCGCTGACGCTCACCGGCACCTCCGGCAACGATGGTCTGGTCGGCGGCATGGGGAATAACGCCATTTCCGGCCTGGGGGGTAGTGATATCATCCAGGGTGGTGGTGGCAATGATCGGATTGGGATTACCGACAAGAGTGGTTCATTCGTGGATCGTGTGGATGGTGGAGCCGGGCAAGATACCCTGGTCATCGGTTATGGATCCATCGACACCCTGGATGATTTCAGTGCGCGTACCTTTATCAACGGCACGCATACCTGGACCGATGCCAACGGCGGTCAGATCGTCTTCAAGGATATCGAGACCATCGAGCTTGGGGCCAATACCTACCATGTGGTGACGAGTTACCCCAGCTATGAGATCAATTATCTGTTCGGAGGTCACTATTTCTACTCCACGGAGTTGAAGGAGATTCAACTGTTCGATGGGGTGGATAGTACCTACGACACCAATAGCGCGGATGCCGGGGAGTTGTTCAAGGGTGTGACGGGCGGGGTCACGATCACCAGCACCGGTACGACCAACGATCTGATCGCCGGCACGACATTCGCTGACCACATCGAAAGCGGCGCGGGCGATGATTTCGTCCGCTCCGCTGGCGGGGCGGATACCGTGTTGTTGGGCCTGGGGAGAGACGTGCTCTATCTTGAGGGTACGCTCCGGGAGGAGAGTCTGATCGATGGCGGTGATGGTCTTGACTGGCTCCACTTCGGCTTCAAGGATCAGGCGATCCCCCAGACTTACTCCCTGGCTGAGGCCGCGGGTTCGGGAAAGGTGCTCAATTTCGAGAATCTTTTCGGCGGGGATGGCATCGACGATCTGGGTGGCGACGCGTTGGCCAACGAGATCCGGGGCGCGGGCGGTTCCGACCGCCTGTATGGCGCCGCCGGGGATGATCTACTGTACGGTGATCAAGGGCCGACCAGTTCGGGATCGAACTATCTGGACTATTATAATCTGACCTATTGGGGATACGGCAGCGGCGACGACACCCTCGAGGGTGGCCTGGGCAACGATACCCTGGTGGGTGGAGCGGGCGCGGATGCCTTTGTCATCGGCGCGGATGTGATCCAGATCGTGGCTGGCGTCAACACGATCGGCGGCATGGACACGATCACGGATTTCGATGTCACCCAGGATGTCATCGACGTGCGCGATTTGTTGATCGGCCTGGGCTACACCGGTTCCCATCCCATCACCGATGGCTGGTTGCAACTGGTGTCGTCCGGGACGACGGATGTGCTGGTGCAGGTGGATGTGAATGGCTCGGTCTCGGGGTCGTTCGACACCCCCAGCACCTACACCCTGTTCACCGTCAACAACGTCACCACCACGGCGCTCCAATCGCGCATCCTGCCGGGCGTGGACAACGTGATCCTGACCGGCGACGTGGGCAGCAACACCTTGAACGGTGGCATCGGCAACGACCGCCTGGAAGGGATGGATGGTTCCGATCGTCTCAATGGCGACTACGGCGATGACCTGCTGATGGGTGGCGACGGATACGATCACACCTCCTACAACGCGGGATTGTTTGGCGGCGCGGGCAACGACTCCCTGTATGGCGGCAATGGTGGCGATACCCTGTACGGCGGATCCGGCAACGATCTGCTCGACGGCGGGACGGACGGCATGACGGACTACCTGAGCGGCGACGAGGGGAACGATACCCTGGTTGGCAAGGGGTCGCTCAATGGTGGCGATGGCGATGATTTTCTGCGCGGCAGTGGTTCGTTGTATGGGCAGAACGGCAACGACGAACTGTATGGATCCACTGGCAACGATACCTTGAACGGTGGCGCCGGTTCGGATCTCCTCTCAGGAGGCGCGGGCCAGGATACCTTCTCGATCGATGGCGCGTCGATCCGGACGGATTATTATTATGATGGGGAAGATAACGCCCATTACCAGTACACGTTGTTGGGAAGCGATCGGATCGTGGACTTCAATCCGACCGAGGATACGCTCAATCTTAACAACCTGCTGCAATACACCCTTTCCTATTCCGGTACCGATCCGTTCGGCAATGGTTGGCTCATGGCTGAACAGGTGGGCAACGATACCGTGATCCGGATCGATCTGACCCAGACTGGCCATGTGAGCAACACATCGCCGATTCTCGTGACCCTGGATGGGGTTTCGCCGGTGGAGCTGGTCTCTCGTATTCTTCCTGCGGGTCCGTCGGTCGATCTGATGCTCGATGGCACGCCGGTCAACGATACGTTGAATGGGGGAGCCGGGGATGATCATCTCATGGCCGCAAGCGGCGATGACATCCTCAATGGCGAGTTCGGGGACGATCATCTGGAGGGCGGTTCCGGGAACGATACGCTTTATGGCGATGATGGGGTGGATCTTCTCTCAGGTGGTTTTGGACGCGATGTCTTAAATGGCGGCAACGGCAACGACACGCTGGATGGTGGTGGCGTGGATGTGGATGGTGACTACTACAACTACTACGGCTATTACTATTACGATCGTCTGAATGGCGATGCCGGTGATGACACCCTGACCGGACTTGGCGAGATGTTTGGCGGTCTCGGCAACGATCATCTCTCTGGGATGGGGTATCTGTATGGTGGCGATGGGAACGATACCTTGTCGGGCCGTGGTTTCCTGTATGGCGAGACGGGGGCTGATTCCCTGATCGGCGGTACGGGGGATGATCTGTTGAGTGGTGGCGCAGGCTCCGACACCCTGACCGGTGGTGCTGGCGCGGATCTGTTCGTGTTCGACTCCTACACCATCTCCAGGGTCTGGAATGCGACTCTGAATAAATATCTGTTCCTGTCTGGCGACAGCGATGTCATCACCGACTTTTCCGCCGGCGACCATCTGGATTTAGCGGGGGTGCTTAGCGAGGTCGGATATTCAAGCACTTACTACAACAGCTACTATTACTACAGCAACTATTATTACGGGTACTACTACAACAGCTACAGCGGAAATCCTTTCGGGGATGGTTGGTTGCATGCCGAAGCGGTGGGCAATGACGTGGAAATCCGGGTGGATACGACCGGCATGGGAGATTTTGGCACGAACGCCATCGTGGTCGTCACGTTGCTGGATACGACGATCTCGATGTTGAACGATGTCATTTTCCCGGGTGGTCCGGAGTTGCCATTGCAACTGGAAGGGGATGCCGGGAACAACACCCTGTTGGGCAATACCGGCGATGACACCCTGAATGGTTCGTCGGGCGAGGATATCCTGGTAGGTGGTTTCGGGGACGACCATTTGAATGGCGGCGCCGATGATGATGATCTGTACGGCGGGCCTGGCAATGATGTGTTGACGGGCGGTCCGGACGACGGCAGTTGGGAAGGGATCGACGGCGAGACCGGCAATGACACCATCACCGGGCGCGGCACGTTGATCGGTGGGCTGGGCGCCGACACGATCACCGGTTCGGGTTATCTGTATGGTGACGATGCGAATGGTACTGGTGGTGACGTGGCGGATATGGATACCATCACCGGCAGCGGCGATCTGTATGGCGGGGGTGGGGACGACACCCTGACCGGACTGGACGGGGATGATCGGCTTTATGGCGGGACCGGCCTGGACACCCTGGTGGGTGGAGCGGGCAACGATCAACTCAATGGGGGCGCCGGCGCGGATACCCTGACCGGTGGCGCGGGGGCGGACACGTTCGTGTTCGACTCTTCCAGCATGACCACGGCCAGTGGCGGGAAGGTGGCCAATGGCACCGACACGATCATGGATTTTGCCCAGGGCGACAAGCTTGATCTCATTTATGCGTTGAGCAGTGTGGGCTATTCCGGCTCCAATCCGTTTGGTGACGGTTGGCTGGTGGCCAGCGATGTCGTCCACGGTCAAGGTGGCTCCGATGTGGTGATCAACATCAAGGCAGGGGCCAGCTCGACCGAATTCTCCACGCTTGTGATCTTGAAAAATGCCACGGTGGATATGCTGTGGAATGCGGTGACGCCTGGCGGACCGGTGATTTCCCATCCCATCGAGGGGACCGGGGTTGCCAACAGCCTGTACGGCCTTTCCGGGGACGACACCATCCATGGCCTGGCTGGCAACGATACCCTCTACGGCTATGCGGGCAACGATATCCTGGATGGAGGATCGGGTTCGGATAACCTCTATGGTGGCAATGGCGCGGATACCCTGTACACCGGAGCGGGGGTATCCGATGTCTTGGATTACTATGATTATGCCCAAGGTGAAGACGGCAATGACATCCTGTACGGCTGGAGTGCGTCTGGGAACATTGGCAGCGTTCGGGTCGCCCTTTACGGGGGTGCCGGCGATGATGAACTCCATGGCATCGGCTTGCTTTATGGGGATGGCGGCAACGATCACCTGTTTGGTTCCAGCGGCTATTATGGCGGCTTGTACGGCGGGGATGGCAACGACCAGTTGACCGGAACGGGTTCGCTGTACGGTGGGAACGGGGATGACACGCTGACAGGCTTGGGAGGTGACGACACGCTTCATTTTGGCACCGGCGCCGACACCCTGACGGGTGGAGATGGCGCGGATACCTTCTTGCTGGATGAGACTCCCTTCACCGGTTCCGGAGCATCGGCCCTGGTCAATGGCATCGACACCATCACGGATTTTGGTATCGGCGACCAAATTTACTTTTCGGGCGGCTACGCTTCGTTTGGATATTCCGGCACCAATCCGTTTGCAGACGGGTGGTTGCAGGCAGTCCAAGAGGAGGTGACCGTGGATGGCATCACGACGACCAATACGCGGATTGAGGTGGATGTCAATGGCGGTGCCGACTCCTGGCAGACGCTGTTCATTTTGCAAGGGGTGGTGCCGACGGTTCTGGATGTCTCGGAGTTCGCCAGCGGCTATGTCAAGCATGTGGCCGGCGACGGCACGGAGATCAACAACAGCCTGACTGGCACCGCCGACGCGGATACCCTGTCCGGCGGCGCGCGCAACGACACACTCTCGGGTGGCGGTGGAAACGACCTGCAGAATGGTGGTTCCGGAGACGATACCCTCAATGGCGATGCCGGCATGGATCAGTTGGTTGGTGGGTATGGCGTGGATTATCTGGTGGGCGGAGATGGCGACGACACGATCGTCGGTTTCACCACCCACACCACCACCGATATCAACCTGGCGATCGGGGACGGTTTCTGGAATACCCTGTACGGCCAGGGTGGTGACGACGACATGGTGGGTCTGGGCTACCTGTATGGCGGCGCGGGCAACGATTTCCTGTTCGGTGGGGGTATCCTCGCTGGTGAGGAGGGCGACGATCAGATCCGGGGATTCGGCAACCTCATAGGTGGTGCCGGCGCGGATACCCTGACGGGGCTGGATGGGGACGATTCGCTCTCGGGTGGAGCTGGTTCGGACAGTCTCACTGGTGGTGCGGGCGCGGATCTGTTCAAGCTCGATTACGACAGCGTGATCATGGTCAATAGCGTCAAAACCGTGGATGGCAGCGACATGATCCACGATTTTTCCAGCGCCGAGGGGGATCGTCTCGATCTTTCGGGCGTTCTGTCGGCCATGGGGGCTTCCGTGAATGATCCGGTGGGCGAGGGTTGGATCCAGCTCATCGAGCATACCGTTGCGGGCTTTGCCGGACCGACCCGTATCGATCTGGAGATCCGCATGGATGCCAATGGCGGTGGCGATGATTTCTCCACCCTGCTGGTGACCTTGAAAGGGGTGACACTCTCCGACTTCACAGGTTATTCCGGGACGACCGGCAATGATAACCTGACCGGCACCTTTGCCAATGACCTCATGGCGGGTAACGAGGGCGGGGATACCCTGTATGGCGGTGGTGGTGCCGATCAGTTGAGCGGTGGTTCCGGAAGCGATTCCCTCTATGGTGAGGGCGGGGATGACTCCCTGGATGGCGGATATGGCGATGACTACCTGGCGGGGGGTGCCGGCAATGACCATTTGATGGGCGGCGCATACCGCAGCGGTGATTCGATTTATGGCGAGGATGGCAACGATCATCTGACCGGACACGGCTATCTGCGTGGTGGCAACGGGGATGATCAACTCGCCGGAAGCGGAACGCTGTATGGGGATGACGGCGTTGACACGATCATCGGCAGCGGCACGTTGTTTGGCGGAATCGGGGATGACCATCTGACCGGGGAGACGGGTAACGATATCCTGTATGGGGATCGGGGCGCGGATGTCCTGACCGGTGGCGGTGGCAATGATACCTTCATCATCAACCACGATGCCGGGTATTGGAATTATTCTGTATCTCCCTATGTCTATGTTCTGGATGGCGTTGACACCATCACCGATTTCTCTGCCGGCGACAAACTCGATCTGTCCGCGCTGCTGCAATATGGATTCTCCTACACGGGAAATGATCCGATCGCCGATGGCTGGCTCGAGGTGACCAAGGACGCGACAAGCCAGGATGTGACCATCAAGGTGGATCCAACCGGATTGGGCCAATTCTCCACCGCGGTCACCGTGGTGGTGCTGCTCGACGCCAATCTGATCGATCTGACCAACGGCATGCTTCCCGTTGGTCCCGCGATTGATCAGACATTGGAGGGGAGTGACGGCATTGATATCCTCAACGGCGGCAGTGGCAACGATCTGATCCATGGTGCCGCTGGAAACGATACCCTGCATGGTGGGGCTGGCGGCGATATCATTCATGGCGGATCGAACAGCTACTACGGTTATTACAACTATCAAACCGAAAAGATTTACGGTGATGCCGGCATGGACACGCTGTATGGCGAGGATGGGCAGGACGAACTGCGAGGCGGAACCGAGGATGATCGACTTTTTGGTGGCACCGACGGCAGTTGGGACTACCTCTATGGCGAGGCGGGCAACGACGAACTGGTGGGACGCGGAACGCTTTATGGCGGGGATGGCAACGACGATCTGACCGGCGATGGCGATCTGCGGGGTGAGGCTGGGAATGACATTCTCATCGGTAGCGGTCGTTTGGATGGTGGCGCGGGGGCGGATGAACTGACCGGCTCGGATGGCGACGATCTGATTTACGGTGGCGCCGGGGATGATATCATGTCCGGTGGCGCGGGCGCGGACAAGTTCCTGTTCGATTATTACAACCTTCAGTCTCTTGATTATCCGATCTACAACTATGTGTTGGTCGGCGCCAATGACCCGAACTATCACGGGGATCGCATCCTTGATTTCCAGGCCGGTGATCAGTTGGATTTCACCAATCTTCTGTATCATTACGGCTACAGTTCGGCTGGCACCAACCCGTTTGGCGATGGCTGGCTGAATGCGGTTCAGGTTGGGAATGATTTGGAGATTCGCCTGGGTGCCAATGCCCATGTGGATGGCTACAGCGATCTGATCGTCACCCTGGAGGATACCCCCCTGGATCTGTTGATCAACGGTGTGCTGCCGGGTGGCTTGCAGATGACCTTCACCCAGACCAGCGACTCGAATCATCTCATGGGCAACCAGTTCGACACCACCTACCTGTGGGATCAGTCGGATGGCACCTTTGGCGGGAAGGATGCCATCGTGGACGAAGGCGGTCAGGATCACCTGCTCTTTGGCCACCTGCATGACGTGGCGATCCGTATTGCCCAGAATTCGACCGATACGATCGGGGATGGTCCCTTGTCCGTGGATATCGCGCACGAGGTGGTGGACACCCTGAGCGGCAATGTGAACCTGACCTTCGATCTGCTGGACAGTAACATCGACCTGGCGCGCGACATCGAACATGTGGCGGCCACGGATGGGGTTTTGACCAGTACCTCCGCAACCCAGGTGGAGCTGCACACCCTGCTCGAGGGGACGGACACGGCGGCGATCGATGCCACCCACGCGGCTTATATCGCGGCGGGAAATGCCCAGAACAACCAGATCGACCTGAGTGGTTTGAGTGACGCCATGCAGACTCTGGTGTTCGGTGGTGACGGGAATGACCGCCTCGTGGGTACCAGCGGGAGTGATGAGTTGATCGGTGGAAATGGGACGGATACCCTGACCGGTGGCGCGGGCCAGGATATCCTGACCGGTGGCGAGGGGGCGGATCGATTTGTGTTTGCCAACGTTGACCAGGGATCCTTGACCTTTGCCCAGGCCGACACCATTACCGATTTCACGCCGTTGCAGGACAAGATCTGGCTGGGAGGCGGATTCACCAGCCAGGAGGGTTATGTGGAGATCGCCTATTCCGCCAATTCGTTGGCCCAGTTGCAAACCGCCATGGAGAGTGGCGTGTTGGATACCCTGGCCAAGGATGCCGGGGTCGCGGAAGGAACAAACTATTTTGCTTTCCTGAGTTTTACCGATAAGGATGGTGGAACCGATAGTGGGAACTATCTGGTGTATGACACCGATGCGGCCACGAGCGGAAACATGACGGTGTTGGCGGAACTCGAACAGTTGAATGCCAACCATTTTTCACATGCGGACCTGATCCAACCGGTGTGATGAGTTGGATCGTGTTCACTTTTCGGGCTAAAAAATCGCCTCCAGGGCCGAGAAGTGGTGAGAAAACGATGCTTTTTCGTGAATCACGGTTACATTTGGTTGACGAAGTGCCGGTATTGCCGGTATAAATCTTGCTGAACGTTGGATTGGGGCGAATGGTCCGTGAATCTTCCGTAAGGGAGGTCCGCGGATGGGGGGTGAGGGGGTTCTCCCCCCATCATGTAATTTTTTGATCCTGACCCGGTTTGAAGGAGTCTTTCCCATGAAGGTAGGTCGTATCGGCGGTATTGGATTGTTGGCCTTGCTGGCATTTTCAATCCCGGACGGGCAGGCGGGGGCGGAGACCCTGCGTAGTGCCGTGGAGGGTGTCCTGCAACGCCATGATCGGGTGTTGGCCGCCAAGGCGGATGTCGGAGCCGGCGAGGAGCGCGTCTCGGAGACCTTCAAGTCCGGTTTTCTGCCCACCTTGACCTTGAGCGGTCAATACGGGCATGAGCGGCGCATGCAGAAGGCACCGGGCACGGATACCGATCTGCAACCTCGGGAGTTCGATGTGCGTCTGAGTCAGTTGTTGTTCGACTTCGGCAAGGCGTATGCGGCGGTGGACGTGGCCCGTTTGAACAAGGACCAGTTGCTCGCCGATCTGGAGACTGCCCAGCAGAACCTGATTCTGGACACGGCCACGGCCTACTACCAGATGCGCAAGACCAACGATGTCTTGAAGTATTCCAAGCAGTCGGTGGACAGTATCAAGCGTCAGGGCGAAGTGGAAGATGTGCGTGTGGCTCTGGGACGTGGCTATTCGTCGGACGTGCTGCAGGTGAAGATGCAGTTGGCCGGGGCCCGGGCCCGCGAGGTTCAGGCCACCGGCGCGGTGGCGCAGGCTCAGGAGCGCGTGCGCACGGTCTTCTTGCAGGAGCCCACCGATGTCCTGAAATACTCCCCGCCGGATGAGTCCTTCTTGAAGAATCTCCCCAAGACGGTGGATGATGCGGTGGCGGTTGGCGTGCAGAAGAACCCGCAGCTCAACAAGCGCCGTCTGACCGCCGACATGCGCGAGGCCCAGAAGCGTGGCGCGTTGCGCAACAATTTCTTCCCCACCTTCCAGGCGATCATCGAGCGCAAGTTCAAGGACAAGATCAGCGGTGTGGATGAGTTCGAGGACGAGACCTACGGTCGCGTGGAGATGAGCTATCCGTTGAATCTGGGTCTGTCGGGTCTGAACTCCGTGGCCGCCGCTGGCCAGGATCTGGAGTCGGCCAAGCGGCAGTACGAGGATACCCGGCGTCTGATCGAGGAGCAGGCTCGCGTGGCCTGGCACAACCTCAACACCGCCCGCGCCAATGCCGAACTCCTCAACAACCAGGCCAACATCGCCCAGAAGTTCCTGGAACTGGCCCGCGAGGAGCGCAAGCTCGACAAGCGCTCCCTGTTGGAGGTTCTGACCGCCGAGACGGCCTTGATCAACGCCCGCGCGGACGCAACCGCCGCCGAGACCGATGTGATCATCGCCGGTTATACCCTGTTGCAGGCCATGGGCGCCCTGGATACCGCCGCCCTCGACAGCGGCAACGGTCCGCCGAAGCGGATGATCGAAGGTCCGGTCGTGCCGCCTCCGGCCTCCGATGCCGCCAAGTCCGCCAAGCCCGCCGCCGACAAGAAGGCCGATGCACCCAAGTCGGACAAGAAGGCCGATGGCGCCAAGAAGGGCGGCAAGAACGACAAGAGTGACACGAAGAAGTAAGCCAAGTTCGCGCATCTGCACGGGGGGACGGGGAGCATTCAGATTCTCCGTCCCCCTTTTGATTGGCGCGGGAATCCTCCCTCCAGGCATTTGACGAAGCCCACCTCATGACGGTCCTGCTAAGGCAGTTGTTCTCCCGCCCCCTGTTCGCGGTCGAGCTTTTGGCCGTCTCCCTGTGCATCCACATCCTGGGGCTGGCCTCCTCGCTCTACGTCATGCAGGTGCTCAATCGCTATGTCTCCCATGGGCTCGATTCCACCCTGGTCACCCTGACATCCGGGGCGATCCTGGCAATTCTCATGGAGTACGGCTTTCGACAGGCCCGTCTGAAACTGACCCACGGGGTGACGGTCAAGCCGGATTATCAACTCGGCATCGGCATCTTCGACCGCATCACCACCACCAGCGCGGGTAGCATCGATCGATTGAACCCCGCCGCGCAACGGGAGATCGTCGCCGCGCCGGGGGTGCTCGGCAGGGCCCATGCCCCCGCCAATCTCGTCGCCCTGATCGACCTCCCCTTTGCCCTGATGTTCGTGGGGGTGCTGTTTCTGATTCAACCCTCGGTGGGTTTTGTGTCGCTGTTTTTCCTGGTTTTGACCTTCATCGTCTCCATACTGGGTCATCCGCTGCTGCGCGGACTGCTCAAGGAGCAGTCCCAGACCGCCTCGGAGGTGTCCGCCTTGAGTGGCGCGACGCTGCGCGCCGTGGACGCGGTACGCGCCTTCAATGGCGCGGAGTTGTTGAAAAGCCGCTTTCGTGTCCGTCAGGCCGATGGGATTCGTCTGCAACGGTTGGTGGAGACCCGGCGGGAGCTGATTCAGACCGCGGCCCAGAGCCTTGGGGCGTTGATGAGCGTCTTCGTCATCGCCGAGGGGGCCAGGCTGGCCGTGGCCGGGCAGATGGACGTGGGTTTGCTGGTATCGGCCAACATCCTGGCGTCGCGGGCCATGGCGCCGATTTTGCGGTTTGCCCAGTTGGGCGCGATACTGGGTGAGGCCCGGCGTGCCATGGAGACCTTGGGCTCGTTCACCCGCTTACCCGTGGAACGCCCCGCCGGCGCGCAATTGAAAACCTTCAACGGTCGTCTGGAGTTGAAGGATCTCGCCTTTGCCCATCCGGACATCGATCCGCTCTTCGAATCCCTCAACCTGACCCTGACCGCCGGCACCTCGCTGGTGGTGTCCGGGGCCAACGGCTCGGGAAAAACCACGCTGGCGCGCATTCTGGTGGGACTCTTGGAGCCGACCCGTGGTCAGATTCTCGTCGATGGGGTGAATCTTGATCAGTTGTCCCTCGCCTGGTGGCGCCGTCAGGTGGTCTATCTTCCCCAAGAACCCACCTTCATCGAGGGTACGATCCGGGATAATCTGTTGATCATGTGTCCCGACTGGAGCGAGGAGGGGATGAACGCCGCCATTGCCGAGGCCGGTCTGGCCAAGTTCCTCCATGACAGCCCGAAGGGGCTGAACACCCCCCTGGTCAACGGCGGCGCTCAGTTGGCCATGGGCATTCGCAAGCGTCTGGCCCTGGCGCGCGCCCTGGGAGGCGCATGTCGGCTGGTGATCTTCGACGAGCCGTTGGAGGGGATGGATCTGCCTGGTCGCGATGCGGTGACCGGGGTGATCGCCCGCCTGGCCAAGCAGGGACGTGGGGTGATCGTCTTCTCTCACGACGCGGGTTTGATCCGGGGGGCCGATTTCGTGCTGAATCTGGATCGCAAGCCGGTGCCCGAGGTGCGGGTCAAGGCGGTGCAACCGCTGGAGGGGGGGCCATGAACGGCACGCCGGAGGTCGCAAGCATGGGCGACGAGATCGACGACGGGGTGGGGCGTGGTCATCACCTGGTGGTGTTGCTCTTTCTGGGGCTGTTCGTGGGGATGATGATCTGGGGCACTTACGGTATGCTCGACGTGGTGAGCTATGCCCAGGGCGAGGTGATCCCCTCGACCATGCTCAAGCAGGTGCAGCATCTGGAAGGGGGGGTGATCCGGCGCATCCTGGTCAGGGAGGGGGAGACGGTTCGCAAGGGTCAACATCTGGTCGAACTGGAGAGTGTGGCCAGCGACTCCGACGTGGGGGAGTTGACCGCGCGCATCGCCTCCCTCGAAGTGGATAACGCCCGGTTGTTGGCCGAGGCCGGAGGGGCGGACAAGATTCCCTTCACCCCGACCATGAAGAAGAACCATCCGGATCTGGTCGCGCGCGCCGAGGAGTTGTTCGCCAGCAACCGCGCCAAGCGCCACGAGAAGCTCTCCAGTCTGCGCGAGAGCGTGGCCGGCCAGAAACAGGCGATCCAGGAGGTGCAGTCCCGCATCCGCGGCAACAAGAAACGGCTTACCCTGGTGGAAGAGCAGGTGAAAATCAGCGGGGATCTGTTGAAGCAGGACATCACCAACCGATACTCCCATCTGGATCTGCTCAAGGAGCAGCATCAGATCTCCGGGGCCATCGAAACCGATGCCCAGACCCTGCTCCGCACCGAGTCGGCCCACAAGGAGGCGCAGGCCAATCTGGCCGCCGTGGGTCACGAGTTCGAGGAGGCGGCACGGGAGAAACTGGCCGAGAACCGTCGGCAGATGACCGAACTGACGGTGCGGTTGCAGAAGTTCGAGAACAACCAGTTCCGCACCGTGTTGACCGCGCCGGTGGATGGGGTGGTGAAGAATCTCTACGTGGTGACCGAGGGCGGGGTGATTCCGCCGGGTGGCACGGCGTTGGATCTGGTGCCTGGAGAGGATCGTCTGGTGGTCGAGGCGAAACTGCCGATTCAGGATATCGGTTATGTGAGCGTCGGGCAGCAGGCCTTCATCACCTTGACCTCGGCGGATGCCTCCCGGTTCGGAAAACTGGCCGGAACCGTGGTGTTGATCAGCCCCGATGCCCAGGCCACCAAGGAGGGGAACCACTACTACAAGGTGCGCGTGGAGACCGAACGGGCCTTTTTCGAGAAGGGGAGCATGCGCTATCAGCTTTTTCCGGGCATGATCGTGCGCTGCGCGATCCACACCGGACAGCGTTCGGTGCTCGAATATCTCTTCTATCCGGTGATGAGCTTCATGGATCCAGCCTTGACCGAACGGTAGGCCCGCGCAGACTTGCATGGACCCGGTGATCGGGGGTTGGATTTATTCGGTGATCGGCAGGATGGTGTCGTGACACCAGTTGGCGTCGTCCTTGTCGGGATAGTCGGTGGTGTAGTGCAGGCCACGACTCTCCTTGCGATGGATGGCGGAACGGATGATCAGGGAGGCCACCACGGCGATGTTGCGCAACTCCAGCAGGTCGCGGGAGATGC
>JADGAY010000249.1 GCA_015231775.1 Magnetococcales bacterium | reverse complement strand
TGGCCACATGGTCGTTCATGCCCGATTGCAGACTCCGTTCGCGATCCCCGACCATGGCATTGGCGGTCATGGCGATCACCGGCAGATCGAGCTTCAGCTCCCCGCGAATCCGACGCGTCGCCTCGTAGCCGTCCATCACCGGCATCTGCACGTCCATCAACACCACGTCATAGCGGTTGCGACGCAACATCTCCACCGCGTCCGCGCCGTTGCCGGCCACCTCGACGGCAATGCCGACCATCTCCAGCAGATCCACCGCCACCTGTTGGTTGACCACGTTGTCCTCGGTGAGGAGAACCTTGCGTCCGGAAAGCTCGCGGAACCCCACCAGGGCAGCGCCATCCTGAATCAGATGGCGCATCTGTCGGGTGGGAGCCGCGCCGAACAGCTCGGCCACCGCATCGAAGAGCTGGGAGGCGGTCACCGGCTTGGGCAGGGGACGCGTCTCCGGAATGCCGCCGCACCACTCCTGCATGTTGACCATCTCCGGTTGCGGACAGAGCAGCACCGCCGGCATCCGCCCGCATCCCGGTCGTTCCCGCAACTGACGCAACCACGCCAACCCATCCTGATGGGCGTAATGGGCGTCGATCACCAACAGGTCGGGTTTCTCCAACCACTCGACCCCCACCGAATGGAGACTCCCCTCGCGCTCCAGACAGATACGGAAGGTGAGGGATTGCAACAGCTCCAGCAGGATCTCCCGTCCGCGCGGGTTGTCCACCGCCAGTCCGACCCGCAGCCCCCGCAACTCCGGTTGCGGCTGAAAAATGCCGCGATCCTCCTCCATCACCCCCATCACCACGGTGAAAATGAACTCGCTGCCCACATTCGGCTTGCCACGGGCGGTGATCCCGCCCCCCATCAACGCCACCAGACGACGGCTGATGGCCAATCCCAACCCGGTTCCACCGAACTGACGGGTGGTGGAGCTGTCGGCCTGGGTGAAGGATTCGAACAGATGCTCCACCTGCTCCGGACGGATGCCGATGCCGGTGTCGCGCACCAGAAAACGCAGCTCCACCTTGGCGCCCAGTCGGGATGCCACCTCGACGCGCAACTCCACCTCGCCGCTCGTGGTGAACTTCAAGGCATTGCCCAATAGATTCAACAACACCTGTTGCAGACGCAGCGGATCGCCACGCACCTGCTGCGGCACCCCGATGCCACGGGAACAGAGCAGCTCCAACCCCTTTTCGTGGGCCTTGGGCGCCACCAGGGTGGTGACGGTCTCCAACACCTCGTCCATGCGGAAGATCACATCCTCCAGCTCCAGACGTCCGGCCTCGATCTTGGAGAAGTCGAGAATGTCGTTCAAGATCCGCAACAGCGCCTTGGCCGAGGTGTGAATCTTGGCGACGTAATCCTTCTGACGCGGATTGAGTTCCGTGCTCAGGGCCAGATGGCTCATGCCGATGATGGCGTTCATCGGCGTGCGGATCTCGTGGCTCATGTTGGCCAAAAAGTCGCTTTTGGCGCGACTGGCCGCCTCGGCGGAACGCATCGCGGTCTTGAGCTGCTCCTCCACCGCCTTGCGCTCGCTGATATCCTTGTGGATGCCGGTCATGCGGGTCACCCGACCCATCGCGTCCCGTCCGGTCACCCTGCCCGATGCCAGGATCCACTTCCAGCCGCCATCGCGATGCCGCATGCGGAACTCGACCTCATAGGGACGCAAGGGATCGGCAAAATGGTCCTTGAGCCGAGCATCAACCTGCCCCATGTCCTCCGGATGGATCAAGGCGAGCCAGGTGGCGCCATTTTCCGGGAACTCCCCCTTTGACAAACCGAGCATGCCGAACCATTCATCGCTGAAATAGGCAGTATCGGTTTGAGGATTCCAGTCCCAGAAACCGGTATTGGAAGCGGACAAGGCGATGGAGAGACGCGCCTCGCTCTCCTTCAAGGCCATCTGGATGCGCTGACGTTCGCTGATATCCTGGAACACCGCGACCGAACCGATGATCCGCCCCTCCTCCTTCAAGGGGACGGCGACGATCGCAATCGGGAAGATCCGACCGGAGCGGTGGGTGAAGTGATCCTCCTCGGAGCGATAATTCTCGCCAGCGCGATTTTTCAACCACACCGGACAGGAGATGGCCGGCAACGCCTCGCCGGCGCCATCCTGATAGTGGACCGTGTTGTGGAAGTGGCGTCCCAGCATCTCGCCATGGCTCCAACCCAGCAACCGCTCCGCCTCACGATTGAAAAAGGTGCAACGACCCTCGCCATCGAGCGCATACACCCCCTCGCCCATCGATTCGGTCAAACTCTCCAGGAACTTCCGGCTGGAACGCAACTGCTCTTCGAGTGCCTTTTGCGCGGTGATGTCGGTGCGGATGGCGATGTACTGCACCGGCTTGCCACGCTCATCCAGAAAGGGCACCACCGTGGCGGCCACCCAGTAGAGCTGACCACTCTTGGCGCGGTTGCAGATTTCGCCGTTCCACACCTCCCCGGCGGCGATGGTGCGCCAGAACTCCTTGAAGAAGGATTTTGGATGATGACCGGAGTTGACGATGCGGTGATCCTCGTCCAACAACTCATCGCGTTCATAGCCGCTGATCAAGCAGAACTTGTCGTTGGCGTAGCGGATCCGTCCGGCGGTATCGGTGATGCTGACGATGGCGTGCTGATCGAGGGCGAACTTCTGGCGCACCAATTGGGCGTTGACCTCGTTCAAACTGGCCTGGGCCTTGAGATAATCCTCCACCAGCGAACGCATGAGCAGGGTCAACTGTTCCAGGCCGGCATCGTCCTTGCCGATCTCCTCGTGATCGGTCAAGGAGAGCAGCCGGTTGGCCGTGGCGCGCAACGATTCGATCACCACCAGTTGCCGATCCGCCTCGGCGCGCAACTGGTCGTTGGTGCGGGTCAACTCCTCGGAACTCAAACGCAGGCTGCGGTCGCGCAACTCCAGATCGCGCTCGTTCTGCTCGTAGCTCGAACCGACCCGGTTCATCACCTCCTCAAGTCCCGCCACCAGCCGCCGCGCGCCCGGATGGCCCTCCTCCCGATCCATCAGACGGCGCAACTCCGCCACCGACTCGGAGAAATCCGTCTCGTTCAGACCACAAACCCGCTTGATCTGCCTGGCCAGTAACCGGTTCATGATCTTAAAGCGCATCCTCGGCGACAAAGGTGATCGTCATGGTTTGGTTGTGCAGCTTGCACTCGGTGGTGGTGGAGAATGGGCTGATCTCGCCATAGGAGTAGAATCCGGTGGTCACGGTCCCCTCGGCCAGAGCCTGGGCCACCACCTCCACCTCCTCGTCCACATGATCGCCCATCACCAGCTTGCGACCCACGCAGCTCACCAGCACCGCCAAACCGGCCCCGCAGTCATGCACCATGTCGCGGGTGGTCTCGGCGGCGGTCTCGGCGCCGTTCACCAGGGCATCGGTGGAGGCATGCATCAGGCGCAGATAGCCGTTCGGATCGATATCCCCGGCCAGGACCAGGCTTCCGGCCTGCTCGTCGATGCCAAGAATGGTGCGGATCAGACCCAGGCGACCATGATCCTCGCCAAGCATCTCGAAGGGGAAGAGCAGTCCCGAGGCGGGCAGATCCTTGGCATAATCGCCCAGATAACGCTTGTAGACATTGAGCGCCGGCTCGCCGTCGAGTTCAAACAGCACGTT
>JADGAY010000248.1 GCA_015231775.1 Magnetococcales bacterium | reverse complement strand
CGGAGACCCCGCCGTGGGAGAGTTGAGCGGTCGGAGTCGATAGGTGACGGGGTCCCTGGTCGGGGGGTGAGGGGGATCGCCCCCCATCAAGCAAATTTGCGAAAATTGGCGCAAGCGCGCGGTCTCATGTGCCCCGAGTCGTTGTCGGTTTTGGGCAACGACTCGGAGCGAATTGCGCACGGAGGTGAGCCGCCTCCGGCGGCCTGTTTGGGGCAAGGGTTCCTTGGTCTGTTTTGCCAAAACCGCAAAACAGACCAAGGAACCAAGGCAGCGCGCAAGCGATTTTCACAAAAAGACGTGAAAATCGCTTTTTTTGAAGAGCGCGCCAAAGTCAAAAGATAAAGTCAAAAGAAAAGTCCCGGAGGCTCTGCCTCCAGACCTCCGCCGGGGACTTTGCAGTCCCCGGACCCCTGCAACCGTAGGGATCCGCAATCCATTCATGGACCTGAAAAACCACCACAACCAACCGCCAGTCATCTTTCTGATGGGCCCCACAGCCTCGGGCAAAAGCCGCCTGGCCATGGAACTGGCCTCACGCCTCCCATGCGAAATCGTCAACGCCGATTCGGTACAAATCTATCGCGGCATGACCATCGGCGCAGCCAAACCCAGCACTGCGGAACGCCAACAGATCCCTCACCACCTGCTGGACGTGACCGATCCCCAAGAACCATGGTCCGCGGATCGCTACCGCGAAGCAGCCTGGAACCTGATCCCACACCTCCACGCCCGTGACGTGATCCCCCTGTTCGTGGGCGGCAGCGGACTCTACCTACGCGCCGTGGAACAGGGCCTGGCCGAAACCCCACCCATCGATCCCACCATCCTGGATCAAATCCGCACCGAGGCCAACCAAACCGGCTGGCCGGAACTGCATCGAATGCTCGCCCAGGTCGATCCGGAGTCGGCCCAACGTATCACCGTGAACGACTCCCAACGGATCCTGCGCGCCCTGTCGGTATGGCGCGCCAC
This sequence comes from Magnetococcales bacterium, assembly GCA_015231775.1. GTDB lineage: Bacteria > Pseudomonadota > Magnetococcia > Magnetococcales > Magnetaquicoccaceae > Magnetaquiglobus. The sequence goes on along the minus strand of JADGAY010000248.1, from coordinate 2,708 downwards.
CACCATCCCGTTAAGCCGCTGGCAACGCGAACAACCCCCTCCACCACCCTGGCGCATCCTGAAACTGGCCCTCCTGCCACCCCGCGCGGAACTCTATCCGCGCATCGAGGCCCGTTTCGACCAGATGCTGACCCTCGGCGTGCTGGACGAGGCACGCGCCCTGCTCAACCAAGGGTGCGCACGCGCCCTGCCCGCCATGAAGGCGGTCGGCTACCGGCAACTGTTCGCCTACCTGGATGGCCACTGCTCCCTGACCGAAGCCGTGGCCCTGGCCAAACAAGAGAGTCGCCGCTACGCCAAACGTCAGGAGACCTGGCTCAAACGCGAAACCGGATTGATCCGCTTGACCCAAGAACCGCTCCTCGATGAAGCCCTCGCGCACATCGCCCGCTTTCTGAATGTCGCGGCCTGAAATGAACGGAAACAAACACCATTCTGACTGGATGAACCGCGCCCCATACTGGATATCGAGAAATTAACGTGAGTCAAGAAGCCAAGATCGACCGTTCCCCCAAACCACTGCGCGTGCTGCTGGTGCAGACCATGCCCCAAGGCGAAAGACAGGAGCACGCGGAACGACTCGCCGATGAGATCGAACGACTGGCACTCAGCGCCGGGTTGCAACCGGTAGGTCGGCGCTATTTCCCCCTGCCCCGCCCCCACCCCGGCACCTATCTGGGCAAGGGCAACCTGGAGACCCTGGCTGCCGAGGTGATCGAACACGAGGCGGAACTGGTGCTCTTCAACCATGCCCTGACCCCGGTGCAGCAACGCAATCTGGAAAAGGGGCTCTCGGCCAAGGTATCGGATCGCACGGGGGTGATTCTGGAGATCTTCTCGGCCCGCGCCCAGACCCGGGAGGGACGTTTGCAGGTGGAGTTGGCGGCCCTGTTGTATCAGCAGTCACGGCTGGTGCGCACCTGGACCCATCTGGAGCGTCAGAAGGGTGGCGTGGGTCTGCGTGGCGGACCGGGAGAGACCCAGATCGAGGTGGATCGTCGTCTGATCCGGGAGCGGATTCGGCAACTGGAGAAAAAACTCGAGACCGTGCAACGCACCCGCGCCCTGCAACGCCGGGCACGCCAGGAGGTGCCTTTCTACAGCATCGCCCTGGTCGGCTACACCAATGCGGGCAAATCGACCCTCTTCAACCGCCTGACCGGAGCCGGGGTGCTGGCCGAGGATCAGTTGTTCGCCACCCTCGATCCCACGGTGCGGCGGATCCGGCTGCCGAATGGCGAAAAAATCATCCTGAGCGATACCGTGGGATTCATCCGGGATCTGCCCCATCAACTGGTCGCCGCCTTCCGCGCCACGCTGGAGGAGACCCTGGAGGCGGATCTGTTGCTGCATGTGGTGGATCTCTCCGATCCAGAGTGGGAGGCGCAACAGAAAGCGGTGGAGGAGACGCTGCGTGAACTGGAGGTGGGCGACAAGCCGCTGTTGACTCTCTACAACAAGGCGGACCGGCTCCCGCCCGAGGCGTCCGGCCTGATCGAACGGATGGGCGCGCGGATGGATTCACAGGTGATCTCGGCGGTGAGCGGCCTGGGTTTGGATGACCTGCTCGCCACCCTGGGAGAACGTTCGCGCAGCAACTGCCGTCTGATTCATCTGAGCCTGCCGATCACGGATGGCGCCCTGCTGGCCCGGCTCTGCCGGGAAGGGCAGGTGCTGGAACGGCACGACGACGAGACCCACATCCACCTCACCCTCGCCCTCTCCCCGATCGCGCGGGGCCGCCTGGAAGGAGAGATCCAGACACTCATCACCCCCACCCCCGACGCGGCCCCCCCCACCACGCCACCCGCCGCGGCACCTTAACGAATCCCAGGATGAGGCGCGGGATTGGCCCCCCACGCCGCCATCCCGGAGACGGGGGTATGATCCGTGACATCCGGCGACCCCGGCGCGAACAACCACCTCCCCACGCCCCCATCCCCGGAGAGGGCGATCAGGGAGCTTGAAACCGTGCCAAAGCCCGACGCGAGCTGAAAACACATGGCACTGTTCTGCTGCCCCGCCACCACCGGTTCCCGGTTGCCGAGCAGTGCCCGCCAGCCGCTCCAATCCCCCACTTCGGGACGCGGGATGGGGGCTTCCCGGAAGCGCGGCAGATGGGCCGCGCTTCTCACCTGCGCGGTATCATTGAGATCCCCACTGGAGAGGATCGAGATGCCGCCAGGCACCTCCGCCACCGCCATCCCCCCCGACCCGCTCCGCTCCGGATCCAGAACGATCCAGAAGGCGTCGCGCCGATCCGCCACCACCAGATTGCAGGCCTGATAGCCACCGGGATCGACCCGCGTTACCAGCCGCTCCACCGCCTCCCGCGCCGTGCGCCCCTCCAAGGCCAAAAGCGGCAACGCGCCACGAGAACGCTTGCCGGGCTGCCCGCCCAGGGTGCCGGTACGGTTCAACACCGTGGCCACCACCCCCCACCGCGACAGCGCCAGCCATGTCCCCTGCCCGATCCGATCCAGCCCCCCCAGGATATCGGGTTGATCCACCCAGTGCGCCCCTGGCAAAGCCCAGGGCCGATGCCGCATCTCATCCCGATTGGCCCCGATCAACAAAGGCCAACATGGATGATCAGGACGACGCAAAATCACCAGGATACACATCAATCGTTCCAGCCGTTCCGACACCCACCACCCCAACCCGCGCCATTGCGCACCATCGGGATCCACTTGCTCTCTTTCGCACGT
>JADGAY010000247.1 GCA_015231775.1 Magnetococcales bacterium | reverse complement strand
GAATCACCAAACCTGCACGAATCGAACAAATCGATTCGTGCTTCTCAAATGGCTGTGCAATTTGGCGGCCATGCATGGCCCGCATCGGCTGTTTGGCAAATGCCCAACAGCCTCTTGGCGGGTTCTCGGCGATTGTCAGAGCGCCTCGCCCCTCGAAATGTTCAGGCAGCTCCACCCCGGCCCCGCCAGAAAGCCAAACCGGAGAGCAGAGCGCCCAACGTGGCGACCAGCAAACGCCACAGAATCACCGGATGACCGGCGCGACGAAAGATCTCCTTGTAGCTCGAACTGCCGGTGAAGGTATCCCACATCGCCGAACTCATGCGGCGGGGATCATCGGTTCGCTGCTGCTCGTCGCCAATCACCTGGAGGATGCCGCGCCGGAAAGGGGGCACATGGCGCAACAGGCCATCCATCGAAAAGAGCAGATGGCCCAGGCGGTTATCCCGATCCATCTCCTGGCAGGCCGGCCAGTAGCCCAACCGGAACGCCTCGGCGGAGATGCCTCGGGTCAGGGCGGTATAGGCGCACGCCTTGGCCATGCGGTAGGCCGCGCCGATGCCATCCTTGTAGAGGCGGGACGAGGCGCAATCCCCGACCAGCACCACCCGATCGCCGAACGGACGGGTCGGCGGTCCGACGTTGATGCGCGGCAGACAGTGACAGGGGCGCACCGGGGTCTCCCATCCCTCGGGAAACAGCTCCCGGATCACGCGGGTGTGACAGACCTGTCTGGCCAACTCCTCGTTGACCCCTTCGCCCAACAGGATGAAGGTGGCGTAGTGTCCCTTGGGGGTCAAGGCGGCAAACTTCATGCCCGGCACGTCCAACAGGAAGATATGCATGGCATTGCCCAAACGCCGCCGCACCTCCTCGGCCCCCATGTAGAGTTCGGCCACCCAGGCGCGATCGCTTTTCGGGGGACGGTAGCCGAAATCGAACGCCTCGAAGAGCTTGACCCCGGCGCCATTGAGTCCCACGCAACCGATCACCAGATCGTAGGGGTCGGGCGTCTCATCGACCTCCTCCGCCCCCTGCCGGGTGGGCGCGAGATGGATGCGCACCCGGCCATCGGCGCACCGTTCCAGATGGTGCACGCGGCGGGCGATATGAACCGCCCCTTGTTTCTTGGCCATCTCCAGCAGATGGTGATCGAAACTGCTCCAGGGGAGGGGACTCTGGCTCTCGGCGCCCATGGGACCGGCGCCGCGAAAAATCGAGGCGATGCGCATCTCATCGTGGAGCGGACGGATGGCCACGGACCCGGAATCGGTATGCAGCACATAGGAGTCGATGGCATCCAGCAGCACCTCCCTGGGGAGGGAGATCCCCTCGGCGGCCATCTTCTGCATCAGCGATTCGGAGATCACCCCACCGCACATGTTGCATCCTGCCGGTCCGGTGAGGGTGAAATCCCGCGGTTCGTACAGGTCGATCCCCAGGCGCAATCCGAACTGGCGCGCCAAGTCCAACAGAAAATAGGCGCTCAACGAACCCGACGGCCCCCCGCCGATGACTGCGACCCGTGCGTCGCTGGACAGTTCGAGAGGGGGGACGCCAACCGCCCCGGTCGCGCCGGAGGGGATCATCACCCCGACTTCCGTCGTCGCCCGCGCGCGCGCCAGATCGACAACCCCTGGGCGTTGAGACGCATGTCGCCGGTCAGAAGGGCCAGGTCAGCCCCCTCCGGAACGCCGATGGCGCGCGCGTGGCGGGTGGTCAGATCGGTCAATGCCGCGATCCAGTCATCCTCCGTGGCCTCGTCCGGAAGGTTGTTGGCCACGCGGTGATACCCCATCAACTGTGTGTCCAGATCATCCGCCAGCACCGGATCAAACCGCAACGCCCCGAAGTGGGTGAGATAGAGCCACTCGGGCCGCAACGAGGCCAGACGTCGCACCGTGGCCCGCGAGGTGTCGATGTCGAACTGGGTCGGGGTGGTCGCCGGGATGATCAGGGGATGGGATCCCCCATCGAACTCCCGATAGGAGAGTCCGAAGGCATCCCCGGTGAACAGACCGTTGCTGACCGTATCGAGCACGCAGAGATGATTGAGGGAATGGCCCGGCGTATCGAAAAAGATCAGATTGCGCCCACCCAGATCAAAAACCTCCCCATCGAGCGGCGTATGGATTCGCTCGGGATCGATCGGTTCGGCCCCGCCGAGGGTGGCGGCGAAACGGGCCTCGCCATAGACCACCTTGGCCCCCTCCACCAGACGCGTGGGATCGACCAGATGCTTGACCCCCTGGGGATGGACGAAAAAGCGCGCGTTGGGGAGATGGGCCAGCAGGGCGCCCGCCGCGCCGGCATGATCGAGATGCACATGGGTGACGATCACCGCACGCACCATGGCCGGGGTGAGGGCGTGATGATCGAGAGCCTCGAGCAGAAGCGGCAGCGCCGGCAGCGGACCGGTCTCGATGAACGCCGCCTGGGCCCCGGAACGGATCAACCAGGCCGCCGCGAAACCGGTTCGGGTGTAGGCCACGTCAATCCGGGTGATCCCGGGATGTACCTCCTGAAATCTCGTTGCCATGTTACGTTCGACTCCTGTCATGGGTTTCCCGATGCCAATCCCAAACGGCAAGATCCCTGGGTCCAACCCTCCGGGCGGGCCAGCGGATCTCTCACGAAAATGAAGACTCGATTATCTTAGGATAATCCCGCGCGCTTGACGAGTCTTCTTTACGGTTCGTGACGAACGGAGCCTCCCCCTTTTGTCCCCCACCCACGGAACCGCTGGAAAAACCATGGAAACAGACCATCAATCCGGCTTGACGTCTCGGATCCAGAAAAGGTATTGATGCTGTCAGGCAACCCATCTCCCCTTGGACACGGCGCGCCCCTGGTCACGAGACGGGATCTCCGCCCGAACCCATCCCCGGCTCTCCTCCCATCCGCTCGCCATGGGACGACGATGGTCATTCAAAATCATCACGAAAACCCGCCCGCGGATGCGTTCGACACTCCATGGAAGGAGATCCTGGTTCCCTATCTGCGCGAGTTCCTGGCCTTTTTTCTGCCCGAAGCCCATGACGACATGGATTGGGAAGCTGATCGATTTCCCGATCGAGACGCTGGAGCGGTCCGACAACCCGTTTGCCATGGTCACCCTGGCCCATGTCCAGGCCAAACGGACCCGGCATCGTCCCGAAGAGCGCTTCCAGTCCAAGCGCAGCTTGATCCGACGCCTGCACGAGCAGGGGTTCGACCGCCAACGGGTCATCGATCTGTTCCGCTTCATCGACTGGGTGATGCGGTTGCCGAAACACCTGGATGATCAACTGATCCAAGAGATCCTGGAATTCGAGGAGAGTCAGAAGATGCCATACATTACAAGCGCGGAGCGGTATGGGGAGGAGCGCGGACGGCTGCTGGGGATCCAGATCGGTCTTCAGGAGGGACGTCAGGAGGGACGTCAGGAGGGCGAGGCCAAACTGCTGCAGCGGCAACTGCAACGCCGTTTTGGTGCACTTCCCGAATGGGTCCAGGAGAAGCTTGTCCAGGCCGACTCGCGATCCCTGGAAACCTGGAGTCTGCGGATCTTCGATGCCCGGAACCTGGAAGAACTCTTCGACGAACCGGTGTGACGAAGGGTCGTTCTCAAGATATTCCTGGCCCATCCCATGACCACCGTGGGCGTGACTTTCAGAGGCTGTTTGGTGATTCCATTCATGGAATCACCAAACCTGCACGAATCGAA
>JADGAY010000246.1 GCA_015231775.1 Magnetococcales bacterium | reverse complement strand
GATCTGGGCCAGAGGCTCGGGGATATACTCCCCCACCTGGGTCTCACGCTCGACACGGATCGCGCCATCGATGATCCCCGTTATCCGCCCCGAACCCATGAACTCCCGCACCCCGAGCCAGCCGTTCACCAACCGGCGCAAATTCTCTGGCGTGACCACCAGCACATAAATCGCCAACGTCCCCAGCAGCGCCCGCACCGCGCTCAAGGTGCGTCGTCCCACGGCGCCGCCGATCACCTCCATCAGCGTGTATTCATCGCTCTGACCGTCCGGCTGTTCGCTCCAGGCCGGCGCGACCAGCACCACGCAGAACAACACCCGATCGGTCACCAGATAGAGATGCCATCCCCGTCCCTCTTCGGACAACAGCTCCCGCAGGCGCCGCACCGCTTCGTCGTCACCGCGCATGCGCCCACCCGGAAACGGCGAACCTTCCCCATGCAACAACCAGTCGCCACGCACCCCTTCCAGACGACTCACCCGGTTCAGGAACGCCTGATTCAAGATCCCGCCATTTACCTCCAGCGCGGCGGAACTTCGATTCGCCACGCCCAGGCCATTCAACCACCCCTCCACATCGCGGGCGGTGGAGGCCAGCATGCGCACCAAACGGTCACGCACCGTCCCCCTGGTCCCTTCCAAAAACATCTCCCCACTGCCGGATAGCAGCCAGTCGCCGGAGATGTGCACCTGATCGGTCAACTTGACGATGAAGTTGCGAGACGGCTCCTTGCGACCCGCCTCGACATCCGCGATGTAGGCGCGACTCACGCCGATCCGCTCGGAAAGCTCCTGTTGCGTCAGATCGAGTTCTCGTCGGATCGCCCGCAATCGCAAGCTAATCATGCTTGTGGATTTTTGCATCATTTTTCGTATTGTTCGGAATTATTGTGGCCACAGACCGCAAAATTATTACTTGATGTCAATATACACGAGATCGGTTGATTCAGCAAGTTGTATATGCTATCACGGACAGAATCTTCATCAATCGTTGTCATGCATGGAGCCGGAATGAATCACAAACATGAATCAGATCGCTTGATTCAGCAAGTTATATATGCTATCACGGACAGAATCTTAATCAATCGTTGTCATGCATGGAGCCAGCATGAATCATCACCATGAATCCAAAAATCAGGCTTTTGCCCAACGCTTCAAATCGTCCCGACTGCATGCCGATCTGACCCAGCAGGAACTGGCGGGACGGGTGGGCATCAGCCAGGCGGCGATCCACAAACTGGAGTCCGGACAGTTCGGGAGTTCCCGCAAGACGGTGGCGATTGCCATGGCCTGTCGGGTCAATCCGGTGTGGCTGGAGACCGGTGCTGGGGAGATGGTGCCTCAGCAGGAGAAGGGGGTGGAGGTGGATCCCGTGGATGCGGCGGTCTCGGGTGGAACCAGTGCGCAACTGGGGATCGTGGAAAGTGAGCTGGACAAAATGATCCACAACCTGTACGCCTTGCGCAACCAGGTGCGCAGGCTGCGCAATCGCCAGCGCGCCCGCGCCCGACGCCGCAAGGAGGAGTCGTCGGACCAGAACGAACCAGCCTCCCTCGAATGCGCGGAAGCGTTACACCCGGACGATCCGACGGAGATGCCAGCATCAGGAGCATAAGATTTCTTGTTTTGAATCCAGCCCCACGACCTCCCGCGCCAGGCGCGGCACGGCATAGCCCGGCAGACGCGCGCGCAGGAGGCTCATCAGTTCGCGCCCCCGCGCCTCGGGAACCTCGAAATGGGCCGCGCCGGAGACCGCATCGAGCAGATGCAGATAGTACGGCATGACCCGCGCATCGATCAGCGCCTCGCACAACGCCACCAGACTCTCCACGTCGTCGTTGACCCCCTTGAGCAGAACCGATTGATTCAGGAGCGGGATCCCCGCTTCCACCATCCTGGCCAGGGCCCCGCGCGCCGGTTGATCGAGTTCGGTGGCGTGGTTGACATGCAGCACCACGATCGGCGTCAGACGATGGCCGGTGAGAATCCGCATCAACCGGGCGCTGATCCGCTTGGGATGAAAGAGCGGGACGCGGGTATGGATGCGCAATCGATGGAGATGGGGGATGGCAGCCAGGCGCGCGACCACGGGTTGCAGGCGACGATCCGACAGGGTGAGGGGATCACCCCCCGAAAGAATCACCTCGCGAATGGTTTCGTCCGCCGCGATGGCCTCAAACGCCGGTTCAAATCCCGTGAGCGGTGGAGCCGACTCGGCGCGAACATGACGCCGGAAACAGAAGCGACAATGCACAACGCAGCCTGTGGTCACCTTGAGCAGCACGCGACCGGGATATTTGGCGATCAGACCGGGGTGTTGTTGCGCGGCGGACTCGTGCAACGGGTCCGCGGAGTATCCCGGCACCACCCGCATCTCCTCCGCCGACGGCAGAAACTGCCGCGACAGGGGGCCATGGCCCCCCTCCTCTTTCAGACGCGCGACCAGGGCTGGCGGGACGAGAAACGGGAATTGCTCCGCCGCCTCCCTGGCCTCGGAGGGAAATTCCAGCGAGATTTCGAGCGAATGATTCATGGCGGGGTGATCTGCGACCTCGGTTGAGCTATACTGGAGAGCGGATGTCATGTTTGGACCTTTCGTGAACCCATTGCCAAGGAAATCGTATTCATCATGAGTGACATGCTCAACCACAATCAACTCCGCCAGGGCACCCGCGTCGAGATCGACGATCTGCCGTGGATCATCGTCGATGCCCAGTTCGTCAAGCCGGGCAAGGGCCAGGCCTTTACCAAGATCAAGATCAAAAACCTGATCGATGGCCGGGTGATCGAGCGGACCTTCAAATCGAGCGAAAACGTCATCAAGGCGGATGTCGTCGATCGGGACATGCAATTTCTCTACAACGACGGAGGGTACTGGCATTTCATGGATCCGGCCAGCTACGAACAGTCCGCCCTCGACGAGACCCAGGTCGGTGAAACCCGCTTCTGGCTCAAGGAGCAGCAGACCTATCTGGTGACGCTTTGGAAGAATCGCGCCATCGCGGTCATGCCCCCCTCCTTCGTCATCCTCACCATCACCAAATGCGATCCGGGCATCAAGGGTGACACCGTCTCCGGGGCCACCAAACCGGCCACCCTCGAGACCGGCGCCGAGGTCAAGGTTCCGCTGTTCATCAACGAAGGCGAACGGATCCGTGTCGATACCCGTACCGGTCAATACGTCGAACGTGCCAAGGATTGATCCCGTGACCTGGCGGCCCGCGGCCTCTCCCCGCGGATGGGCCGAGCGGGCGCGGGTGTTGCGCCAGATCCGGGAGTTTTTCCACGCGCGCGGGGTCATGGAGGTCGAAACCCCGATTTTGAGCCGATTCGCGGCCCCCGACGCAGCGTTGGATCCGATCGGCTGCCAGATGGGATATCTCTCCACCTCGCCGGAGACGGCGATGAAACGGCTGGTGGTGGCCGGATCGGGTCCGATCCATCAGATCACCCGCGCCTTTCGCGCCGGGGAGTCCGGTCCGTTGCACAATCCCGAGTTCACCATGCTCGAGTGGTATCGACCCGGCTGGAGCTGGCGCGAACTCATCGACGAGAGCGTGGCGCTGGTGCTGGGAATCCTGGGAACCACCGGGCGCCATGAATTCACCTTTGCCGAGGCCTTCTCCCGCTTTGCCGGCATCGATCCCTTCGCGGACGATCCGGACGCGCTCCGCGACGCCCTGCCCGGTTCGGCGCCCGAGGGGCTGGAGCGGCT
>JADGAY010000245.1 GCA_015231775.1 Magnetococcales bacterium | reverse complement strand
CCAGGGTTTTGACTTTAGCTTTTAGCGCGCTCTTCACAAAGAAGCATTTTTCGCGGTTTTGCGAAAAATGCGCCGCGCGCAGCCTTCGCGAGCTTCGTTTCCGCCTTTTGGAAACGAAGCTCGCATAATGCACAGTGCCTGGAAAAAACTACGCATCCCATGATGGTCGCGGTTTACCGGATCTGGGGATAAAAAAAACGCCTGGATTGCTCCAGGCGTTTTTTTTGGATCGGCCAATCGGGTACAAGGGGATTGCGCCCCATGCCCAGGAGTCGCGGCTGTCATGCCCTACGGGTGAACCGTGGGTCAGAACTCCCGATTGGAGCCCGGACGCATCAGCGAACGGTGTCCCAGCTTCCGGCACCGGCGCCCGCGCCGGTATCGGTCGCGCCGCCCTTTTTCTTCTTGGCCTTTTTGGCCTTTTTGGCCTTCTTCTTTTTCTTGTCGAGGACGGTGGACTGATCCTCATCCACCAGGCCTTGCACCGACGTGGTCGCGAGGGAGGCAACGATCATCGGCTTGAGTTCCATGGCGGAGAGATCCGCCGCGGAAGCGGTACCGACACCGCCGGCCACACCCAACATCATGGCAATCGCCAACAGACTCTTTTTCATCCATTCATCTCCTTGGTCAATGGTTTTACAGGCAGGATATACGATGGTTCCACGTCTGCTTGCGACTTTCAAGAGACGGCACTGTCATGCGGGTCGGGGAGAGGATGCAGAGGATCCCCATCCGTGAACACCATCGCGGGTGTTGCACGATGAACAAGCGGTACCGAGACATGAAAATCTCCACTGGGGTGGAGTCCATCCAAACTTGACAGGTGGGGGAGCCCCCCCCTCAATCCTCCACCATGGGACTCCCTGTTGGGGAGTTCCATGGTGGAGGGTTACTTCACCACGCCTGGGGCCATGCGGCTGGCGGGGGATGATTTCTTCTTGGCCTTCTTGGCCGCCTTTTTCTTGGGGGGCTTGCTGCTGACCTTCTTGCTGGTCGAGGCTTGGGCGGGATCCTTGGTGACCGCGGTGGCGGCCATGATGGTGCCATGATCCTTGGAGTGGCCCTGCAAGCTCGTTCCCTGACCGGAAGTCCGCTCAGCCGCATCCACGGAGACCGCCGCGCTCAGCAGTCCCAGCGTCATCGCGACAGCCAAAAAACTCTTTCTCATTAAATAGTCTCCTTGTCTTGAAAAAAAAGGGTGCAGGTCACATTTAACGCGACCTTCATTAAGCATAGCACGCTTCCTCCATATTGAACAGCCGAATTAAAAAAAATATCGCTGCAATCTCTCCTGCTTAGAAAACAGGCATAATGCGGCAGGGTCACCGGTGTCGGAGTTCCATTCCAGGGTGCATTCGTCCGGCTATCGTGTCGAGGGGAGATGGCTGCATCGTGGTCAGGAAAAATGGTGACAGAGGGTAACATCGAACTGGGAATTATCTTCATTATCTGCAAAAATGTCGCTAGAATAGCGTCCACGGAAATTTGGATTGGGAAGTGTCAACCTCATCAAGGCCCAGGGTGCCTGAGAGTAGGGGGAAGTGGCATGGTGGAGCAGTCGAAGCTGTTTGAAATGTACCTCAACCAGACCAGTCGTGGCCTGATGTTGAGTGATGACAGCGGGCGGGTGGTGTTTTGCAACCGACAGTTTCAGGAGCTGTTCCGGATTCCGGGAGAGATCGCTCTGGAGGGGATCTCATTCGAGCACCTGTTGGTTGTTCTGGAACGCTCCGTGGTGGGGATTTGGCTGGAGACCGCCCGCATCACCGAGGAGTTGCGCATCTCCCATCAGAACGCCACCCTCTTCGCTCCGGAGGATTTCTTCATGGCGGGCCGGTGGCTGGCGGTGCGCGGTCGGCCCATGGAGAATGGCGGTTACGCATTGACCATCACCGATGTCTCCGCCCATCACACCACCCTGGAGAGCCTGCATCGTTCCAGCCGCACCACGGTGATGGCCCTGGCGGAGTTGGCCGAGAGCCGGGATCAGACCACCGGCGATCATGTGTTGCGCGTGGCGCGCATGACCCACGCCATTACCTGCAAACTGCGTGAATCCGGTTATTGCACCGAGCTGATCGATGAGCGGTTCATCAAGAATATCGCTCTGGCGAGCATTCTGCACGACATCGGCAAGGTCACCACGCCGGATCGTATTCTTCTCAAGGCCGGTCCTCTCGATCCAGAGGAGCGCACCATCATTCAGCAGCACTCCGAGAATGGCTGCAAGCTGTTGCAACGGCTCAACGATTTTCTGGACGATGACGGCTATCTGGCCATGGCCACGCGAATCGCGGGCAGTCATCACGAGAAGTTCTCCGGTTCCGGCTATCCGACCGGCGTGGCGGGAGATCAGATCCCGTTGGAGGGGCGTATCGTCGCCCTGGCCGATGTGTTTGATGCCTTGGTCTCCGAGCGACCCTACAAACATGCCTGGAGCGAGGAGGAGGCCTGCGGCCTGATTCAGCGCGAGTCCGGTCGTATGTTTGACCCGCGGATCGTCGAGGCGTTTATGACCGTGCTCGAGGAGCGTCGTCAGACCAATCTGATCGTCTGGACCCCGGACATGAGCGTGGGCGATCGCATGTTGGATTTTGATCACCGCAACCTGATCGCCTTGTTGAATCAGGTCTACAAGTCGATTCAGCAACGGGATGTGATTCTTTTCAATCTGGTGCAGCAGGAGCTGTTCAACTACACCATGGGCCACTTCAACCGCGAGGAGGCCTATCTGCGCGAGCTGGGGTATCCTATGCTGGATCGGCACATCAAGGTGCATCAGGCCCTGACGCGCAAGGTGCGGGACATGCGGCACCGGTTTATGACCGAGGTGAATCTGAACAGCCAGCAGCAGCTCGGGGATGAGCTTCTGGAGTTGTTGAGCGGTTGGCTCAGGGAGCACATCCTGGAAGAGGATCTGAAATATTACCGGTTCGTACAGGAACAGGCGGGGTTATCCAAGAGCGTGGCTGACGTGGAGGCGCCCTCTCCGGGGGGATGATCCCCGACCGCGCTTACCACAGAGGCGGCTTGGCAAAGGCCAAACCGCCTCTGAAGGGGTGATCTCTGGTGATGGTCCGTGTGGTGGGGTCTTTGGCTCAAACCGGACGGGCAGTTGATTCCGAATCCAAAAAGAACGGCCCGATCAGAATGCTGACCGGGCCGTTCCTTTTTTGGAGATTCTGGAGCCGCTTCTCGGAATTGAACCGAGGACCTGCTCATTACGAGTTCGCGAAATACGGGTTTTAGCCGTTTTTAAGCGGTTCGATATTTTTTCAAAATTGTTTGAAAAGCATGCATTTAATGTGCTATCCTCCACTACGTGGTTTGAGCCGTTTTTAATCGAAGTGGCTACACTGTGGCTACACGGGCTACACGGAGAACCGCCCGAATGAGCCGCTGGCCAGCTTTTTTGATGTAGCCATGGTGTAACCACAAAGTGCGAAATGGCCCGTTCTGGTGGCACTGTCCGGAGGAATGCTCATGCGATTGATCAAGACCGCCATTGACCGTTTGCCGTTCCCGGAGTCCGGGCAGGTGCTTTATTTCGACGCACGTTGAAGTGTCAAGCGACACGAACAATTGACCCACTGGCGACATGAAGAATACCGTCAGTCTGGCTGACGGAAACTTTACCGCGCCGGGGATGACCTCGCGTTTTGATAGGGCACCGATTACCGCGCCGGCGGCGGAGCAGGAAGGCGCATTTCCTGGGCGGGTGGCGAGA
>JADGAY010000244.1 GCA_015231775.1 Magnetococcales bacterium | reverse complement strand
CTCCTGCTCTTCTCCTTCGGTTTGCTCACCTCGCGTTCGGATCGGTTGAAGGAGACCCCGAAGCTCGAAAGCGGTCTGTCGCGGGAGTTCTCGTTTTTGATCAACAACCTGTTCCTGGTGGCCGGGGCCTGCACCGTGCTGCTGGGCACCCTCTACCCCCTGGCGGTCGAAACACTCTCCACCGCCAAGGTGTCGGTGGGCGCCCCCTATTACAACAAGGTATTCATCCCGATCATGCTCGGCATGCTGCTGTTGATGGGCGTCGGTCCCATCATCCCCTGGCAGCGGGCCTCGTGGACGCGGTTGCGCCAAACCTTCCTGCCATGGCTGGCCCTCGGCATCGTCGGCGCGATCTGCGCCCCGTTGCTCGGCATCACCCACCCCTCGGGCGCCATCGCCTTTGGGTTGATTCTGTTCGTGGGCGCCACCCATGGCAACGAGGTGATCCATCATATTCGCCTGCGCATGCGCCGCGAGGAACTCTCCGCGCCCATCGCCCTGTGGCATTTGATCGGACGCAACAAACGTCGTTATGGCGGGCTGTTCGTCCATCTCGGAACCTTGGTGATGGTGGCCGGTTTCGTGGGATCGGGATTGTTCCAGGAGGAGCGCGACCTGTTCATGTCGGTCGGGGATTCGATGCAGATCGGCTCCTGGAACCTCACCCTGGAGTCCATGGACAAGACCGCCAAGCGCAACTGGAAGGCCGATGAGGCGGTGATCCGCGCCGAACGCCCCGGCGAGGCACCCATCCGTCTCACCCCGCAAAAGCGGGTCTACAACGAACACTCCCAACCCACCACCGAGGCGGCGATTTTCAGCACCTGGCGCGAGGATCTCTACGTGGTGCTCGGGGATGGGGTGAAGGAGGGGGTGTGGGCGTTCCGGATCTATCGCAACCCGTTGATCTCCTGGGTTTGGGTGGGCTGCACCCTCATGGTGATCGGGGTGTTCTGGGCCATGCTGCAAGGGCGGCGTCCGTTCCGGGTCGCGGACGGCACGCCTGGTTGATGGGTGAACCTTGTTCTAAAGGAATCCGATGAACGGCATCTGGAAACTGGTTCTGCTCGGGGCGGTGATGGCGATTCTGCTGCTGTTCGCCCTGGGATTGAAGAACGATCCGCGGGATATCCCCTCGCCCCTGGTCAACCGTCCGGCGAGCGATTTTTCCGCGCCAGCCTTGGAGGGCCATCAGACGGTCTCTCTCGGGGCGCATCGCGGCAAATGGGTGTTGGTCAATTTCTGGGGTTCGTGGTGCGTGAGTTGCGTGGCCGAGCACCCCTACCTGATGGAGTTGGCGGCCAAGGTCAAGGGCCGGTCCGATTTCGTGATGATCGGGGTGGATTTTCGGGATACGCCGGATGCGGCGCGGGCCTTCTTGAAGCGGCACGGCAATCCCGGTTATGCCCATGCCCAGGATCCGGAGCAGAAGATCGCCATCGATTGGGGGGTGTACGGCGCGCCGGAGTCCTATCTGGTCGATCCCAATGGCACGATCCGCATGAAACACACCGGACCGTTGTTCCCGGGGTGGTTCGAGCAGCGCGCCCTGCCGTTGATGCAAGGAAACACAAAATGATTTTTTTCTCTCACCCGTTTTGGGCCTTGCTCCTCTTGATGCTGGCAATGGGAACCGCCCATGCCGAAGTACGCAACGAGGATCCCACCGAGGCGATGGTGCGGCAGATCGCCAAGGATCTCCGTTGCGCGGTGTGTCAGAACCAGTCGGTGTATGAATCCAACTCCGAGTTGGCCAAGGACATGTTGAAGCTGATCCGGGACAAGGTGACGGCAGGCGAGAAGGAGCCGGCGATCCGGGACTATTTTCATCAGCGGTACGGGGATTACATCTACCTGGAGCCCACCGGCCAGGGTATGAACGCCCTGCTGTGGAGCGCGCCGTTTTTGGGCTTGGGTTTGGGGGGCTATGCCCTGTGGCTGGCGATGCGCCGCTGGCGCGCCCAGGCCGTGATGACAGAAAAAACCGCCAGCCAAACCCCACCCCCGACCCCGGATGCCGCCATGCAGAGCCGCATCCAGCAGGAGTTGGAGCGGATGCGGATGTAATCGGATCTTCGCACGTTTGCGGTCACGGGTAAAAATTGTCGAAAAAGATTGACAACCAGATGTCATCCTGTAAACTGGATTGAAATTGACAACCAGTTTACAGGATAATCCCCATGAACCCGTCCCCCCTCGACACCCGCGACCCGCTCACCGCGACCATTCTGGCGCTCTTCCGCGCCAACGGCCACATGCTCCGCTGGGGCGACCATTTCGCCCAACCGTTTGATCTGACCAGCGCCCGGTGGCAGATGCTTGGCGCCCTGGCCGCCTCTCCCCTGCCCCTGACCGCCCCGCAAATGGCCATCCAGATGGGTGTCAGCCGTCAGGGAGCCCTCAAACAGCTCAACCTGTTGCTGGATGACGGGTTGGTGGAGCGGCATCCCAACCCCTATCACAAACGCTCCCCCCTGTATCGTCTCTCTGCCAGCGGATTGGAGCGCTATCAACGCATCGACGCGGCCTGGAGCCGCCATGCCGACCAGGTGCGCGCCGATTTTGACCTGGAGGCATTGAACACCACCCTGCACGTGCTGAAAAAGATCCAGGAACGCCACCCCACCCAAGAGGACGAAGGAGAGGCCGCATGAAAACCCGCATCCACGCCCTGGCCGGGATCATGGCCCTGTTGACCATCGCCCTGTTCTGCTCCGCGACCCTGGTTGCCGAGCTGTTCTTGTCCATCGAGCGGGTGGTATGGGTGAAGCAGATGATTGTCACCGGTCTCTGGATCTTGATACCGCTGCTGATGATCACCGGCGGCAGCGGCTTTGCACTTGGCAAGGGCGGCAGCCACCCCCTGATCCGACAGAAACAGCGCCGCATGCCACGCATCGCCGCCAACGGACTGTTGATTCTCGTGCCCTCGGCGCTTTTTCTCGCCAGCAAGGCCGAGGCCGGTGCGTTTGATGTCCTGTTCTACGGTGTGCAGGGGTTGGAGCTGGTGGCCGGAGCCCTGAATCTAACCTGGATGGGGCTCAATGTGCGCGATGGGCTGCGAATGCGCAACACCGGGGGTGGCTTTCATGGGGGGGAATGAGGGGGGCTATTGGGTGAGAATTTTCTTGATGAGGGATTCGGAAACCTTAATGCCGTAGGCATCTCCTACTTGCTGAAGCACCGGCAGCACCTCTTCTTGCAGCATGCGCAAGGCTTCCGGGACCTGACGCTGCAGGATGCGCAACCGGGCAATACGCAATTTTGTCCAGGCACAATCCCGGATTGCGCCCATGCGCTTCGCATCTGGCAACACCTCTGTTTGCAACAACCGCAGAGCCTCGTCCAACTCGCCGCGTTGAGCATGAATATCCGATATTCTGCCCAGTGTCACTCCACGTGCGCGTATATCTCCCAACTTCTCGAAAACTGGCAACACTTTCTCACGGTGGATCCGCAGCGCATCGTCCAACTCGTCGCGCAGATAATGAATATCCGCAATTCTGCCCAGTGTCAGCGCTTGCGCACGTATATCCCCCAGTTTCATGTAGACCGGTAACTGTTCTTCAACTCGAATTCGCAGCGCCTCGTCCAACTCTCCGCGTTGAAAATGAATTTCCGCAATCTTACCCAACGTCACCGCCCGTTCACGTATATCACCAAACCTATCAAAGACAGGAAACACTTCTGCAACGTAACCGTTCAGATCAGAAACGCTGGTGCCAAGCCTTGACAAGGTGATTATT
>JADGAY010000243.1 GCA_015231775.1 Magnetococcales bacterium | reverse complement strand
ACCCTTCTGGCGCTGATCGCCGGGCTGGAGCGACCCACGGCGGGCCGGATCCGGGTGGATGGGGTCGCCCTGGCCGGACTCGCCGACGAGGAGTTGGCGCGGCTGCGCCGCGAACGGATGGGGATCGTGTTTCAGGATTTTCATCTCATCACCACCTTGACCGCCCTGGAGAATGTCGCCTTGCCTCTCGAGTTGGCCCGGACCGCCGATGCCCGTGAACGGGCGCGACGCATGCTCGAACAGGTGGGACTCGGCGAACGCCTGGAGCATCGTCCCCTCGAGATGTCGGGGGGCGAACAGCAGCGCGTGGCCATCGCCAGGGCCTTCGTGGCCCATCCGGCGTTGATCCTGGCCGATGAGCCGACCGGCAACCTCGATCTGGAGACCGGCAGTCGGGTCATGGATTTGCTGTTCCATCTCACCCGGAGCTGGCACGCGGCCATGCTTCTGGTGACCCACAATCCGGAGTTGGCAGCCCGCGCCCATCGTCATTATCGTCTGCACGGCGGCCCCCCGCAAGAAGTCGCGATGTCCGCTCTTGCTTCATGATGTCGCAATCATGAGGAAATTGCCAATTTTTCGTGAATGGCTTGGATAAGCCTTGACCCCGGTCAAGGTTGATGATAATTCTGCCTCTGTGAGAGATAAGGTTTTTTGTTTGATTTATAGATGTTTATCAATTTCAATCAGGCGCTCGTCCTAAGGGGGAAACATGATCCGGTTTGCGGCGGTGAGAGATTCCATCGGCCTGCGTCTGCTCCTGGTGGCCGGAATCGCCGGATCCTTGAGTCTGCTCGGCATGGGTGGGATCGCCCTGTATCGCATGCAGGCCGGCATGGTGGAACAGTCGGAACAGAATGTTCGTCAGTTGACCGCGACCGCGGTGCAGGGGATCGAGGCGATCATGCTGGGCGGCAACTCCGACGTGGCGCGCAAGTACGCCGAAAGCCTCAAGGGCGTGGCCGGGGTGGATCGGTTCCAGGTGCTCAGGCTCGATGAGAAGGAGGCCTTTCGCGACGAGGGTGGCAGTACCCCCGGCGAGAACGGTTTCGTGGGATTTACCCGATTCGATCCAGGCAAGGTGAGTCGGGAGATGGGCCAGGCCGTGGAGAGCGGACAGTCGGTCTCCACGGTGAGTCAGGGGACGGATGGCTTCTCCAGGGTCAACTACTGGGTGCCGCTGCTGAACAAACCGGAGTGTCACGCCTGTCACGGGGAGGATCACAAGGTCCGCGGGGTGTTGCATCTGACCCTCTCCCTGGGGGAGGCCGAGGCGCGCATCCGGCGGGTGGGTTGGGAGTTGGGCGGGGCTTTGGTCGTTTTCCTGACCATTTTCCTGTATGCCCTGTGGGAGATTTTCCGGCGGCAGGTGACCCGGCCCTTGTCGCGCATGAGCGCGGTTCTGGAGGTGATCGCCGGAGGGGATCTGCGTTCGCGGTTGGCGGTGGATGCCGAGGCCCGCGACGAGGTGTCGAGCATTGGACGGCATGTCAACACCATGGCCGACAGTCTCGAGGAGACCATTCTGGTGGTGCGCGGACAGTCGCGGACGTTGGCCGAGGGAATCGGCTCGTTCGGGAGGGTGCGTGAGCAACTGGAGGCCGGGACCGGACAGACCACCTCGGTCTCCGAGGAGGTCGCCCGCTTCATGCAGGTGATCATCGGTGGCATCTGGGAGAGCGTCGAACGTTCCAAGGGGGCCGAGCAGGTGGCCCGTCAGGCGGCGGAACGGGCGGTCGAGGGTGGCAAGACGGTACGCGAGGCGATCGCGGCCATGACCGAAGTCGCCCAGAAGACCGGCATCATTCAGGAGATCGCCCGGCAGACCAATCTGCTGGCGTTGAACGCCGCCATCGAGGCGGCACGGGCCGGTGACGTGGGACGCGGCTTCGCGGTGGTGGCCGGCGAGGTGCGCAAATTGGCCGAGCGCAGTCGTGCCGCCTCCGAGGAGATCGGACGGATCACCGGCAGCACCCTGTCGGTGGCGCGCCGGGTTGGGGAGGTGTTGGATCAACTGGTACCGGCGATCATCCGCACCGCCGAGGAGGTCCAGCGCATCGACCAACTCTCCGGCAATCAGAACGAAGGCGCGGGACATATCTCCGAGGCGGTGAGTCGCCTGGATCAGGTGGTGCGGGACAGCGTGGTCACCTCCGGACGGGTGAGCGACATCGCCCAGGAGTTGCTATCCGCCTCCGCTGAACTGGAAAGCGCCATCGCGGTGTTCAAGTTGCAGGCGGATGAGGTGGACGGGTCCGGCGAGAGAGCGTCCTGAGCCTGTTGGAAACGGGGTGATCTGCCGGCAGGTCCGAACCAACCGTCAGGCCGCCTTGCCCTTCTTGCCGCGCCCTTCCGCATGGCGGCGATAGGCCATGTCCGACCCCTGGATGTGCTGGGTCAACCAGGCGCGCAGATGCTGCAAGACATCGCTGGAGAGGGCGAACGGATCAACCTCCAGTTTTTTCTGATAGGCGGTCGCCTTTTCGGCGAACAGGCGATGCTCTTCTTGATGGGCGGCCAGATCCGGGAAGCCGATATCCTGCATGTGCCGCTCCTCGCGGGTGAAATGGGTGCGCGTGTAGGTCAACAGCTCGTCGAGGATCTTGCCCAGCAGTTTTTGCCCCTGATTCGATTGCAACGCGGCGTGCAATTCGTTGATGATGCGGATCAGATTGCGGTGATCGGCGTCCAGGGCGGGAACATTCACCTCCATCTTTCCGGTCCAGATGATCAGGGGGTGATCGGAGGCCAGCAACTCCTGGCCGAGATAGAGCTTGTCCACATGTTCGAACAAGGTTCGTTGCAGCGCCCGGAAATAGAGCAGGGCATCGCCGGCGGCGGACTCCTGTTGTTTGCCGAGATGCTCGACGATCTCGGCTCCGGTCAGGTGCATCTGTCGATGCACCTCACGCAGGCGCGCAAAGATGGGGTTGCTCTCGTAGACCTCAGCGTTCTCCTTCTCCCACGCACAGATGATGCACAACCGGTCCAGCTCCTCCCGGGTCAGGTCGGCGTTGCCGTGGGCGGCCAGTTCGAGCCGTCCGAGGACATGCAGGACAGCCTCCTTCACCTTGCGCACGTCGAACGGTTCGGGTCCGATATCCAGACTCGATTGGGCGGCGTAGAGCGCGTCGGAGATGTTGCTGGCCACGTCGCCCAGGGCGTGGAAGTGGTTGACCGTGCCGTGCAGTCGCGCCACGGCCTTGAGTGAATCCCGGATCCGATCGCGCACGGTTTCCGAGGCGCGCTCCGTGGTGGCGAACGAGGAGAGTACCTTGTGCACGAACTGGAGGGCGGCGTCGGATTGTTCGGCCATCCGTCCCGCCGAGCCGGCCACCGTGGAGCTGGTTTCGGCGATTTCGCTGGTGCCGCGCGCCGCCTCGGAGGCAGAGAGCGCGACCCGTTCGGCGGCTTGATGGAGCGTGTCGGCGTTCTGGGTCACCGTGGCGGTGGCGGCATTGACCTCGCTCATCGCCTCGGAGATCCCCTGGACCATCAGGTGTTGTCCGTCCACATCCTCGAGGATTTCGCTGTTCAACGAGCTGATCTGTTCGACGATCACCGTGATCTCCTTGACCCGCTCGACCACGTTGGCGGTGCCGGTCTGGATCTCCTCGATCTTGCGCGAGATCTGCTGGGTGGCGCGCCCGGTTTGCAGGGCCAGGGCCTTGACCTCGTTGGCCACCACGGCAAACCCCTTGCCGGCCTCGCCGGCGCCGGCGGCCTCGATGGCGGCATTCAGGGCCAGCATGTTGGTCTG
>JADGAY010000242.1 GCA_015231775.1 Magnetococcales bacterium | reverse complement strand
GCGCCTTGTTGAAGAAGAGCGCCATCATGCTTTTCGACGAGCCGGCCAACAACCTGGATGCCCAGGGCGAAGCCCTGTTCCGGCAGGCGGTGCAGGAGATGCGTGGCAGCACCACCATCTTCATCGTCACCCACCGGCCCAGCCATTTGAAACTGGCCGATCAGGTGCTCTTTCTCGATCGTGGCTATCTGCGCGCCGCGGGACCGCCCGCCGAGATCGAAAAGCTTCTGCCCAGATCGTTCGTGTAGTTGCCCGGTCCCGGATCGGTCGCCGAGTCGCGTGAAGCATCAGGAGTCCAAGGCATGTTCGCAAACCGTTTTTCCAGACATTTGAGCGAGGCGCAAATCCTCGAGGAGTCCGGGATCTCCGGCACGGTCAAGCTGGTTCTGTCCATCACCCTGCTGGTGACGCTCCTGTTGTTGTGGCTCGCGGCGGTCATCCAGGCCAACGAGGCGGTCAAGGTGACCGGAGAGTTTCTCCCAACCCTCGGGGTACAGCGCATCCACCCCCCGGAGAGCGGCATCCTGACCGAAATCACCGTGGTCAACGGTCAAAACGTGCGCAAGGGTGAGCTGTTGGCCCGTTTGAAGAACGCCCAGGCCGAAGCCGAGGAGAGCCAGGTGGAGGCGCGCCTGATGGGGTTGAAGTCGCGCAAGGTTCGCCTGGAGGCCTTCCTGGCCGGAACCCAGGCCGATTTCACCGGCATTCCGGACAAATACGCCGACGTGATCCGCGAGCAGCGCAGCCTTCTGGAGACCCAGAACCAGGTGCGGGAGAAGAGTTTGTGGGTCTTCGACTCCCAGATCCAGCAGAAACGCACCGAAATCGAACTGGCCTCCCAGAATCTGCGCAACATGGAAAAAAGCGCGGAGGTCGATGGAGATCTGTTGGAGTTGAAGGAGAACCTCGGCAAGAAAAACCTGGTCTCGCGACTCTCCCAGCTCGAATCCAAGCGGGTCTACACGGAGAGTTCGGGCAAAGTCAAAACGTTGCGGGTGCAGATCAAGCAGAATCAGAGCGCCCTCGACGAGGTTTGGGCCAAGCGCAGCGGCTATGAGAACGAGCTGCGCAATCAGGCCAGTCAGGAGCTGGGTGGGGTCAAGAACGAAATCAGCCAGGTCACCACCCTGCTGGAGCGTCTGCGCGACCGTCGCAACAACCTGGAAATCTTCGCGCCGGTCCACGGTCGGGTGCAGGACTCCCGCGCCACCACCCCCGGCGGGGTGTTCAGTCCCCGGGACGTGCTGATGGAGATCGTGCCCAAGGACGACCCCCTGCAACTGGAGGTGAACATTTCGCCCAAGGATATCGGCTATGTGCACCCCGGCCAGGAGGTGGCCATTCAGGTGACCAGCTTCGATCTCAACCGGTTCGGCGGTGTCGGTGGACGCTTGATCTCCCTTTCGCCCTTCACGCGGATGGACAAGGATGGCTCGGTCTTCTATAAAGGGATCGTCATACCCGATCGTCTGTTCGTCGGAAAGCCGGGAGCCGGCCACACCATCGTGCCGGGCATGAAGGCCAAGGCCGACATCATCTCCGGCAGCCGCACCATTCTCTCCTACATCCTCAATCCGCTCACCCGTCCGGAACGACACGGCTCGCTCCTGGACGAACTGGCGACGATCTGGCAAGCCATCCACCAGCTCTTTTCCACCTCAACCTGACACGAAAGGAGCCTCGGAGATGGAACCACTGCCCTTGACCAAGCGTCAGATCGAGATCTTGAAGCTCATCCAGGCCGGACTGAGCAACAAGGAGGTGGCGCGCCGTCTGGAGATCTCCGATGGCACGGTCAAGCAGCATCTGGTGGAGATCTTCCGTCGCCTCAAGGTCAACAACCGCACCAAGGCCGCCCAGATGGTCACCCGCGCCGAGGAGGAGTTTCTCTTTCTCTCCCCCGCGCAGAAGGAGGACGCGGGTCGCTCGCGCAGTGTCGTCCGGGCCCCGATCAGCTCGGCCCTGTTGCAGCCGTTGCACTGCGTGGGCATGCGTCCCCACGCCCCGAGTCACCTGTTGCACCGGTTGGGCACCGAGGCCTACAACCGTCTGAACCGTCTGTTGCGGGAGTACTGCGCGTTGGCCGCCCGTCGCTTCGAGGGGGTGGTCCAGGGAAGCATCGAAGGGCCCCTGGTGCTGTTCGGCGCCCGTATCGTCCGCGAGGATGACGCCCTGCGCGCCGTCTGCTGCGCCGGCCTGATCATGGATGAGCTGGAAAAAGGGTTCCCGGATCTGCTCCCGCTCTCCGAATGGGTGCGGGTGATGGTCTATTCGGTGCAGGTGGTCAGCTCCACCGATGGCCACAACACCACCTTGCAGGGGGATCTGCACCATCCGGATTTCTCCGGTTCCGGGGTCCGGACCATCGGACACGGCATTCAGCTCTCCCCCGGCACGGCGCGGGATCTCGAGCGTCTGTTCGCCCGTCACGGTCTGATCTCGACCCTTTTTCCAGGCTGCGGGGTCTTGAACAACCACTTCCACCCCGCCCCCCTCACCCCGGACACCCCCTTCGTGGGGCGCGACACCGAACTCGAGGAGCTGCATCGCCGCGTGGCCAAGCTGCTGCGCGGCGACTCGGAGACGACCCTGGTGGTGGGAGAGGTCGGGTTCGGCGAGACCCGTTTGGTACGACAACTGCGCATGGAGACCGCTTCACGCAAGGAGATCCTCTGGCTTTCCGGCACCTGTCACACCGTGGCCCGCGCCATTCCCCTGCACCCGTTCCTGCCGATCCTCGAAACCCTCGCCCAGACCGATCGCACCCTTCCGGCACGGGCGCGGTGGACGCACCTGGAAGAGTGGATGAGTCGTCTGCCCGTGCCATGGAATCGCATTGGCAAACGTTTTCTGGCCCTGGCCCGGGAGACCGACCCTCCCCCGAGGATGCAGCAGGGGGACACCCTGCACGCGGAGCTGACGGAGTTTCTGCTCACCCTCTTTTCCGCCACCCCCCATGCGGTGATCGTGCATATCGACAACGCCCAGTGGTGCGACCCCTACACGCGGCTGCTGCTGCCGGGTCTGGCGGGGCGCATGAACCATACCAAGGTGTGGCTGATCCTGTCGGGACGCAAGGCGGAGCTGCGCACCCTGGCCAATCATCTATCGTTCAGCGTGCTCTCTCTGATGCGTCTGCCCAACCGGGACATTCTGCGACTGTTGAAGCAGATGCCGGTGGCCAAGCGGTTGGACGCGGTGCAGATCGACATGTTGTTGGAGTGGAGCCGCGGCGTGCCGCTGTTCGCGGTGGAGATCGCCCAGCATCTGGCGGGGATGAAGCGATCGGCGCTCCAGGAGACCATCCAGGCTCAGGATCTGTTTCCCGATGCGCTCTTCTGCACGGTGATGGAGCGGTTGCATGCCCTGACCGGCATGGACTGGAAGTTGATCCGCGCGTTGGCGGCCAGCGATCACGAGGTGGCGATGGAGGAGTTGCTCGCCTGGAATCTGCATGGGGATGGGGCCAATACGGAGGCGATCGTCAACCATCTGGAGCAGGCTGGTTTGTTGCGATTCACGACCCGCGGGGTGGTGCGCGCGGTCTCCTTCGGCAACGAGATGGTGCGTGCCGCCATTCGCAAGACCCTGCCGGAGAAGGATTTGAAGTGACGCGGGAATAATGTGGAAAACTGTTGCAGGGGACGGGGGACCGAAGGTCCCCGGCAGAGGTTCGGAGACAGAGTCTCCGAGGTTTTGTCTTTGATTTTGTCTTTGATTTTGATTTTGATTTTGATTTTGATTTTGATTTTGATTTTGATTTTGATT
>JADGAY010000241.1 GCA_015231775.1 Magnetococcales bacterium | reverse complement strand
CTCACGACTGCTGATTGAGCAGCATGCGATTCTCCCTGGAGCGGCTCTCCCCCACCGAGGAGACGCGGATGGCGGCCAGATCGGTCACCGGACATTTGTTCTCGCACACCCCGCAGCCGATGCAGAGTTCCGGCTGCACGAAGGGTCGTTTCAGGGCGACCTGGCGCCCATCGCGTCCGGTGACGGTGACCGATTCGTACCAGATCGCCTTGGGCGAGGTGGGACAGGTCTCCTCGCAGACGATGCAAGGGATGTCCATGGCCCAGGGGAGGCAGCGTCCCCGGTCGAAAAAGGCGGTACCAAGGCGGACCGGTTGGGTGAAGGGCGGGGCGCCAACCTTTTCGGCGACGGTGAGGGGACGGATCGCCGCCGTGGGGCAGACCTGACCGCACAGCACGCAGTGGTGCTCGCAATACCCGACCGCGTTCATGAGGATCGGAGTCCAGAGCCCCTCGAATCCGGCCTCGAGCAGGGCCGGTTGCAGCACGTTGGTGGGGCAGACGCGCATGCAGAGTCCGCACTTGATGCAACGTGCCAGGAATTGCGCTTCGGTGAGCGAGCCAGGCGGACGGATCACCTCGGGCAGAGGCGCGGAGCGGGCCGAGAGCGACCCCTTGGTCATCGGCACCGCCACCACCGACGCCAGGGCGATCTCGACCACCCGGCGACGGTTGAGATCGAGGGGCTTGCCGATGGAACTCTTCGGGCCGGCCAGGCCGTAGTGCAACGCCTGGGTGCCGCACGCCTCGATGCAGTTCATGCACAGGTGGCACTCGGTTACCCGATGCTGGCCATCCGGATCGGCGGCCCCCTGACAGGCGCGCAGACACTGTTTGCAGTGGTTGCACCGTTCCACGTCGCGGCGGATGCGCAAGATCGACCACTGGGAGAAAAACCCCAGCAACGCGCCGAGGGGGCAGAGGGCGCGGCACCAGAAGCGGGTGATGAAGCGGTTGGCGAGCAGAATAGCCAACAAGATCAATGCGATCAAAACACCGCCATGAAACACGGTGGATTGGGCGAACAATCCGCCTCCGGTCACCCGATCCAGGGCCGGCAGCACGGAGAGCGAAAAGGAGCGGTAGATCAGGGCGATGGGATCGAGCAGGCCGATCTGCAACGCCCCGAGCATGGCAAAGATCACCAGGGCCACGAGCAGGTAGTATTTCAACCGGTAGAGCGGGCGGTAGCGGTTCTCCTCCCAGTTATCGACCGCGCGGCGACGGTTGAAGAGGTGGCTCAACCCCTGATTGATGATCCCCAGGGGACAGATCCACGAACAGAAAAAACGCCCGAGAAACAGCGTGGGAATCAGGATCAGTAACGCGAAGGCCAACCCCTTGTACAGGGTCTGACTGGTGAGGAATCCGGAGAGCGCGGTCAAGGGATCGATCTGGAGAAACAGACCAACCGCATATCCTTGCAAACGCTCGAACTCGGCGCTCCACAGAAAGAAACCAAAGAGCAGCAGCGAGAACCCCGCGTAGATCCGCCGCACCCCGCGCAATCCACCCATCATCGCCTCCCTCAACCCACCTGAAATTGCGCGACGTTCAATGCGCGCCAGGCCACCGTGCCGAGTCCGCGCGCCTGGGCCAGGGCCAGGAAGGGAACGGCATCGGGATTCAGCTCCAAGAAACCGAGGCAAAAGCTGTCGAGTGCCACCTCGTCCAGGGAGGCGATCAGGGTCTCCTCACGCACCACGTCCGCCGGATTGCCGCCGGTGGGGCCGTTGCGTTTGAGCACCCGGGTGGCATCCATCACCGTGAGGGTCGGTCGCACGGCGGCGGCCAGATCGACGATGGAGTCGTGGATCGCCTGATGCAGCCGGTTGCGTTGACCGCCGATCACCCCGTACCAGTTCTTCATCGCCAGGGTGCAGCCGGATAGGGAGTGGTGTTTGACGATCGGCAGGTTGATCACCTTGTCCACCTCATGGAAGAAGCGCGCCACGGGCCATATTTTCAACACCTTGCCCCCCATGTCCGTGGCGAGAAAATCCTCCCGGCCCGGCAGGCGCACGCTCCCCCCGGCGTTCAAGGTGGCGGCCTCGATGCCGGAACGGGCAAAACAGCGTTTGGGATCGTTGAGGGAGACATCGGTCACCCACACCGATTTGGCCCCGGCCTCCCGGCAGATGCGCACTATGGCCTCGACCAACTCCGGACCGGTGTTGGCCGCCTGTTCCGGCTGGCGATCCCAACCCACGTTCGGTTTCAGGAGCACCCGATCCCCTTTCTGAATGAACCGGTTCACGCCGCCCAGTTTATCGATGGCGGCCCTAGCCATGGCCTCCACCCTCTGGCCGCGCGCCACCGCCATCACCGGATGCAGCGCATCGGGAGGCACGCGAAAATCCTTGAACCGCAGCGGTTTGATCTCCGGCTCGCGCACCGGTCGGTCACTGAAGGCCAGATACCCGCCGGTGGCGATCCCCACCGCCACCCCGGAGAGCCCCGCCACCCGGCGCAAGAAAGCGCGTCGGTCCAGGGGCGGCTCGATCTTCTCGATGATCTCGGCGTTCCGTTTTCTCTCGGCCATGTCAAACCGCACCCAGTTTGGAATAAGTCGTTTTTACCGTTAAAAAAAAAGAGAGAGTCTGGGAGATTCCTCTCCCAGGGTTTTGCCTTTTTCTTTTAGCGCGCTCTTTACAAAGAAGCATTTTTCGCGTCTTTTGCGAAAAATGCGCCGCGCGCAGCCTTCGCGAGCGTCGTTTCCGATTTTTGGAAACGACGCTCGTATCTTGCACGGCAGCCTTGCGGAAAACGACGCATCCCATGATGGTTGCGGTTTAGCGCACCCCTCCTTTCGGGGGTTCCTCAGGCAACCGTTCCCCTCCCGGCACCGACGCCACGAACCCGCGCAAGGGGCCCCACGCCTCCTGGAGCGGCAAACCAAAGGCGCCGATCAACCGCTCCCCGGCGCGCAGAAAGAACCACGCCCCCTCATACGGATCCTGCACCTGATTCACCGTCAACCCCTCTTTTTCGATGGTTTCCACCGGGATCTCCTCAGCACGCAAAAACCCCTTCAGCCGCGCCTCGATCTCCCGGCTTTCGGCCTCGGATCCACCGGCCTGGAACGCCTGAACCCCGCTCCCGTTCCAGGTGAAACTCCGTTCGACCACCTGATTAAAGAAATCCAGGCCGCGATACTTCTCCTTGATGAAGCGGGTGGCGCCGGGTATCCCGAACTCGGGGAAGCGGAATCCGGCCACCTTGCCACCCGTTGTCTTGCCTGCCGCGGCGACCAGGCTTTTGCCGATCTCCTCCAGGGGTGCGGTATCATCGAAGGCGGTCATCTTCACGTAATAGGGTCCAATGATGAAGCGCAGGCCGCGCGGATCGCGAAATCCCATATCGCCGATGCCGGCATCCGGGCCATCGTTGTTCCCCTCGCCGGTCAGCACGCCGAAGGCGAAGAGCGGTTTGCCCATGTCGAACAGGTCCACCACCACGCGCGGCTTGGCGGTTGTCCCCGCATCGCCGTATTCGCCGACCAGTAACTCCTTGAAGCCCGCGGAGAGGTAATACTCGGCATGGCCGTTGACATACTCGTGGAGATTTTCTTTCAAAAAGCGCTGGAACTCGCCCTGACGTCCCAGGCCCGCCGATTTGTCCGGAAAGAGTCCCATCAACGGCGAGAGGCGCGCCCCGGCCTTTTTGAAGTCGAGCAAACCGGGATCGTAGCGTTGCCCGTCCAGGTAGACCAGAGAGGCGATCAGGGGGAGCAGGGCAAGCAGCAGGAGGCGGGCGCGGCGGACAGAGGGG
>JADGAY010000240.1 GCA_015231775.1 Magnetococcales bacterium | reverse complement strand
GTGCACATCCACATGTCCGAGCTTTTGAGCACCTCGTCGCGCTTGCCGGCGCGCACCATCTGGAAGAGTTGCCGGGGCGAGTGCTGCCAATGGGCGCGCAACGGGCAGGAACCCGCGCAAACGCCGCACTGCATACACATTTTGATCCAGTCGCCCATTTCGGACTTCTTGTAGACGTCCTTGGCAAAAGTCAGGTCGTAAGCCATGGTGTGATTGTCTCCCCTCCGCCTTGAGTCCAGCCGGATCGCGGGTTGCGCGGCATCCGGCTGGGGTCTGGGGCGGTTCAGTTGAAAACGCGTTAGAATCCCTTGTAGGGGTTGGGGCTCAGGTTGCTGATCTGCTCGACGAAAGATTCGATCACGCCGGGCAGGGTTTCGGCATCCATGATGTTCACTTCGATCATCTTGACGCGGTTGGACTCCAGTTTCAGTCGCGACAGGGTCTCGGAGACCTTGCTCAGGCGGATTTCCGCCAGAGCCGAGCCGCGCACGTTGTGGCACTGATAGTCGTCGCCGTGACGGCAGCCCATGAGCAGCACGCCGTCAAATCCTTTCGACATGGCATCGGCGATCCAGACCAGGCTCAAAGAGCCCATGCAGCGCAGTGGAATGATGCGCACATAGGGGCTGACCGGAGAGCGCAGACGCCCCATCATGTCGAGGGCAGGCACAGCGTCGTTGTTGCAGGCAAAGACCAGAATGCGCGGCTTCTCTTCGTCCTCTTCGGGGATTTCGATCTCCTTGATCATGGTGGAGATCATGTCTACCGAGTAGTTGGCAAACGAGATGATCTTTTGCGGGCAGGCGCCCATGCAGGTGCTGCAGCGACGACAGCGGGCCGGATTGAACAGCGGGTTGCCCTTGTCGTCTTCGTTGATGGCGCCAAACGGGCACTCTTCGGTGCAGCGTTTGCACTGCGTGCACCCTTCCGCCCGATAGGAGGGATAGGAGAGATCCCCGGAACGCGGATGAACCGCAACCCCGGAGGCCACAGCCTCGACCGCCTGGATCGCCTTGAGTGCGGCCCCGGAGGCGTCGGTCATGGTGGCGGCGATGCCCATGGGACGGCGCGCCGGTCCGGCCACATAGATGCCGGTGCGACGGGTCTCGTAGGGGAAGCAGATGAAGTGGGAGTCCGGGAAACCGGCTGACCCGAGACGGGGCAGACTCGGGCCCTGGCGATATTGGAGATTGAGAATCGACCCCGGCAGTTCCTCCCGGCCCGTGCCCACTGGCGAGGGGGCATTGGGATCCAGGGTGTCCACCGTGCTGACCATGCCGGTGGCCAGCACCAGCAGATCCACGTCCAGGGTTTCGTTGTTGCGGATCAGGTGATCGTTAACCTGGACTGCGACCCCACCCTTCGCCCCTCCGGCAACTCCGGTGACGTCTCCCTTGATGAAGACCGCGCCTTTGTCCTGAGCCGAACGGTAGAAGTCCTCCATTTGACCAGGAGTGCGGATCTCCTGGTAGATCAAGAAGGTGGAAGCGTCGTTCCCATACTGGTCGATGACATACATCGCCTGCTTCATGGAGTAGATGCAGCAGGCGCCAGAGCAGTAGTCCAGATGGGCCTTGTCGCGTTGTCCGGCGCACAGGGCAAAGGCCACCTTTTTGGCGGGCTGGCCATCGGACTTGCGGACGATGTTGCCCTCTTTGGCCATTTTTTCAAAGTCGGCGCTGGTGATCACGTCCGGCGAGCTGCCAAAACCCAGATTGGCAGGTAGTTTGGTCGGATCGTAGGCATCGAAGCCGGTGGCTACCACGATGCTGCCAACACGCAACTCCTTGGTGCTGGAAGCGTTTTTGATGGTCAGATCGAATTGGCCCGGTTGGCCCACGGTTTTGGTGATCTGGGCGTTTTTGAAGATTTTCACCCGGTTGTCGGCTTCCACCTCGGCGATGAGGGTGCCGATGAAGTTGTCTGCCAGCTCCCGGTAGGGGGGCTGATTGTCCGGGGTGACCTTGAACATGGAGTTCATTTTGCCGCCCAGGGCATCGCTTTTTTCTACCAGTACGGCGTTGTAGCCTGCCTTGGCAATGTCGCGCGCCGCTGTCAGACCGGCCAGGCCACCACCCACCACCAGCACATCCTTGGAGCCGTCGGAGTGCAGGAAGGGATCCGGTACGTTCATTTTTTTGATTTTGACGCAACCGAGCCGCAGATAGTCTTCCGCCATCATTTGGCGGTCTTCCTCGGCGGTGTCGTCGCCATCCTTGACATCCAGGAGCCACAGGCACTTGTCGCGCAGGTCCACCCGGTCCATCAGGTCGATGTCGAAGCGGAATTCGGCGGCCTTTTCGCGGTGCGAGCAGGCAGCGACGATCACGGCGGTGACCGCACCGTCATCGAGATCCTTTTGGATCATTGCCACCCCTTCGGGGCCGCACAGCAGGGCATGATCCTTGACCACCGGGATTTTTTGTTCCTTGGTGGCGATCGCCTTCAGGGCCTTGAGATCCAGTGCGTCACCGATGCCGCAGCCGGTGCAGATGTAACAACCGATTTTCTTTTGTTGTTCCATGATCTTATCCTCTCTTAACCGTGGCGTGGATCGCCTTCATCGCCATGGCCGTGGCCGACTGCACGGAACTGGCCACATCGGTCGGCTGGGCCGCACACCCGGCAGACAACACCCCGCCAGTGACAAACCCGTAATCGTCGTACCGGACCGATTCTGACGGCACCTTGGCATCCACCGCCGAATGGGGTTCCATGCCCGTGGCCAACACCACGAGATCGAACGGCATGGCATAGCGTTCGCCGGTCAGGGTGTTTTCGCCGATCACCACCGGATTGCCCTGGGCATCTTCTTCGATGCGCGCCGGTTTGGATTTGATCCAGGAGATGCCGGCATCGTCGCGGGTTTTCTGCAAAAAGCTCTCGTAGCGGTCCATGGCGCGCAGATCGATGTAAAAGATCGTCACCGAGGAGTCCGGGAATTGGTCGCGCACATAGGCGGCCTGCTTCATCGAGGCCAGACAGCAGACGCGCGAGCAGAAAGGCAGGTGGTTGTGATCCCTGGACCCCGCGCACTGGATGAAGGCCACGTTTTTGGCCTCTTTGCCATCCGAGGGCCGGACGATCTTGCCGCCCGTGGGACCGTAGACATTGGCCAGACGCTCGAAACGCATGTTGGTGGTGACGTTGGCGTATTGACCAAAGCCGTAGGGCAGGATTTTTTCGGCGTCATAAGGTTTCCAGCCTGTGGCCCAGACGATGGAGGCGACCTGTTCCTGGACTTCTTCGGCCTGCATGTCGGGTTGGATGGCGCCAACGGGGCAGATCTTGGCGATCTTTTGGGCCTCGTCGGTTTTGGCGTAGTCCGCATCCATGTGGTACCAGCTCGGGAAGGCCATGGCATGATTGTTGCGGATTGCCTTGACTTGATTCATCCCGAAGTTGAACGGATCCGGGATTTGGGTGGTGCATGCCGTCGAGCACTCCCCGCAGCCTGTGCAGGCCTGGGTCACGAAACGGGGATTTTTGCGGATGCGCACCTGATAGTTCCCCTCGGACCCTTGAATCTCCACGACTTCGGAGAGGGTCAGATAACGGATGCGGGGATTGTTTTTGATGCGCTGGTAGTTGATTTCCAGCCCGCAGGTGGGGGAGCAGAGTTTGGGAAAGTACTTGTTGTGTTGCGCGACGCGACCCCCGAGGTGTGGATCCTTCTCCACCAACAGCACGTTGTACCCGGTCTCGGCAGCCTCGACGGCGGTGGTGAGTCCGCTGATTCCACCGCCGACGACCAGGATGGTTTGGCCTGCGGCATGAGCATCC
>JADGAY010000239.1 GCA_015231775.1 Magnetococcales bacterium | reverse complement strand
TGGCCGCCTCCCAGGCCGCCAGATCCGACAACGGGACACGGGTGACGCCGATGCCCATCCGTTTCAACAAGGTGTTGGCGATGTTGGTCGTGGAGCCGAACACCGACCGGCTGATCACCACATGGTCCCCCGCCGACAGATAGGCCAGAAAGGTCATGGTGATGGCCGCCATGCCGCTGGCGCTGGCCACCGCGTGTTCGGCCCCCTCGAGGGCCGCGACCCGCTCCTCGAACAGCGCCACCGTGGGATTGGTGAAGCGGCTGTAAAGATTCCCCTCCTCCTCGCCGGCAAAGATCGCCCGCGCCTGCTCGGCGCTCTCGAAGCGGAAACTCGATGTCAAAAAGAGCGGTGGACTGTTCTCCCGCTCTGGCGTGGTCTCTCGACCGGTGTGCAACGCCGTGGTCGCCATCCCCCACGCCCGCCCCTCAAATCCACGCCCATCCTCGGTCATGCCACCCCCCTTCGCAAATCATCCCGTTTCCACCCGTCCATCCGCTCCGGGCCCCACTCCGCGCCCCATGCCTGAAAGCCTCTTGGAAGCAAGCCTATTATGCGGCATTTACCCACCACCGCAACCCCGGACAGAGCACCCATCCACGTTGGCCGACAACTCGAAGCGCCCATCGCATCCCGGTTCTCCCCCCGGCAAAACTACCGTTTCATGGAATTCTGAAGTCCCATGCGGTTTACCAATGGAACCGACATGAAAAATCCCCTATACTGAATGGTGCGAACGAGAGATCCGTTCCCTCTTGGTTTAACCGTGGGCATCCCAATGGGAGATCCGCGGACGGGGGGTGAGGGTGTGTTTCCCCCATCATGCAAGTTTTCCAAGGAGCCGCTTCCATGTCGCAACAGCAAAAGTACCGTCTCGTCACGCGCAGCGATTTCGATGGCCTGGTCAGCGCCATGCTCCTGCGCGAATTGGATATCATCGACGACATTCTCTTCGTCCAACCCAAGGACATGCAGGATGGCAAAATCCCCATCAGCGAACGGGACATCATCACCAACCTCCCCTACGTGCCGGGAGCCCACCTGGTGCTGGATCACCACGCCAGCGAAATGGAGCGGGTCGCCGATCACCCCATCGACAACTACATCATCCATCCAGATGCCCCCTCGGCCTCCCGGGTGGTCTATCAGCACTTCGGTGGCAAGGCGGTCTTCCCGAATGTCCGCGACGACATCCTCGACGCCGTGGACAAGGCCGACTCCGGGCAACTGCTCGAGGATGACGTGCTCTATCCCAAGGGGTGGATGCTCCTGAATTTCATCATGGATCCGCGCACCGGCCTGGGTCGCTTCAAGGAGTTTCGCATCTCCAACTACAACCTCATGATGGATCTGATCGAATACTGCCGTCGTCACACCGTCGAAGAGGTACTCGAACTCCCGGATATCAAGGAGCGGATCGATTACTACTTCGAGCAGGAAGCGTTGTTCAAAACCCAGATCCAGGCCCACACCAAGATCCATCGCAACCTGGCGGTGCTCGATTTGCGCCACGACGACATCATCTATCCGGGCAACCGCTTCATGATCTATGCGCTCTATCCCCAGTGCAACATCTCCCTGCACGTCCTCTGGGGCCAGACCCGCAAAACCACGGTTTACGCTTTGGGCAAGTCCATCTTCAACCGTACCTCCAACACTCATATCGGTTCCTTGTGCCTGCAATACGGCGGCGGTGGCCACGCGGCAGCCGGAACCTGTCAGGTTCCCACCGAGAAGGCCATCGAGATTCGCAAGGCGATCGAAAATCGCATCCTGGCGGATGGGTAGATGGGCGCTTATAAAGGTATTCTCCCAGGATGACAAACGCATCGCACCCTTTCAGGACGACCCTCGTCGCCGCGCTGCTCCTCTCCGGCTGCGCCACGCTCGATTCGCCGACCATCAGCCGCGCCCCCGATGCCCCCCCTGTCGCGGCCACGCGGAGCACGGATCCGGATTCCGGCAACGCCGCACCAGAGGCCAAGAGCACGGCGCGGGAGATCAAGGGGACCGTCACCCCGCCCCCGCCCAAGCCCACGCCGCCGAGCCACCCCCCCCAGGGCAAACCCGAAGGGTTGATCGGGTCCACGGGCAAGGAACTCATCACCCGGTTCGGTCCGCCCAACCTCACCCTGGATCTCCGCCTGGCCAACCGCCAGGCCGCCGAGGGGTATCTCTACTATCCGAAGGATGGCAAGGGGTGCATCCACCAGTTCATCGTGAGCGCCGAAAAGAACAAGGTCATCGACTACTCGTGTCGTTGATCGGGGCCTGATCACCCCCTCCGGGACAGGGGGGTGGCGCCAGGTAGACCGAACCATCGGCGCGCCAGCACTGCCGCAACCATCTCCCCGCGCCGCCACCCTGGCCCTGTCGCAACGCCTGGATCCTCTCGTGCTCCCGGTCCACGCCACTCTTTGACGCGGGAGGGAGCAGCAACTTGCGTTCGCGATGATCGATCCGCCAGGCACCGAGCTGTTCGAGCACCGGGGTGCCAAGCAGGGGGATCCCCCTGGCGCCGGTCACGGTGAAGGGTACCCCGCGCACCACCCGTGACCCGATGCGCAGACTCTCCAGGCGTGCCACGGCCAACTGCCCGGTCGAACCGTCCGCCAGGGTCGAATGGACGGTCCCCAGCCAATCCGAGGCGCGAATCAGCCCCATGCCGGCCATCTGATCCACGATATCCCCTGGCAAAACCACCACATTGGCACCGGTATCGATCAAAAACTCCACGATCACCCGATCATTGAGCACCACCGGAATCCAGTACTGTCCACGCGCCCCCTTGGCCAGCAGGGGAACCACCTCCTCCGGGGGGGGCGGATGGCGGTCGCGTTCGCCGGGAGCGCAGGGTTGATCCTTGAGGATGGTGCGTCCCCTGGCATCGACACAGTGGTACAGACGCCCCTCCCCCCAACTCGAAACCGGGAGCACCCAGAACATCCCCAGCGTCATCCATCGGACCCATCCTCGCGGTCCGAAGGCCATCACCCCAACTCCCCGGAAGGGTCCAAAGCCGCCACCCCGACCACGGGCAACAGATCGGGCATGCGCTCCAGCCAGTGATCGGGTCGCGAACCGGCCAGCTCCTCGCGCCCGTGACAACCGAAGGTGACCGCCGCGGTGCGCACCCCGGCGTTGCGTCCCATGTCCAGGTCATAGACCGTATCGCCGACCATCAGACACCGTTCTGGCGCATGACCGGTGGCGGCGAGAATCTGTTCGATCATCGAGGGATGGGGTTTGCTCGGGGCCTGATCCGCGGTCATGAGCACCGCAAAGATCCCTTCCAGCCGCTGCTCGCGCAGGGTCCGTTCCAGTCCGCGCAGCGACTTGCCGGTGGCCACCGCCAGGGTGACGCCATGGCGGCGCAGTTGGTCCAAGGTCGCCCGCACCCCCGGAAAGAGCGGGGTGGTCAACTCCCCGCCATCGGCCAGCCGCTGGTAATGGGACTTGTAGGCCGCGACCGCCTGGTCGCGACACGCCTCGGAGGCCTCGGGCATGAGTACCCCCATCGCCTCGTGCAAGGAGAGCCCCACCACGGCGGCGATACTGGCCATCGACAGGTGGGGACCACCCCCCGCCTCCGCCAACGCCAGGTTGGCCGAGCGGACGATGCCATCCAGGCTGTCCACCAGGGTGCCGTCGCAATCGAAAATGACCAGATCATACCGGAGTGACATGGGGTGACTCCCAGGGGTTGACGCCAGGCGGCGTGATGCATCTGAAAGGCGGTTTGGTGATTCCATGAATGGAATCACCAAACCTGCACGAATCGAACAAA
>JADGAY010000038.1 GCA_015231775.1 Magnetococcales bacterium | reverse complement strand
GCCAGGCCGGCATGGAAGTCGTATTGGCCAACAATGGTCGCGAGGCCCTGGAGATCTTGACCAGGGACGACCG
Source organism: Magnetococcales bacterium (assembly GCA_015231775.1). Lineage (GTDB taxonomy): Bacteria > Pseudomonadota > Magnetococcia > Magnetococcales > Magnetaquicoccaceae > Magnetaquiglobus. Next base: position 26,117 of record JADGAY010000038.1, on the reverse strand, counting down.
TTTCGACGCTGTGTTGATGGATTGCCAGATGCCGGTGATGGATGGCTATACGGCGACGCGCACGATGCGCGACAATCCCGCCTGGCGGGATCTACCCATTATCGCCATGACCGCGAACGCCATGGCTGGCGACCGGGACAAGGTGATTGCCGCCGGCATGGTGGATCACATCGCCAAACCCCTGAATGTCGGCGAGATGTTTGAAACCCTGGCTCGATGGATCACCCCTGCCGCGAACGGAACGTTCACGCCCAGCCCAACCCCTCTGACCGCGCAACTGGCGCAACCGGCGACATCCGCCATGGGGTTGCCGATACTGCCCGGCATCGAGGTCAAGGCGGGACTGGCCACGACCATGAACAACGAAAAGCTCTACACCCGTCTTTTGATCAAGTTCCATGACAGCCAGGGCGACTTTGCGGCGTTGTTCGCCGCGGCCCGGCAAGAGGCCGATCCCTCCGCTGCCGCGCGCTGTGCCCACACCCTCAAGGGCACGGCTGGCAATATCGGCGCCCGAAGGGTGCAGGCCGCGGCTGGCGCGCTTGAAGCGGCCTGCAACGACCATGCGAGCGCTGAGAAAATCGAGGAACTGCTGCACCATACCCTGTCCGAACTCGCACCGGTGGTGGCGGGCCTGAGCCGGATCGGTGGCGAGAACCGGTCGGAGGCGCCCGTCTCCGCACCACGGGCGGATGTGGATCAAGCCAAGGTAGCCCGGTTGTTGCAGCGTTTGGAAGCACAGATCCAGGAGGATGAAACCGAAGCCACCGACACCCTTGAGGCGTTGTTGGATCTGGTCGATGGGACGCCCTTGGCCTCGGTTTTGAGCGGCGTGGCTTCCGCGGTAACAAACTACGATTTTGAAACAGCGCAGGAAAGGTTGAAGGCCATAGGTCACCCAGAATGAACGGCGGCTGGATCTCCTCCGACCGGAGAGATTCGTCACGACATGTGGTGGGTATCGGAGCCTCTTCGGGAGGCCTGGAGGCCATGCTGGCGATGCTGGCGCGGATGCGTCCCACCGGGCGCCTGACCTATGTGGCGGCTCAACACTGGCGCGTGATGGCCACGATGAATTGATGGTGCGTCTGCTTGGTCGGCAATCGCTCTTTCCGGTTGTTTTGGCCCAGGATGGGGAACGCCTGCGAGCCGATACCGTCCAGGTGATTCCATCCGGCAAGAATGGCATGGTCCAGGGATCCACCCTCACCTTGCATTTGCAGGAACCTGCCGCCACGCATCTCTCCACCCCATCGGTCAATGCGCTGTTCACATCGATTGCCTCCGCCTGCCAGCGCAAGGCCATCGGAGTCGTGCTCTACCGGATCAACGCGACCCCCGATCCCACGCGCACAACGAATGAACCTCCCAAACAGGTTCCCACGGAAGCAGGACTTCCCCAGGAACCGAAGCTGGCGTAAGATGTCTTGGATTCGCATCCAAATGTCATCGTCTCACCGGCCATCCGGGTTCCAATACCCCAAGAGACGGCAATCTTTGCGGCTCATCCCGCAACCCTGTATGGATGAGCAGAGTCAAATCGTTGCCCACCTCGGAGACACCGGGTCAACCAATGATGTTCAGGATGATCACAGAGAAACCGGCCACCCGGAAAAATGCTCGAATGGATCACGCCATTCGCATTGATTATCCAAGACCACAAGGTATGAGCCATGCCTGTTCTTTCTGGCCCAAGCCAGCGATTATTGATGTTCTTGAGTCTTGCAATCACCTTGATCGGCTTGGCCGTGCTCCTGGGTTGGCATCTGCAACTGTCGCCCCTCATCAGCATCGGCCAAGAGTTCGTGGCGGTGCAGTACAATACGGCCCTGGCCTTCGTGATGAGCGGTATCGCCCTCCTGGCCCTGCTCCGTGAACGAAATTCCCTGGCCGCCCTGGCCGCCATGCCGGTACTGCTCCTCGGCGGGCTCACCCTGATCCAATACCTCTTGCACATGGATCTCGGCATCGACCGACTCTTCCAGGATTCCTTCTTCCACACCCTGCACACCTCTCATCCAGGCCGCATGGCGCCCAATACCGCCCTTGCGTTCACCCTGTCGGGACTGGCCATGCTTCTGCATGCCCTGCGCATGCCATTCCGAGGCGTACTGGTGTGGATTCTCGGCCTTCTGGTCCTGATTCTGGGCGCCTCGGCACTCGTCGGATACCCCTTGGACATGGAGAGCGTTTTCGGCTGGTTCCGACTCACCCGCATGGCCCCGCAAACCGCCCTTGCCTTAACTTTCCAGGGAACCATCCTGCTCACGCTCTCCAGGGATGATTTTATCCACGCGTTACGCAATCCCCACCTCGCCCAATGGGTGGCCCTGCTGCAACCCCTGTTGGGGCTGGGCTCTCTTCTGGCCTTCATGCTCCTGCATCAGTACGACACGGTGGTCAAACAGGAACAAGAACGACTCATCACCCAGGTTCGCGTCATTGACAGCAATCTGCTGCGCCAATTGGAAGCGGCCTACATGGTCATGCGCAAGGTCCGCGACTCCCTGACCACCCTGCGTGCCCAACCACAATGGAGCGAGGAGCTATCGCGACAATTCGTCGTGCTGTGCGACGCCATGCCAGGGGTGCGCACCCTTTTCCTGCAGGATGAGGCGGGCATCATCCGCGCCACCAACCGCGCTGAACTGATCGGTGGGGATTACAGCCGACGCGCCTATTTCCACACCGCCCGCAACAGCAACGATCCGGCCAAATTCCATATCTCCCAGCCCTTCATCACCCGCATGGGTGACTGGGCCATGATTCTCTCCCTGCCCGTGACGGATCCGGATGGCCGCTTCACCGGCGTCATGAACGCCGCCCTGGATCCGGACTATTTCCGCACACTGCTCGGTTCGGTCATCTATGCGCCGGACATGTGGAGCACCGTGGCGCATGGCGACGGCATTCACTATCTCACCGAGCCCGCGCAACCCGAGTTGGTCGGCAAGAATCTGCGTCTTCCCGGCACCTTTTTCACCCGCCACATGGAAAGCGGTCAGATCGAAACCCTCCAGAGCGGTTATTCCACTTCCGTGAACGAGGAGCGCATGGTGGCCTTCCGCACCGTGCAATCCGCCGCGCTTCCCCTGGACAAACCACCGGTGGTGATCACCAGTCGCCGCCTGTTCGATATCCTGACCATCTGGCACCAGGATGCCCTGTTTCAAACCAGCCTGTTCGGCGTGATCGTTCTCCTCTCAGCCCTCGGGCTGGTCTTCCATCAACGTCGCCAGGGATTCCACGAACGGATCATCGAAGAGCGCAATCAGGCGCTGCGGGAGAGCGAGGCCCGTTACCGCCTCATCTCCGAAAACATGGTGGATATCATCAGCGTGCATGCGCCGGATTCGACCTGGACCTATGTCTCCCCCTCCGTCACCACCATGCTGGGTTTCAGACCCGAGGAGCTGCTGGGACGCAAGCCTCCGGAATTCCTGCATCCCGAGGATACCACCCGGTTGTTCAACGCCTCCTACCGCAAAGTGGCTCTGGATCAACAGGAAGACGAGTTGATCTACCGTGTCCGGACCCGTGACGGGGGATATGTCTGGCTGGAAACCCTGGTGCGACCCCTGCTGAACGAACAGGGCGAGGTGCAATGCATTCACAGCGTCTCCCGCAACGTGACCATGCGGGTGGAGGTGCAGCAGGCGCTGCGGCGGGAACGGGATTTCATTCTGCGACTCATCAACGCCCTGCCCGGCATCTTCTATCTGATCACCACCCAGGGGCGGTTCCGCATGTGGAACAAGGTGATGGAAGAGGTGGTCGGGTTGAATGAGGTGGAGATGAGCGAGGCGAACGCGCTGGACTTCTTCCAGGGGGCGGACCGGGCGTTGATCGCCGAGCGGATGGCCCTGGTGTTCGCGACTGGCTCGGCCTTCGTCGAGGCGGCCATCATGCACCGCGACGGAAGCAGCATCCCCTACTATTTCGTGGGGCATCGGGTGGAGTTTGAGGGCGAGCCTTTGCTGTTGGGCATGGGACTGGACATCTCGGAGCGCAAGCGGCTGGAGATCGATCTGGTGGCGGCCAAGGATCAGGCGGAGATGGCCGCGCAGGCCAAAAGCGATTTTCTGGCCAACATGAGTCATGAAATCCGCACCCCGATGAATGTGGTGCTGGGGCTGGCCGAAACGCTGCTTGAAACCGATCTGAACCCCAATCAGCGGCACTTCGCCAAGACCATGCATCAATCCGGCAAGGCGCTGTTGAACGTCATCAACGACGTACTCGACTTTTCACGCATCGAGGCGGGTCGCCTGTCGCTGGCCGAAGAACCCTTCGACCCGGCATCGGTGGTGATCGAAACCGTGCGGCTGATGCAAATCGTGGCCGAGGAGAAGGGACTCGAACTGCAAGCGGAGGTGAATGCGGAACTTCCGGCGGCCATCCTGGGCGACGATGGACGGGTGCGACAAATTCTGCTCAACCTGTTGGGCAATGCCATCAAGTTCACCCACAAGGGACGGATTTCGGTCCGGCTCGGCTGGGACCACCAGGCGCGGAGTCGTTTGCGCTTCGAGGTGCGGGATACCGGTATCGGCATCACCAACGAGCAGGCCGGAATCATCTTCGATCAGTTCACCCAGGCGGATGCCGGGATCAATCGCCGCTACGGCGGCACCGGTCTGGGTCTGGCGATCTGCAAGCGTCTGGTGGAGTTGATGGGGGGGCGGATCTGGGTCGAAAGCACGCTTAACGAAGGGAGTCAGTTCGCCTTCACCCTGCCGGCACGACCCGCGACGATCGCTCCGGTCGAAACGGCGATTCCGACGGTCATGTCCCACGCCACCGGGCGAGGATTGCGTATTCTGCTGGCCGAGGATGTGGAGGAGAACCGGATTCTGATCGCCACCTATCTCATGAAGACCCCCCACGAGTTGGAGATGGTCTACGACGGCGTGGAGGCGGTCAAACGCATCAAGGAGCAGCATTTCGATCTCGTGTTGATGGACGTCCAGATGCCCAACCTGGATGGCTATTCCGCCACGCGGCAGATTCGCGCCTGGGAACAGGGGACCGGACTGCGCCCGACGATCATCGTGGCGTTGTCGGCCCATGCCATGGAAGAGAACATTCAACGCAGCAAGGATGCGGGTTTGAATCTCTATTTGACCAAGCCGATCGCAAAAAAGCGGCTCCTGGAGGTACTCAACCAGATTGCCAGTCAACTGCCCGTGGATCTCGCATGAGTGGCACCGCCCACCAGGCCGTCCTGGATTCATCCCACCCCGCGCACATCATCCTTTGACACAAACAATAGAACCATGATTCCATTGTTGCGGTGATTCGGCGGTTGAAGTGAGAATTCAGATCATCTCAAGGCCACCGAACGCCTTCTACAACCCAGAATCTCAACCCATGTCGTTATATGAATGACACGACCACCCCTGTTCCGCAAGCCGCTCCAAACCGTTCTCAAGGTCGCCAAGGATCGCCCCCGTGATCAAACACCTCTTGCACGCCGGTCTGATTGTGCTGTTGGTCTTGCTCGGCCCGATGAAACCGGCGGGCGCGGCGGATGCGACTTCGTTTAATGTGAATGATTTCAATCCCCTGCAGACCGGAAACTCCTGGACCTACAATTACACCAGTTCCATCACCGGCAACTCCTCGGGCACGGCCTCGGTGACCGGAACGACCTACGTGAATGGATATAATACGACCGTTGTCACCAGCGGCAATGGGAACAAGATTTACTATACCAACGACGCGACCGGACTGTATCGCATCAAGGAAGTCAGCACCAATTATACCGTGACCTACTCTCCAGCCTTCAAGTATGCCAGCTCCAGCGTGACCATCGGTTCCTCGTTCCCAAGCTCAGGCACGGTCACCTTCACCGTGACCGGCATGGGTAGTTTTGCCCTCAATTACACCTCAAACGTTTATATCGCCGGCTTCGAAACCGTGACGGTTCCGGCGGGCACCTTTTATGCTGCCCAGGTGCAAGCCACGATTCAATTGTGGGGCTGGAGCAACGGCAGCTACCTGAACGCGTTGCAGACGGAAACGTTGTGGATGGTGGGTGGTTTGGGGTTGATCAAAACCAGCACCAGCTCCACCATGGATGTCAACTATCAGAGTGCCTTCACTGAATCGACAACGCAAGAATTAACCGCCTCCAACCTGCCGCTCAGCAACAAACTGACCACCGCGACCACCGGTTCCGGCTCGATTGCCAGCACGCCCGCCGGCATCACCTGTGGCAGCGACTGCACGGAGAGCTATAGCGCCGGGACATTCGTGACCCTGACCGCCACCCCCGCCGTCGACGCGCTGTTCAACGGTTGGAGTGGGGCCTGTTCCGGCACGGGCAGTTGTTCGGTGCTCATGAGCGCCGCCAAGAGCGTGACCGCCAACTTCAAGCTCATCAACGCCCCACCCACCGCCTCCAATGGCGCCCTCTCCACCAATGAGGAGGTAGCCTACTCGGGAACGCTGACCGCCTCCGATCCAGACAACAACGGCTTGACCTATTCCATGGTGACCCAGCCCGGCAAGGGGACGGTATCGATCACCAACACCACCACCGGCGCCTTCACCTACACTCCGAATTCCAACGCCAACGGTGGGGACAGCTTCACCTTCAAAGTCCATGATGGCAAGTTGGACTCCAACACCGCAACCATGAGCGTGACCATCAATGCGATCAACGATCCGGCCACCATCAGCGGCACCCCCGCCACCCTCGCCTTGCGCAAGACCCAGTATCGATTCACCCCCACGGTCAGTGACGTGGATGGGGACAACTTGACCTATTCCATTGCCAACAAACCCGCCTGGGCGAGTTTTGACACCAATACCGGCCAACTCTCCGGCACCCCGACCTCTGACAACAGCGGCAGTTATGCCAACATCGTCATCTCTGTCAGCGATGGGGTCAAAACCGTCTCGCTCCCGGCCTTCACCCTGGAGGTGCCCGCCTTCACCCTGGATGTGGATGGCAACGGGCGTTCCGACCCCTTGACCGACGGGTTGTTGGTTCTGCGGTATCTGTATGGGATGCGGGATGAGTCGCTGATCCAGGGGACGGTGGATGCCGCCGGAAGCCGAACAACCGCCTCGACCATCCAGAGCCATTTGAACGGCGGCCTGGCGCTCCTGGATGTGGATGGCAGCGGCGGCACGCCGGACTACACAACCGACGGGTTGCTGATCCTGCGTTATCTGTTCGGATTCCGGGGCAACGCCTTGACCGATGGCGCCGTCTCCACCACCGCCACCCGCAAAAGCGCCGAGGAGATCCGCGCCTACATCGAAACGTTTATCGAGCCGTGAGACCGCTCACCGGGGCGGTTTGCTGCAACAGGCGCTCCGGTGTTGGCAATGGTCGAGGGTGTTCTGATCGACAAAACGCCACCAGTCGCGGCGCAAGCGGTGGGGCAGACCGGGATCGGGGGGAAAGCCGATCTCGGTCAACAACTTCTCAAGGGCTTCGAGACGCACCTGCTTGAGATCATAGGTGACGGTGACGCGACTGCGATGCCAGTCGGCATCCACCTGCAGCACCCCTTGCAGGGCGGTCAAACCCTCGGTGATGATCTCGGCGCAGGCCGCGCACACCATCCCCGCAATCCTGAGCGCATGGGTCACCTCGCATGTTCCGACTGGCGCCATGACCACCCCCTGCCCGTCCGTCCCGCGTGAAGAGGAACGAGCCCCCTCACCCCGTGGTCGTGGCACCTCCTCGCGGAGGTGCCACGTTCGTTGCGTTCAAGCCTTGGCCTTCACCCCGACCGACGGCACGAACCGGAACTCACTGCACGCAGGGGGGAACCTGGGCCGGGCCGAGCAACGCCTTCTGGCGATCATCGAGCTTGGCGAGCAGATCCTTGTAGCCCTGCAACACCGCCTTCTTGTGGCCGAGCATGTGCTCCATGGCGGCGATGCGGCGGGTCTCCATCTCCATGGGATCACGGGGCGGATTGGTGGCCATCTGCTGGCGCATGCTGCTCCGCGCTTCGTTCTGCTCGGTCAGAGCCTTGGTGTAACCGTTCCAGGCCCCATCCTGACCGGCGGTGATCGCCAACTGCTGCTTGAGGGAGGCCAGACGGGCGGTCAACGACTCGACCGGCTCGCCCCACGGACCGTTCATATTCATCCCCGGACCGCCACCACCCCAACCCGGTCCACCCCGCTGGTGACCACCCCACGGTCCACCGCGCATGCCCTGTCCACCCCACGGTCCTGGTCCACCCATGCCACCCGGCCACATGCCCGGCTGCATCGCCTGTTCGGGCACGGCGGCAGGCGCGGCGGCATTGGCCTTCTCCTCGGCCATGACGGTCCCGGCGTACAACGCCACGCTCACGGCCAATGGCAGAAATTTTTTCATCAATTGAGTGTTCATGGCTGCATTCTCCTGTTATCTATGAGTACGAAACGTGTCGAACGAGTCGGTCCAAATCTTGACGATGATTGAAAGATAGTTCAAAACACGTTGAAAATAAAATGCTTTATTGTAAAATTTCCGTAAGCTTCAAGACCGATTCGTCACCCTTTTTCCACAATCTTGGCATTTCGCGACAATTCCTGTCACACTTGCCCCAGCTCGTCACACTTTCGTCACAATTACACCGGAAAGCCAAGGACATGTCCCAATCCGACCGCATTCTGATCGTCGAGGATGACCGCGAAACCCGTACCCTGACCCGTGAATACCTGGAGGAGAACGGTCTGGAGACCCGCGAGGCGGAAAACGGCCTCGTGATGTGGGAGATCCTCAGAACCTGGACCCCGGATCTGATCCTCATGGACCTGATGCTCCCCGGCGAGGACGGGCTGATGCTCTGCAAGCGGCTGAGCGTCGAGGAGGCGACCCGTGACATCGCCATCATCATGCTCACCGCGCGCGGGGACGAGATGGATCGGATCCTGGGACTGGAGATGGGCGCGGACGACTATCTCTCCAAGCCGTTCAGCACCCGGGAACTGCTGGCGCGCATTCGCAGCGTGCTGCGTCGTTCCCGCGCCACCGGTCGCATTCCGCCCACCCCAGCCGAACGGGACGAAATCCGCTTTGGCGGCTGGACCCTCAAGGTCAAGGCGCGCCATCTGCTCTCCCCGGATGGGGTGATCGTCGATCTGACCAAGGGGGAGATGATCCTGTTGCAGATTTTTCTCCAGCATCCCAACGAAACCCTGAACCGGGACCAGTTGACCGATCTCTGTCATGCCCGCGAGGCCACCGTGTTCGACCGCGGCATGGATGTCCAGGTGAGCCGGTTGCGCAAGCGGCTCCGGGATGATCCCAAGAACCCCACCCTCATCAAGACCGTCTGGGGCAAGGGGTACATGCTGACCGCGGAGATCGTCCCATGAGCCTCAACCCGTTTCCCAACTCCCTCTCCGGGCGCATCGTCGCGATTCTCCTCACCGGCGTCTTTCTGGCCCTGGCCTCCGGCGCAGTGCTCCATCTGCACGACCGCAGCCGCGCCCTCTCCTCCTTTGGCGGCATGCGCACCGCCCAGGAGTTCGTGGCCATCGTCCATCTGCTCGACACCCTCCCCCCCAGCGAACGACGCCGCGTGGCCGCCCTCTGGGAGAGTCCCCTGCATTCGGTCCGTTTTCTGCCGCCCCGACCCCCACCCCAGGAGGTGGAGGAGGGGTCCAACGACCCCCGCTCCGAACATCTGGTCGAGCTGTTGCGCCGCTATCTCGGACCCAAGCGACCGTTGCGCATCGTGGTGCTCAACAGCTCCGAGGAGGGGCTGGCCCGCATCACCCCCCGCGCCGACCCTCCCGTCACAGCCTCTTCCGGCGCCCAGACCAGCGCACCCCAGGGCATCCCCGCCACCATGCAACCCGGCATGCCACCGGCTGCCCAGGCCCTGGCACCCCCCGGCGCCCCCCCCATCGTGGCTCAACCCCAGGCCATGCCCCCACCCGGCATGCGTCATCCTCAGCACTACTGGCGGCACATGCGCATGATGCAACCCCTGATGCCCCTCGGGGTGTCGTTCCTGGTGCGCACTCAGCTGATCGGCGGGGATTGGGTGGAGTTTCACAGCCATCTGCCGGGGGAGGTGTTCGAGTGGCCGGAGTGGATGGGGTGGTCGCTGTTGCTGCTGTTCGTGATGGTAGGGCTGCTTTCCCTGGCCGCGATCCGGCTGGCGACCCGCCCCCTGATGCTGTTGGCCGATGCCGCGCATGCCCTGGGGCAGGATCTCAACCACGCGCCGCTCCCCTTGACCGGTCCGCGTGAGGTCAAACACGCCGCTTCGGCCTTCAACGCCATGCAGGAGCGGTTGAAACGGAACGTCAACGAGCGCACCCATCTGTTGGCGGCGGTCTCCCACGATCTCAAGACCCCTCTCACCCGCATGCAGCTGCGGGTGGAGCGGCTGGAGGAGTCCCCCTTGCGGGAGGATCTGTTGCGCAACCTCACCGACATGGAACGGATGACCAGTTCGGCCTTGGAGTATGCACGCGGGATGGAGGGGATGGAACCGGTGGCCAGAGTGGACATCACGGCGCTTCTGGAGGGGATTGGCGAGACCTTCGCGGAGCTTGGATTCCTAGTGGAGATCCACGTGACGGAGTTGCCACCCTTTCCGGTGATGCCCAAGAGTCTGAAACGGTGTCTGGTCAATCTGGTGGACAATGCGGTCCACTATGGTCAGAAGGCGCGCATTCGTGCCGACCTGTTGGGTGACCGGCTGCGCATTTCGATCGCCGACCAAGGCCCCGGCATTCCGGAGGCGGATTGGGAGCGGGTATTCGAGCCCTTCACCCGGTTGGAGAACTCCCGCAACCGGGCCACCGGCGGCACGGGACTGGGATTGCCGATCGCCCGCAACATCGTGCGCGCCCATGGTGGGGAACTCTCCCTGCGCAACCGTCCGGACGGTGGATTGGAGGTGATTCTCACCATTCCCAGGAGAAACGAGACCAAGGGATAGCCCGTTCCACGAGATTTGATCATCACGCCTCACACCTCCACCCCGTGGGGACGCAACGCCACGCGCAGAATCTCCAACGCCCCCTCGAAATCAAACCCCTCCAGCGCCTCGCCCACCTGACGCCACTGCTCCGGCATGGCCTGCTTGAAAAGATCCAACCGATCATGCCAGACATCGGACGCCTCGGAGTTGTCATCCGCCAGGAAACCGGCCAACGCCCGCACCGCGACGCGCAACGCCTCCAGATCCAAGGCCGACCTCTCGACCGGCGCAACCACCACCGCCTCGACATCCGCCGGCAGGGCCGCCTCCAACGCCAGGATCAGGGGCACCAGACACCCCTCCACCCCCGCGAGCAGATCCAACACCTCCGCCTCGCTCCTGCCCTCCTTGATGGCCGCCTCCACCCGCGCCGCACCGGCCTGCACCAGGTTGGCGCCAATGTTCCCGGAGGTGCCCTTCAAGGTGTGCGCCTCCCGCTCGGCGGTGGCATGGTCCCCAACGGCGAGCGCGGCGCGCATCCGCGCCGGGGCATCCCTCTGACCGGCCAGATACTTGCGCAGCATCGAAAGGTACAACCCCTTCTTGCCCACCACACGCTTCAAACCGGTCTCCACATCCAGATCCGGGATCCCGCGCGGGATCCCATCCCCACCCTCGGACACCGGCGCGGAAGCATCCGAAAGCACGCCGCCGGATGAGAGACCCGCCCGTTCCACCACGCCATCCCCGGATCCCGCCCGCGCCGCCGGCACGATCCACTTGGCCAGGGTGACGAACATCTCCACCACATCCAACGGCTTGGCGATGTGATCGTTCATCCCCGCCGCGATCACCTTCTCCCGATCCCCGGCCATGGCGTTGGCGGTCATGGCAATCACCGGCAGCCGCTCCCAGGCCGGATTCTGACGTATCGCGCGGGTCGCCGTGTAGCCGTCCATCACCGGCATCTGGCAATCCATGAGCACCCCGTCGAAACGGTCGTCCGCCTCCAGACGATCCAAGGCCTCGCGACCGTTGTTGGCCACCACCACCTCGAAACCGGCCTCGCCCAAAAGCTCCGTGGCCAACTCCTGGTTCATGTCGTTGTCCTCGACCAGCAACACCCGCGCGCCACGCAACTTCGCCTTGGCCTCGCCCGCCGGATCCGCGCGCTCACGGCGCGCGCCGCTCTCCCGCGCCACCCCGCGACCGAGGGCCTCGCCGACGCTCTCCAGCAATACCGAGGGAGTCACCGGCTTGGTGACCACATGCCGCAACCCCACCCCCTGGCGTTGCGCCTCGTTGAACGCCTCCTCGCGGCCAAAGGCAGTCACCATGATCATGGCCGGCGTGTGCACGAACGCTTCGTCGCGGATGCGCCGCATGCACTCCACCCCATCCATGACCGGCATCTTCCAATCCATCAGCACCAAATCATAGGAGGCCCCGGCCCGTTCCTCCGCGGAGATGCGCGTCAAGGCGCTCTGACCGTCCGGCACCACATCGACATTAAACCCGATATGTCGGGCCATGTCCGCGAAGATCTCCCGGGCCGCGGCATTGTCGTCCACCACCAACAGCCGCAATCCGGCCAACTCGTCTGCACGGTACATGCGCCGTGGCATCGCCTCGCTCTGCAAGCCGAACCGGGCGTGGAAATGAAACACCGATCCCTGCCCGACCTCGCTCTCCACCCAGATGCGACCCTCCATCAGCTCGACCAGGTTCTTGGAGATCGCCAGACCCAAACCCGTGCCCCCGTACTTGCGGGTGGTCGAGGAGTCGGCCTGACTGAACGATTGGAACATCTTGCCCAACTGCTCCGGGGTCATGCCGATGCCGGAATCCTTGACCCAGAAGTGCAACTCGACCCCCTGCCCCACCTCGGCGATCCGCTCCACGCCGATGACGATCTCGCCGCGATCGGTGAACTTGACCGCGTTGTTGCCCAGATTGACCAGCACCTGCCCCAGCCGCAACGGATCGCCGATCAACCCCATCGGCACCTCCGGCCTGGTGTCGAACAGCAACTCCAACCCCTTGTGTTCGGCCTTGATGCCCACCAGATTGGCCAGATGGTCCATCACATCCTCAAGGCGGAAGTCGATCCGCTCCATGCTCATCTTGCCGGCCTCGATCTTGGAAAAGTCGAGGATATCGTTGATGATGCCCAGGAGGTTCTCCGCCGAACGGTGGACCTTTTCGATGTAGTTGCGCTGTTTCTTGTCGAGTTCGGTCTGGAGGGCCAAATGCGACATGCCGATGATGGCATTCATCGGGGTGCGGATTTCATGGCTCATGTTGGCCAGAAAATCGCTCTTGGCCTTGGTGGCCTCCTCGGCGGCGCGACGCGCCTCGGCCATCGCCTGCTCCACCGCCTTGCGTTCGGTGATGTCCCGCCCGATCCCGAGCAGACCCAACAGACGCCCCTTCCCGTCGTAGAATGGCGCCCGCACCGTGTCGAGCAACACCCGACGCCCATCCGGATAGGAGACCCACGCCTCCTCGGCATGGCGCGTCAGGGAGTCCATCATGTGGTGATCGCCCTGCCGGATCTCGTAGGCCTCGTCCGGCGGGAAGATGTCGTAATCGCTGCGACCGATGATCTCCTCCACCGGCTTGGAGATCCGCTCGGCAAAGGCGATGTTGCAGCCGAGATAGATCCCATCTGGATCCTTGTAGGAGATCAGATCCGGAATCGAGTCGATCAGCGCCCCCAAGGTGGCCCGTTGCCGATCGATCTCCTCACGAGCCCGTTTTTTCTCGGTGATGTCATCGAGGGTGAACTGCAACAACTCGCGACCACCGAAATGGAACATCATCAGATAGACCTGTGCGTCCCAGATCTCCCCGTTCGGTCGCCGATGCCGCCATTCGAAGGATTGTGGCCCCTGATTCAAAGCCATCAGATCGATGCGCTCCATGGCGACGCGGCTGTCGGAGCCGTCATACTGGATCGGGGCCGACACATCCAGGGGGGTTTTGCCCAACAACTCCTCGCGGCTGGCATAGCCGTACATGCGCACCGCCGCCGGATTGCAGTCGATGAACCCGGCGCCCGCCGGATCGTGGATCACGATCGGGCGCGCCGACTCCTGAAACAGCATCTTGTTGTAGGCTTCGCTGTCACGCAGGGCCGCCTCGGCAGCCTTGCGCTGGGTGATGTCGCGCATCGACGCGCAGACACAAATCCCGCGACCGCCCAAGGCCGGCAGCCGGGAGAGGGAGATCTCCAGGGGAAAGAGCGTTCCATCCTTGCGCAACCCGATCCGATCCTCGCCACCCGACTCGCGTGGTCTGGAGTGTCCGGAGGTGATGAAGGCCCCCCAATGGGCGATGTTCTCCTCCCGCGACGCCTCGGGAAAGAGGGTTTCGAAACGCCTGCCCACCAGTTCGTCATCGCCTTGGCCGAACATGGCATGGATGCGCGGATTGCCCAGGATGATCACCCCGTCCCGATCCGCCACCAGCATGCCGTCCGGCGCCGATTCGATGATGCCCCGATACCACTCCTCGGTGGCCTGGAGCGCGTTGCGCCGCTCCTCCAGCTCCACGGTCTGGGCGGAGAGCTGTGCCGCCTGAGCCTCCATGGTACGCGCCTGCTGCCGGGTCTCCTCGAGAAGCTGACGGGTGCGCAGGTTGCGGTCCAGAATCTCGATGCTCATGGCCAGCATGGGCATCAGACCATCGAGCAACGTCTGTTCCCGTGCGTCGAACTGCTTGAATGAGGCCAGCTCCACCACCGCCAACAACTGATCATTGCGGATCACCGGCAACACGATGATCGCCTGGGGCGCCGCCTCGCCGACCGAGGAGCCGATGCGCAGGTAGTCGGAATGGGGACGGGTGATGATGATCGGGCTCTTCTCCAGGGCGCACTGTCCGACCAGACCCTCGCCCAGATCGAAGATGGCATGAAACCCCTTGCGCTCCCGGAAGGCGTAACCGCCGAACAGACGCAGCCGCTCCCCCTCCAGAAGGTACATCGCCCCTTGTCCCACCTGGAGCAAGGGGGCCACGCCGGAGAGGAAGCGACGCGCCAGATCGGCGAAATCCACCGCCTCCCGCAACTCCGAGGAGATGGTCGCCTGATGGACCTTGATCCAGCGTTGCGCCTCCATTTCGATGGCGCCGGACTGCAACACGGCGATGGAACGGGCCAGATCACCGATCTCGTTGGGGAAATCGGTATTCGGCACCACGATGTCGAGCTGACCGGCGGCCAACTGCTCCACGCTGTCGCGCAACCGTTCGGTGGGACGTCGCACCGACCCACCCATCACGAGCGCCATCAACACGCCGACGCCGATGCCACCCGCCAGCAGCAGGAACGGCAACTCCCCACGCAACAAACCCAGTTGCCACAGATAGACGAGAATCGGACCCACGGTGACGCCCAGGAAACCCGAAAAGCCGATCAGCAGCTTCACGCGGAGCTGGCGTCTCTCCAGAAAGTTCAAAGCCGCTTTCATGGGTCGATCTCCGCCTCTTCGGGACCATACGGTGGCACGCGACCCAGCGCCACGGACAGTTCGTTCACCTCTTCGCGCAGGGCGCGCATCCGCTCGGCGCGACTCTTGATCAACCGGTTGTACCCGGCATCGGACAGACGCACCAGTTGCCGTTCCGCGGCACGCAACTCGGAGATATCGATGAAGGTGCCGACCATGCCACCCGAAGAACCGTCCGGCAGACGGAATCCCGAGGCGTAGTAGATGGTGTCGTGAACGGTTCCGTCGGCATACGGCATGGCCACCTCGCGCCGCACCGTCGTGCCGGAGGCGATCACGGATTCATCCTCGGCCTGATACCCCTTGCGATCCGCCTCGGGCAGGTACTCCAGATCCATCACCCGCTTGCCGATCAACTGTCCGCGCTCCACCGCGAACGTCTCCTCATAGGCGCGATTGAAGCCCATGAAGCGGGTATCCTTCCCTTTGTAAAAGAGCGGATAGGGGATGGTGTCGAGGAGTGCCTGCTGGAATACCAACTGTCCGGCCTTGGTACGTTCGGCATCGGCGGTCTTGGCCAGAAGCTCCTCGGCATCGCGGTTGCGGCGTTGGATCTCCAGGTTCAGGGCCAACATGGCCACCATCTCGTCCCGCATGGCTCCGGACTGCTCCTCATCCGCCCCGAGCGTGGCCAACTCCACGACCCCCAGCACCACGCCCCCCAGACGGATCGGCAGCACCGCCAGGGTGTCGGGAGCGGTTTCGCCCAACCCGGACCGAATCACCCCCCAATACCCCTCGGGAGGGGTCATGAGAATCGGGCGACCCTCATGGGCGCATTGGCCCAGCAACCCGTCCCCCTCCAAAAGAAGTCGCGGCACATCCCGACCCACCCCGAAGGATGCCTCCAGCCGCAGCGTGTCGCTCCCCGGACGATCGCGCACATAGATGACCCCCCGATAAACCCCAAGCATCGCATGCGCCTCGGACAGAAAAATCCGCGCCAGCTCCTCGACCCCCTTGGCCTGCTGCATGCGCACCGACATCTCGGCCAGGCGGGATTTATGCCGCGCGCTGTTCTCCTGGCGCGCCGCGTAGAGCTGAAGTTTGGACGCGGTCACGCTTTGGGCGTGATGACCGCGCAACACCTTGAGGATCATCCACAGCATCACCAACGCGCCCAGACCACTGGCGCTCATTCTCCCCACCCGCCCCTCCAACGGCGCGCTGCGCTCCAGATCCTCCACCAGCACCATGCGCCAATCCCCGGACGGATCGTTCCAGGAGACCTTGGCGCTGGCCACCGCGTGCCGTCTCCCCTCGTATTCGATGAAGCCCGGTTCGGGTCGCAGGGGCAACACATCCGGCTGGCGATTTTCGAACAGCGCCCCGAACTGCTTCAAGTCGCGGATCGCCTTGAGTCGCTCCGGGGTGGGGGGCTGATCCAGCCAGGAGATCCACTCCGAATGGTTGCTGGAGAACACCACCCCCTGAGGGGACAACAACAGCGTGACATCCGACTGGTTGGCCAACAGTTTGTCGATGGACTTGGGATCGGAACGGGCCACCATGGCGCCGATCTTTTCGGCGGTGTTGTTCTGGGAGGCGAAGACCGGCGAGGCGAAGTAGATCGCCCGCCGTCCGGTGGCCAGGCTGATGGCCGCGTAGACCGACTGCTTGCCCTGCACCGCCATCTTGAAATAGGGACGGAAACGGACATCGATGCCGGTGGAAGGTTTGTTGGAGTCGTCCCAGCTACTGTGCACCACGCCGTTCGTGCCCACCACGAACACCCCCTCGGCACCGTGGGATCGTCCCACGCTCTCGAGCATGTTCACGAAGGGGGGATCGTTGGGCTTGGATTCCTGACGCGCGTCGCGCTTGACATCGGGATCGACCAGACCCAGCATGGCCACCGAGCCCATCAGATTGCCGTTCATGGTCAACGCCAGAAGCTCCACGGCGGTCCGTTCCGCATGCAGCTCCAACAACGCGATCCGCTCCCGCTCCTGCATGGCGCGCAGATGTTCGCCCGCGCTCCAGGCCATTCCAAGACTCATCACCAGAATCCACGACCAGGCCCAGCGCGGATGGGTCGCCACCCAGGCGGTGAAACGATTCATCGCGTCACCTCCAGGGAGAGGGCACCCCCCATCCGCTCGTTGCGCTCGATGATCTCCATGCACATCCCCACCACGGTCAAAAGACCATTGAGGAGCGTGATCTCATCCTCGCGAAACGCCCGGAACGAGGCGATTTCGATCACCCCGAGCAGGGTTCCCGCATGGATGATCGGCACCAGCAACAACACCCGTGGCGGTGACGCCCCGAGCACCGAACCGATCTTGAGATACCCTGACGGAGGATTTTCGATACGAATGGTGCGTTGTTCGCTGGCGCACTGCCCCACCAGGCCGCTCCCGAAGGGGATCTCCTCCGGCACGACATCATCACCGGAACGGGCATAGCCGCCGCAAGCCACCAAAACCCCACGCCCCCCGTCCACCCGATAGAACCCGCCCACCCCGACATCCAGGATTGGCGCGACATGGGTGAAGAAGATCCGTGACAGCTCCCAGTAACTGGTCGCGCGCTGCAACGCCGCGGTGATGGTGGCCACATTGGTCTGCACCAGACGACGCGACTCCGAGATCTGTTTGGCCATGCCACTGAAAGCCACCATCACCGCGCCGATTTCGTCCTGGCGATCCTCGGGCAGATGGAGATCGAACTGCCCCTCCGCGACCCGGCGCGTCCCCTCGGCCAGCATGCGCAACGGCTTGACCACCAGACGGTTGCCGATCACGTAGACCAGAAAACTCGACACCACCATGGCCAGCAACATCACCGCCAGCACGGTGAGGAAATCGCGACTGCCGATCACGCTGGTGCGATCGAAGGCGGCCACCGTGAACCATTTGAGCGGGGCGATGTAGGCCACGGCCACCACACGCGGCACGCCACTGATCG
Organism: Magnetococcales bacterium; assembly: GCA_015231775.1. GTDB lineage: Bacteria > Pseudomonadota > Magnetococcia > Magnetococcales > Magnetaquicoccaceae > Magnetaquiglobus. The sequence goes on along the minus strand of JADGAY010000038.1, from coordinate 7,801 downwards.
TCAATTCGAGCAACTCGCCCGAGCCGCCCCCCTTGACACGATTCATCAGAACCTTGAGCCGTTCGACCTCCTGCTCGCTGGCCAACAGTTTCCAGATGGTCGAGGTGGCCTGTTGGGCGTCGATGGAGGCGTTCTGGGCGATCAACGTCGGATCGGCATGGCCCTGGATGGCGCCGGCCTCGTTGACGAACATCCCGGTCACCCCCTTCTCGGGACTTTTGACAAAGGATTCGATGAACTTGGTAATATCGATCCCGGTCCCCACCACGGCGACCGGCTCCTGCCCCTCCTTCATCACCACGTTGATCCACAACTTGGTGACGTTGAGCGTGTTGTTGTGATCGACGTTGAAATTATAGGGGGCCGTATCCGCCAGGGTCTTGAAGAACCAGGCATCGTCCAGATCATCGACGGTGAGTGCCTGGGCCGACTTGAGCGGGGATTGACGCGCGTCCCGCAGGGCGGAGGCATCGACGAAGTAGAACTGTCCGGTCGGCTTGGAGGCCACGAACAGTTCGCGACTGGAGAAGAGGGTCAGAAAACTGCCCAGTTCGCGCATGGCCGAGGCGGTCACCACCGGGTCGGATGGATCCCGCGCCCAGCGCCGCACCACCTCCGAATCGGCCAGCTTGAGCGCCAGCATCAGATCACCCTGGATGCCGCCCAGGGTCTTCTCCCGGTGCAACATGACGTAGCGTTCCACCGAATAGCGGGTCAATTCCAGTTGGATGCGCTCCTGCATGGAGCGCACCATGGTGAGCGTGACGCCACCGATCAGGAGCACTCCCCCAACCAGATAGAGCATCATCTTTTCGCGCAGACCGAAATGCATCCCCCTCTCCGCTGCCATTCGATGACGTAATGTCGGCCTGATCAACGTGCCGGATGGGGCACTCCCCAACCGAGGGTCACCCGATCCGGCGATCCTCGGTTGGGGAGTGCCCCACCCTTGAGTCAATCAGTGGGTTGTCCGCTGTTTCTGATCCAGAATGAAGGCGCCCAACGCCTTGTCGGTGTGCAGAATGTGGTGGGTCAACCACTCGGAGAGAAACGACACCAACACATCTTTGGGCACGCGCTGTCCCAGATGGATCTGCTCGCGCACGGCCAGCACCTTGGCAACGAAGTCGCGATGCTGTCCGAGGTGGGCCTCGGCATCCACGGGACGAAGACGCTCATACCCCTGTTCGACGATGAAGCGCTCTTCGGTCTTGAAGTGGTAGTCGGCGTAGTTGATCAACCCCTGGACGATCTTGGCCAACTCCTCCAGGCTGCTCTGATCGGTGAGCCGGGTGGCCGCTTCGTTGAGCATCTTGATCAACACCCGGTGTTGATCGTCGATGATCCCCACCCCGGTGGTGAAATCGGGCCGCCAGGCAATCGGTTGAACCATCTCCGTGGACATTGGACCTCCCATGTTCTTCCATTGATTGAAGCGCGCGCCACTGCATGGCGCTATTGTACCCGCTTACCCTGTCAATACAAGTGATATCCGATTACAAGAGAGCCTTGGATGCCGGTCACTCACCCGGATCCAGGGGCATCAGGAACTTGAAGGTGGCGCCCTGCCCCAATGCGCTCTCCACCCAGATCCGACCCCGATGCCGTTCGATGATCCGCTGGCAGATGGTCAACCCCAGACCGGTGCCCAGGGGGACATCCATGGTTTCATCACGGGCCTGATCGACCTGATGGAACTTTTCGAACACCTTCTCCAGATCATCTTTCGGGATGCCGGGTCCGTTGTCCACCACCTCGATGCCGACCCCCTCGGGCACCTGCCGCAGATGCACCTCGACGGCGCCGATCGATGCCTCGCAGAACTTGACCGCGTTGGAGAGCAGGTTGATCACCACCTGGATGATCTTGTCCCGATCCGCCCGGAGCATCACCGGATAGGATGGCGCATGAAAACTCAGGCGCACCGATTTGTTCTCGAAGAGTTGATGGGTGGCGTCGATGGCGTCGCGGGCGATCTCCACCAGATCCACCCGCTCCAGATGCCACTCCATCTTGCCCGATTCGATCTTGGCCAGGTCGAGAATCTGGTTGACCAGCCGGGTCAGTCGCTCGGCCTCCTTGATGATGATCTCGGTGAAACGACGCCGATCCCCGAGATCCATCTCCTCGTTGTCCCGCAAGATCTCCGAGAAAGCGCGGATCGAGGTCAAGGGGGTGCGCAACTCGTGGCTGACGGTGGAGATGAACTCGTCCTTGAGACGATCAAGCTCCTGCAACCGCTCATTGACCTCCTGGAGCTTACAGGTGGCCGCCTCGAGCTGACGGGATTTGAGTTCCAGCCTCTGACTGTATTCGATCACCTGGCTGGTCTCATCCAGGATGCGCATCACCCCGTGCAGATCCAGCTCCTCGCCGGTCACCACCGACGAGACCATCACCCGCGCCGAGGCCGAACCGATGGCGCCGGTGAGCCGTTTCTCCGCGAAGGCCACCAGATGGGCCGGCGCCTGGGCGTGCTCCTCGAGATTGAGCAACCGGTGCTGCATGTAATTGGCGAAATCGAGTTCCGCCTGCGCCGGCCCCACGAAGCGGGAGAGCAGTTTCTTCAACTCCGACACCGAGACGAAGCCGCTCCACAGATACTCATTCCCGCCCCGCGCCCCCTTCTCGAAAACGTTGACGAAGTTGAGCGCCTGGATCTGCTCCACGGCGGTCTGGCGGTCGAACAGCGAGATGAGCACCAGGGTGCCGATGTTGGCCAGAAGGCTCCAGAAGACCGAATGGGTCAAGGGATCGAAGAGCGACAGACCGAAGAGGGCCTGGGGCTTGAGCCAGGCGATGCCCCAGGGGCCGTGGGTGAGGAAGCTTCCGGCGATCCACCCCGACTTGGCGAACGAGGCGAACAGCAGGGTATGCGACCAGACGATGAAGCCGGCCATCAGCCCGCCCATGGCCGCCCGCCGGCTCACCCCCTGCCAGTAGATGCCGATGAGGATGGCGGGCGCGAACTGTGCCACGGCGGCAAACGAGATGATGCCGATGCTCACCAGGGTATGGGATTCGCCGATCAGGCGGAAATAGAGATAGCCGAGCAGCATCAAGGCGATGATGATGCCACGCCGGATGGTGAGGATGATGCCGGAGAGATCCTCGCGGAAGGCGGCGCGAAACCGGAGCAGCAGGGGCAACACCAGGTCGTTGCTGACCATGGTGGACATGGCGATCACCTCGACGATCACCATGCTGGTGGCCGCGGACAACCCCCCCAGGTAGACGAACAGCGCCAGCCACACCTGATTGCCCTGGATCGGCAGGATCAGAACGAAGGTGTCCGGGTCCATCCCCCCGCCGGAAAAGAGCAGCCGTCCGGCCAGGGCGATGGGAAGCACGAAGAGATTGAAGGCCAGGAGATAAAGCGGAAACAACCAGGAGGCCTGGCGAATGTGGACCGGATTGACGTTCTCCACCACCAGCACCTGGAACTGCCGGGGCAGGAACATCACCGCCAGCATGGCGATCAGGGTCATCGAGAACCAGGCGGCAAACCCGCCGGGCATGGCCTCGAAGGTCATGAGCCGCTGGAGCGCGGGATCGGCCATGGCCTTGCCGAACAGATCGCCGAAGCCATCGAAGAGCCCGAAGGTGACGAACAGGCCGACGAACAGAAAGGCCCCCAGCTTGACGATCGACTCGAAGGCGATGGCCGTGACCATCCCTTCGTGGCGTTCGCTGGCATCGAGGTGGCGCGTGCCGAACAGAATCGAAAAGAGGGCCAGGATCATGGCCACGTACAAGGCGGTGTCGCCCCAGGGGTTGGAAGATCCCCGCATGTCGAGAAAATCGTCCAGATGGTGGACGAGCACATCCAGGCTCACCGCCACCGCCTTGAGCTGCAAGGCGATGTAGGGCAGGACGCCGATCACCACGAACAGGGTCACCATGCCGCCAAGCACCGGACTCTTGCCGAAGCGCGAGGCGATGAAATCGGCGATGGAGGTGATGTGGTTGGCCTTGGAGATGGCGATGATCTTGGTGAGCAACTGCCACCAGAGGGCAGCCATGATGGTGGGCCCCAGAAAGATCGGCAAAAAGCCGATGCCGGTCTCCGCCGCGCGCCCCACGCTGCCGTAGTAGGTCCAGGAGGTGCAATAGACCGCGATGGAGAGGGTGTAGATGGTCGGGTTGTTGACCAGGGAGCGACCGCGCGCGGCCTGGCGGTCCGCGTGGTAGGCCACGGCGAACAACAGCCCCAGGTAGGCGATCGACATCAGGGGAACGATCCACTGCCAGGACATCGGTCAGCCCTTGTCCCCGTGCTGACGCCGCATGATCAGGGCGATCGACACGACGAAACCCAACCAGAACACGAACAGATAGAACCACAACATCGGCACGCCCAATACCATCCGTTCCTGGCTGAACAGGGCGATCAACGGGTAGTTGATCGCCAGCACGCCAAGCACGGCCAGCACCACCAGACGTTCCTTGCGACGCTTCATCATCGGCATGTCAGTAGTTGGCCTCCGCCTGCTGACGACGAATCCGCACCATGCTCTCCGAGGCCTGCATGGCCAGACCCAACGAGGAGACCCCCTTGGCCTTGAGCATCTCCAACAGTTTCAGGAACACATCCGCCGTGACCATGGCATCCCCCATGGCGGTATGACGCAGATGGAGCTGCACATCCACCCCCAACCGGTCCGCGATGGCATCCAGGGTGTGATCGGTCACCTCGTCGTGGAGATAGACCGACAACAGCAGGGTATCGAGCACCGGATTCTCGAACCGCACCTTGCAGATCTCCTCCTTGAGTTGCAGGAAACGCATGTCGAAAGCGGCGTTGTGGGCCACCAGCACCGCATCGCCGACAAATGTCTTGAACTGCGGCAACACCTCCTGGATGGTCGGCTTGTCCTGGACATCGGCATCGGTGATGCCGTGCACGCGGGTGGATTCCGGCGGAATCGGACGACCGGGATAGACCAGCCGTTCGAACCGTTCACCGTAAAGCACACGCCCGTTGACGATGCGCACCCCGGCCATGGAGATGATCTCATCCCCCTTCGAGGGTTGCAAGCCGGTGGTCTCGGTATCGAACACCACGTAGCTCAGATTGGAAAGCGGCATGGCCAGACGAGCGCCCAGGGAGTTGAAACCGTTCATCAACGAGAAATCGTAGAACTCCGGACGCTCGGAGATCTCCACCGCCTGGAGCTGCCACTGCCGCGCCGAAGGCGCCACCGGCAGACGCAGCATGGCATGCCCCGGACGGCGGTGCGCCTGACTCCAGATTTCGCAGCCGTGCCGCTCCAGGATCTCCTCCAGACGCATCAACGCGCCCCCATCCTCGAGCTTCTCGGCATGCCACGACTCGACCAGACGCGCGGAGATCGGCGTGCCGGGCCAGATCAGATCCAGATAGATCCGATGGTTGCCCATCAACGCCTCGATCTCGATCTCCACCGGACCGGCGTGAAAACGGATCTTGGCCAGCATACTCTCCAGGGCCAACAGCAGGGCCGGGGCATCGGCCTGGATCCACAACGCCTCGCCCACCCCGCGCACCGTCAGGCCGTGATGCCGCTCCATCCGCCGGTTCAACGCCTCGATCAGATCCGAGGTCAGCACATCGTTCAACACCCAGTGTTCGGCGGCCAGGGTATCGGCCTCGGTGGCGATGGCATCCAGTCGCACGGAAAGCTCCGCCACTTCGTCGTGCATCACCCGCACGAACTTCTCGCGCTCCTGGTGATCCATGTCGTCGTGATCCATGAGCGTCTCGGCGGCGGCGCGCAAATTGGCCACCGGACCGCGAATGTTCTCCAGGGTGTGACGGATCAACCGGTCGCTGCGCCGCAGGCCGGATACCCGCCGGGTGGCCTCCTCCAGGGTGATCAAGTAGTAGTTCTGATCCGCGCGTTGACTGGGAAAAAGACTCATGGCGCAGTCGAGCATCACGTCTTCATGCAGGGCGGCGCAAAAGAAGCGGGCATCCCCCTTGTCCGCGCACCCCTCGGGCGAGGCGTGACAACGGTTGAGGAACTCCATGGTGGTCTCCAGGGGCATGCGGGCACACAGCTCGTACAGCGACCGTCCCAATCCCAAGGCGTCCTGGCGGTTGCGGAACAGATTCTGCGCGGCCAGGTTGTAGAGCACGATCCCGGCATCGGCGTTGATGACGATCAGCCCCACGTTGAGGTGCTTGATCACCTTCTCCAGCCGTTCCAACCCCTCGACCTGATTGGCCAATGCCTCCCGCACCTGCCGTCGGGCCGAAAGCAGCGCCGTACCCACCTGCCGGGCCGCGTCAGGCAACTCCCCCAACAGGTGATCCGGGCGCAGTTCGATCTTGCGGGCCGGATCCGCCCCGGCGATGATCCCCACATCACGGGTCACCTGGATCATCGGCTTGAACACCACGCCATCCAGCCACCCCCAGATCTGCGCCAGTATCCCGAAGATCAGAAACAGCAGCAACAGCAGATAAACGAACTGGGTCTGCAACCACGCATACGTGGCCGCATCCACCTCGGGCATGCTCCGCGACGCCTCCCAGACGATTCCGCCCAGCCCCCCCAAGGCCAACAGCAGAAAGATTCCCAGTATACCCCAGAAGCGACTACGAATATTCATGTTCCATCAATCGTTGGCCAGTCCCAGCATGGCACGCACCTTGAGCACCAACTCACGGGTGGCGAAAGGCTTGGTCACATAGTCGTCCGCGCCCAGGGCCAGCCCCTTCTCCTGCTCCACCTCGCGCCCCTTGGCGGTCAGCATGATGATCTTCACCCCCTGACAACGCGGGTCGGCACGTAACGCCTCGCACACCTCGTAGCCGTTCTTCTTGGGAATCATCACGTCCAACAGCACCAGATCCGGACGCTTCTCCTCCACGGCCAACAGCGCCGAGTCGCCATCCCCCACCGAACGCACCGAAAATCCCTCCTTTTTCATCAAAAATTCCAAGGACAGAACGATATTCGGCGCATCATCCACGATCAAAATTTCAATCGCCATTCCCGGCTCCCCCACCGATCCTATTGCAACTGCTTCAATCTGAAATGGTGAATCATCAAATCCTTGAAACCATCCACCACCACCAGGGAATCTCGCAGATACTCCTTTTCGAGTCTGCCAAGATTCTCGATTAGCAAATAATCGCCTTCTGCCCCATGTTTTAAGTGCGGATCCAGTTTCACCCGCACCCGCAAGGCGGAGAGGAAATCGAACGCGTCGATCAGATCCGTGCAAAAGGTGCGCTCGAGCACCCCACGCCGCGCCAGTCCGCGGATGCGATGGATCGTGTTGGGATCCTTGATGCGATGCTCCAGGGCCAGACTGCGCACCCCGTGCACGATCGGAAACACCCCTCCTCGTTTGAGATCGATCTGCCCCTGTTTGTTCCCCTTTTCCACGATGAACCGATTGAAAAATCCCAAGGGGGTGTCGAATGCCAGCACCGGTTTGGCGAAATGGGCGTAAAAAGTCGGATCGCTGGGGAGGTTCTCCAGCATGAAATCCCGCACACGCTGGAACAGGGTCGTGCGTCCCGACATGGGACGGGCATCGAAAAGAATCGCCAGTTGCATCAGGTTGGCGGGAGAGGGCTGACGGATCCACGAAAGAATCAATTTTTCATAATCCACGACCCGTCCGCACCATTGGGGATTGGTCATCATCACATTTCCCGGACAAGGGGGGTATCCCAACTGCGCCAGGGCCGTGGTGAAGGCGTGGGCAAAGGCCTGATACGCCTCGGTGGGACAGGTTTCGTCGGCGATCATGGCATTATCCTGATCGCTCTTGGTGATCTGCTCCCCGCGCCCCTCGCTCCCCATCA